>CABVRZ010000024.1 GCA_902500775.1 uncultured Nitrospira sp.
TGCCACGGCCCCATCTCGCCTTGGCCAACACAGATGGCCACGGATCGACATTGTGAGAGGGTGGACTCCAAGGCCTTCGGCCAGGATTGCCCCGGCGCCAAATACCACCGGTCAAGAAACACCGTGAGCTGCTGCTCGTGCAACCGTTTCGCGAGCGTTTCCACCTGCGCATGGTCACGCCAGTGATAGCTCAGAAAGACATCGAACTGATTGGGTGGTCGATCAGCCATACACATCTCAGTGCTGAGTACGGAGTCTTAAGTGGCGCATTCTACATTTTCTCCGGACAAAGACAACCCTTCGGTTGAGCTGTCCTGCGTGGATCGAAGGGCTCATGCTTCGACATGCTCAGCATGAACGGGCTTTTCTTTTTTAGGGACGCTGTTCCCTCGTTGAACCAATCTCCAACTGTTGCTACGATGCTCAGTCGTTCACCAAGGGGAACCCCCGCTGTGCCGAACCCTCTGAACCCCAACCCGTCGACTGATCACCTCATCATTGAGGGTGCTCGGCAAAACAACCTCAAGAACGTCTCGCTGCAGATTCCCCATAATCAGGTTACGGCCATTACTGGTGTCTCTGGGTCAGGAAAATCCTCCCTTGCGTTCGACACGATCTTTGCCGAAGGCCAATGGCGCTACGTTGAATCACTCTCCACCTATGCCCGCATGTTTCTCGACAAAGTCGCTCGCCCGGATGTGGATCGGCTGATCAACGTGCGCCCAGCCATTGCGATTGAGCAGAAGAATCAGGTGCGGACGGCTCGCTCGACAGTCGGCACCACGACCGAGATTGCCGACCTGCTCCGACTGCTCTTCGCCAAGATCGGCAAACCGACTTGTCCAGATTGTAAGCAAGAAGGCCGTTCGTTTCAGCCCAACACGGTAGTTGATGATCTACTAACTCGCTGGCCAGACACCCGAGCGATGGTGCTCTTCCCCATTGCGACCCCTTCCGCCAAAGCAGAAGCAGCGTTTATCCAGTCACTCCTGACCCGCGGCTTCACTAGGATCAAAACGCAAGACGATGTGATAGACCTACATGAGATCGGGCAACTTCGTCTCCACAAGTCTCAATCCCTCCATATCGTTCTGGATCGTCTTGTGATCCGAGAAGACAACCGCACTCGACTTGTCGAGGCAATCGAAACGGCGTTTCGTGAGGGAGAGGGCCGCTGCTCCGTCGACATCATCGACCATGGACGGCAGTCCTACAGTACGAGATTTCTCTGTCAGGGCTGCGGACGTACGTTCGAACCTCTCCGTCCGATTCTTTTTTCATTCAACCATCCGCTCGGCGCCTGTCCTGAATGCAAAGGGTTCGGCAATGTGCTGCGATATGATCCGGAATTGGTTATTCCCGACCAGACCAAATCTCTAGCCGATGGAGCCGTCGAACCCTGGAGCAAACCCAGCACGACCTGGTGGCAGAAACAGATGCTGCAGGTGATGAAAAAGAAAGGAGTCGATAGCACGATCCCGTTCAAGTCACTGCCCACGGAAGCCCAACGATTGCTCTGGGAGGGGGAGAAATCATTCGACGGCATCAACGATTTCTTCGAGTACCTCGAAGGGAAGCGCTACAAAATGCATGTGCGCGTGTTCCTCAGCCGCTATCGCACCCCCTTCGACTGTCCCATCTGCCACGGCAGCCGCCTGAAGCCTGAGGCCCGCTTTGTCAAGCTCGCCGGCAACGATATTCACGAGATCACCGAACGAACTGTGGAGAGTCTTGCAAAATGGGTGAACTTCCTGCCCTTGCGCCAATCCGAACAAGAGATCGCGTCGGATATCCTCCGACAGCTCAAAGCCAAACTTGAATTTCTCCAACGCGTCGGCCTTGGGTACCTGACGCTCAATCGGCAAACAAAAACTCTCTCCGGCGGTGAGGCGCAGCGAGTCGCGCTGGCCAATCAGCTGGGCTCTCGACTCGTCGGCACGCTCTACGTGCTCGATGAACCGACCATCGGCCTGCATGCGAGAGATACGGATCTCTTGGCCGGCATCCTCCGTGATCTCGCAGCGAGTGGAAATACGGTTGTGGTCGTCGAGCATGACCGCCACATGATCGAGTCAGCCGATTTTCTCATCGAGCTAGGCCCCCAGTCTGGAGAAAAGGGTGGGGAGATCGTCTGTGCGGCACCCACGAAAGAATTTATCCACAACCGCCGCGCAACCACTGCCCGATACTTGCGCGGCGAAGAGACGATCCCACAACCTCACTCACGCCGAGATGGAAACGGCAAGATGCTGGTGCTCGCGGGGGCGACGGAGCACAACCTGAAAGATCTCTCTATTCGCATCCCCCTTGGCATGCTGATCTGTATCACTGGCGTGTCCGGTTCAGGTAAAAGCACACTGGTCGAAGAAACCCTCTATCGGGCCGTGGCCAGAGCCTTTCGCGTGGAGTCTCTACCCATGGGACGGTTCAAGGCGATCAAAGGCATCGAGCATCTCAAAGGCATCCGCCTGATCGATCAACAGCCGATCGGCCGCACCCCTCGTTCGAATCCCATCACCTATCTCAAAGCGTTCGATGAGATCCGTCAGCTCTTTGCTGCTGAACGAGCAGCCCAACAGCAGGGCCTCACGCCGGGGCACTTTTCCTTCAATGCCGCCGGTGGTCGCTGCGAGCGGTGCGAAGGCAGCGGAGTAGAGAAACTAGAGATGTACTTCTTTGAGGATATCTATGCGCCCTGCGAAGTCTGTGAAGGCAAACGCTTCAAGTTGGAGATCTTAAACATCCGCTACCGTGGGAAAAACATCTCTGAGGTGCTCAGTATGACGGTAGAAGAAGCCCTCTCGTTTTTCAACGGAACCTTGAAACTGCAAGAAAAACTGCACCTCCTGACCTCGATTGGCCTGGGCTATTTGCGGCTTGGTCAGTCTGCTACGACACTCTCCGGCGGTGAAGCCCAACGGCTCAAGATTGCAGCTGAGTTGAAAGACTCTTCAGCCAAGGATGTACTCTACATTATGGATGAGCCCACCACCGGCCTGCATTTCGAGGACATCAAGAAGCTCCTCACCGTCCTCCACAAACTGGTGAACGCCGGCAACACGTTGATTGTGGTCGAACATAATCTTGACGTGATCAAATCTGCCGATTGGATCATCGACCTCGGCCCAGAAGGCGGCGCAGCGGGGGGACAGATCGTGGCCGAAGGCCGTCCGGAACAGGTGGCGAAGATTGAGACATCTCATACCGGGCGATTTCTGGCAGAGGCCATGAGATCAGCCACTTCACACCAAAACTGCTAACAGCAGTCTTGTCATCCCATCAGAATAACCACTATCAGTATCCTCCCTTTTCCGCTTGGTTTTCGTAGCCTAATTTCAGTATGGTGACCTGAGTGACAAAATGATCCACTGCTCATTGAACACACCAAGCCATACAGAATAGTGCCAAGGCCATGGTCCACCAAGCGATTGGAGGTCTGCCATGATTATTTCTATCGTCAACCGGTCCCGTACGATTTCTGATCGTGATCTGCAACGGGTCATTCGCGCGATCAACCGTCAAGTCCGCGAAGACTTCGAACCCTACTGGAGCTTCGGTGCCACCCTACGTCTTGAAGGGAAGGTCGGCAAGCGACCGGACAAGGAATCGCTCTTGGACCTGCGGGGCGACGCGATCATTTATCTTTGGGATCAGCCGAACGTTGAGGAGGCCCTCGGCTATCACGATACCAATGCGCGCGGCATTCCTTATGGCTTTGTCTTCATGGAGCTCTCGAAGAAACTTGGCGAACAGTGGAGCGTTACCCTGTCACATGAAGCACTCGAGTTACTGGCGGATGCGCAGGTGAACTTACTCATCCAGGGGCCACATCCTGCAAAGCCGACTCTCGAAGTCTTTCATTGGTTTGAGATGTGCGATGCCGTTCAATCGCAAACCTACCACGTCGACGGAATCGAGGTGTCAAACTTCGTGCTCCCGCTCTATTTCACGAAAGAAGAGCAAGAAGGCGGTCGCAACGACTTTTTAGGGATGCTCACTAAAGGTAAGGGGCTCGCCTCGTTTGGCGTCGCGCCTGGTGGGTATATCGGCTTCTTCAACCCCCAGACCCGCAGGCATGAACAGTGGACCCCTCCACATGATACCCAAGCCAGCAAGCGATTGGCGATGAAAGCCGCGGTGAAGTACGGCCGCGGTTATTTGCGCAAACACACACAGGCCACGTCCAGCCGCGAAGCCACCCATCAAGCGCTCTTGCGTCGACGCAAGGCGAAAACGATTACGGCCCGCGCGATGGACGATCGTGACCCGATCAAACATGTCGTCGTCTTGATGTTGGAGAACCGATCGTTTGACCACATGCTCGGGGACATGACAAAGATCGATCCCATGGTCGAAGGCGTCCAGCCAAACCGCCCCGCAAGTAATACCGCACCGAACGGGACCATCGTACGTCAGCAACCCATCGCGGACTGGGTCGTTCAGCGCGATCCCAACCATACGCTTGACGGCACGTTGGAACAAATCGGTCCCGCTGCCAAACCGATGTCGAGGTTCGTTGCATCCTATGTCGAGCGCTACCAAGACGCGTCCGATGCGGAACTTGATCAGGTAATGGCCTATTTCCCCTTTGGCGACAGGCCGGAAGATGACAGCCTTCCTGTATTACACGGTCTGGCTCGCAATTTTGCCGTCTGTGATCACTGGTTCGCTTCGATGCCCGGACCAACCTGGCAAAACCGGTTTTTTGCACATAGCGGAACTTGCCTCGGCCATACCGAGATGCCCTCGAAATCGAATCCGTTGGCGATGCGGATCTACTATCAAGACACGATTTTTGATCGTTTGTCAGACGCCGACATCGATTGGACCATCTTCCATGAGAGCATTCCGCAAAGCATCGTGCTCACTCAATTGCTCACCCGATTCCTGACCTTCCGAGGGTACGACGGGATGGATGACTTCTTTGAATTGGCGGCAGGTGATCATTCGGATTTTCCCCAGTATGCCTTCATTGAGCCGCGTTATTTCGGGGCTATGGAAAATGACCAGCACCCTCCCACCGACGTCAGGCATGGTGAGCGTCTCCTGGCTAGCGTGTACAACGCGATTCGGAGCAACGAGAACCTATGGAATTCAACGCTGTTGATCGTGACGTACGACGAGCACGGGGGCTTTTATGACCATGTCGCACCGCCGGAAACGGTGGCGCCTGATGATCACACCGCAAACTGGACCTTCGACCGGCTGGGCGTGCGTGTGCCGACCATTCTTGTCTCACCGTGGATCAACAACGGTGTCATCAAGACCGTCTTCGACCACACAAGTCTTTTGCGCTATCTGTGCGATAAATGGGACCTGGAGCCTTTGGGCCAACGCATGCACGCTAGTGCCGGAAACAAACGGGCAAACAGTTTTGCCGATGAACTGACAAAGCTCAGCGCGCCAAGAACCGACACACCAGAACGATTGACCGCCAAGACGCCACCCCAAACGAGAGGTCTGCGAGCTTTGAAGGAGCCGCCGCTCGGTGATTCCCAGGAAGCCTTGCTGATGTATGTGGATCAGCTCCCCGAACGAGGAGAGGCAATCAACAAGAAAGAACGGGGATTACGCTCACATCGTCCCAAACGAAGATCAAAAGCACCTGCTACGGAGACTCTGTCCATTGCTGCGGCTGAAGCCAAACTCGAACGTCTGCGGAGGAAACCGAAATCTGGCGGTTGATGGGTGCACGAGCTGCGATGCGACCGTGCACCAGTGATTATTCCGTCGCTCGGTGACTATTTGGATCGGCACGATAGAACCGCAAACTCTGCAGAACAGTGACCTAGATTGGTGGCAACGTGACCACATCACACACCAACGGTCCCTTACAGAGACTGACTCTGTGCGCACCACAAGAATCGCACTCTGACACAGAGCGATCAAAGTTTCGTATCAGACGGGCCTGGTGATTCCGACGACGTACCGACTACTGGCGGCAGATCATCGCCAGCAAGCCTCTTGTGCAGATACTTCTTGCTGAAAGACGTCACGGCAAAGGCGAGTCCAATGGCGATAGGAACAAAAATTGCCGAAGCCACATTGGCGTTGCCAATCCAGCCAAGCTCGTAGAGCCCCTTGAAGATATATCCCGCCAGACCGGCCAGATAATAAGCGATGACGATGACCGACAATCCCTCAACCGTATGCTGCAGGATCACTTGGCTCTTCGTCGTCTTGTCGACGCTCTGGAGGAGCGTGAGATTTTGTGACTCCACAATCAAGTCGATACGGGTGCGAATAATCGCAATGATGCCTTCGAATCCGCCGCGGAGCGTGTCGATCCGGCGCAAGAGTTGTTGATACCCTTCCGCCACACCGGTAATACCTCCCAACACATAGTCGGAGATGGGACGGTAGGAGGCGGTGGGTTGTTCGGCGAGGGACGCCAATGTGGTGTGCACAATCTTATCGTAGGGAATCGAAGCCGACAGTTCGAAGTGCAGCTTGCCGGCCATACGATTGGTCTTCAGCAAGTCTTGCGTGAGACTGTTCAACCATCGCTGCAACGTCTCCGAATTTGCGTGCCCGATATGCCCTGTAATGATCTCGCGTTGTTTGAGGTGCACCTGCTCAAACTTATAGACTTGATCAATCGCGGCGGAGAAGAGCGGCTTCTGCATCAGCAGGAGATGGTAGTATGTTTCGATCCGCACGATTGCATCCACGATGTCTTTCAACCGCGAATGGTCGCCCTGCAACGAGCCGACGCTCACCCAATATCGTTCTCGCCCGTGGCCGTCCGGCGTAAAGCTGGTGACGGCGACTGCCTGCTCATTGAAGATCCGGCTGCCGTACAACACAGGCCCCGGCAACTGACCCCGCACTTCATCCCGGGAAGGCAGCGCACCCGTTCGCAGGACAATATCCAGACGACAGACGACCGAACCAAGGGGAGCCAACGACACCGGGTCGGCTGGAAACGTGAGCGGGCCAAAGGTCACGGCGCTATTCGTAGAGGAGGGCACATGCCAAAATTGGTAGTTGTAGTATTCCGTATGGGCCTGCCAGATGAGAATGAGTCGCTCTCCATTCTCGGCTTCCTTGACGCCATAGCCAAAATTGTCTCGGAGCTCGATCCGTTCCTCAGAAACGTTGAACCGCTCCAGTAGCGATTGAAACTCCGCTCGGCTGGCCGGGCGTTGCGTGGGGGGATCGGACATGCGAAACGCTTCGTACTGCACGTGGGCGGGCGCGCGAAGCCACTCACTGATCGGCTGATGCGGCCGTTCGTGCAACTTTCTCAAAAAGGCTTCAGAACCTGATTGTGCGACATCCGGCTCACTCACGTCGATTCCCTCCCGAACCAATATGACGACCATTCTTTCCCAGTCGTCTGCATGATGCCCTTGCGGAATTCCCCTTGTACACAAACGACCATCTCACTCACCATCCGGGATACCGCGGGCAGAGAACCCGCCACAGACGATCAGAGTCTGTAGACCCTACCATCCGGTGCAGTCACGTTCAATGAGTCGGTGCTCGATGTGAACCAAAAATCGTTCAAGAGTGGTCAGTTGCAGGAAGGATCGAACGGCATCTCGGCGTAGGGTTGATAGGCTTTGCCCAGCGTGCACAAGATATCTCCCCACACACGCGTCGGATCCTTTTCAAAGACCGCCTGCGGATCGGCAGGGAGGGTAATCCACGAACCGGTTTTCATCTCGCCTTCCAGCTGGCCTGGTCCCCATCCGGAATAGCCAAGGTACGCCCTGAAGAACTCTTTGGTGCCGTCAGCTGTGAGAATCCGTTCGACCATCCCAATATCTCCACCAAGGCAGACACCATCAAACACATGGTGAGCATTGTCCGGGAACTGGTCACCCCGGTACAGCAACATCACCTGATTAGTTTGGACGGGCCCACCGGTATAGAGCACATGCCCTGCGCCTTCAATAACTGGAATCTGGGGCAGTGCCTCAGAAATCGACATAGCGGTCGGCCGATTCACAATGACACCAAGTGCACCCTCCGGCCCATGTTCGCACAGCAACACCACGGCCTGGCGAAAGTTTGGGTCTCGCAGGGCTGGAGCGGCGATCAAAAAAATACCCTTTCGGAGTTCCGTACTCATGAGCGAAATCCTACCCTGCTCATGTAACTTGCGCAAGCCCTGAACGTCTCCGAGCAGAAGGCATGCGAGAAGGGTTACAACTTATACAGGGACGTACGCCGGTCACGAAGCAGATCGTTGTAGCGGTTGAGACTCTTGTTGCGGGCTTCAGCCGGATCGATCTCAATAATGGTCAGTTCTTCCTTGTCACGAGCCGCTCTCTGTGTGATCACGCCTTGCGGTGTGACGATTTCACTCTGGCCGATATAGGTCAAGGGATCCTTCCCGCCGCGGGCCTCTCGACCGATGCGATTGCACGTCACAGCAAACACACGATTCTCCAGGCACCGAACGGGCATCGAATCTGGACAGTTCGGCAAGACGAGGTTGGAGGGATGACAAATGATCTCGGCACCCTGTATCGCCAATGTCCGGGCAGCCTCCGGATAGTACCAATCGAAACAGATCATGAGACCGATCTTGGCCACGCCGATATCCCACACCAAAAACCCGGAATCACCTGGCGTGAAGAACTGGGTCTCTTCGTAAAACAGATGGGTTTTCCGATAACACCCGAGAAACCCCGAGGGGCCCACCACCACAGCGGAGTTATAACAGGCTGATCCTGAGCGCTCTGGCAGTCCTGCCACAAGATGCATTTTGCGTCGTTTTGCGATATCAATCAGTCGACGAACCGTCGGTCCATCCGGAACCGGCTCGGCGAGACGCTGTGCTTCCTCACGAGAAACAAACTGATAGCCCGACGCGAATAACTCCGGGAGTACGAGAAGATCGGCATCCGCCTGCTCCAGCTTCGCCGCCACGACATCAAGATTCGCGGCGACTTCGCCGAACTGTGGATCAAACTGATAATACCCAACTCGCACAGCACGCTCCGTTTCATAAAAGAACGGGTAGGGCCCCTCGCCCTACCCGCTCCAACTCACAGCTGTCAGCTGATACCTATCAGCTATTGACGTTACTTCACTTCAGCCAAATGCGTGGCTCCCCCCTCAGCGTGCTCCGTACAGGCCTCTGCATGTCCGGCTTTGCCATGCTTGACCGCTTCCGTGAGATGTTTCACCCCTTCAAGCAAATGCGGGTTTTTCCCACCCGCAGCTGTGGCATGCTTCAGCGCCTCTTCCGCATGCTGCACACAGGCGTCGGCATGCCCTTCTTTGCCGTGCGACGCAGCACCCCTCGCATGTTCCACTGCTTCCGCGACATGCTTATCTCCGGCCTGTGCAACGCCATTCAACAACGGCATCCCCAGCAACAGACCGCCTCCGAACACCACCAATGCCGTACCAAGAATTCTTCTCATCATGGCTACCTCCTTGATGGATGAAGATTCGTTGTTCAGATTCTAACAATACATATAAATTCACCTTACACAGCGTCTCTCGCACCTGTCAAGAAGATGGCGGGGCTGCGGAAAATCCAAGCACCTTCTGGAGCGCCTGCAAATCCTTCTCAACTGGGGCAGCAAAGTCCCGACTCCACTCCCACCATGATCCCGGATAGTTACTGACGTGTTGATACCCTACCAACTTGAGAATAAAGTACAGCCAGGCCGATCGCACGCCTCCGGTACAATAGCAAATCACCTCCTGATTGGGATGAATCCCCTTCGCCTGCAGCAGCTCCGTAATGACCGTGACATCTTTGATCGTGGCATCCTTGTTTAAAAATCCGTTCCACGCCAGATGAATGGCTGACGGAATATGCCCTGGCCGTGGAATCCCCGATACTTCTTTCCCAAGATATTCTTCAACACTCCGGGCATCCAGAATGGCCGTCTGCGGATGGGGCATGTCCACGATCGTTTTCAGATCGTCTTTCACCATCATCAACGCCGGCACCGGACGCGCCGTAAAGTTCCCCATCGCTGACGACACCGGCCCATGCTCAAAGGGCCGCTTCTCTGTCGTCCACTTCACCCATCCCCCATCGAGTATACGGAGGCGCCGATGACCTAGATACTCCAACATCCAAAACATCCGCCCCTCATCGCCCCAATTGTCAAATGGGTTCGAGTAAATGACGACGTCGCTGTCTTGATTGATTCCAAGACGACGAAGGATGTGCTCGATCTGGCCAAGGTCTGGATTGAGTAGTCCCTTCGCCACCGCCTTGGGGTCACTGTATTCATGCCAGGTCGAATGGACCGCTCCAGGAATATGGCCGCCGAACTCATAGGCTGCTCTGCCACGAACGTCAATGACGACCAGCCCGGTCCGGCCTAATTGCTGATGAAGTGTGTCAGTGTCAATCAAGAATGGATGGTTCACGATGTCTTTCCTTTATGATCCAGCAGCGCCTGAGTCACTCGAGTCAGAAAACAGTCCGTAGGATGTTCAAAACGGCCTTCCAGCAAGGCCGCAGCGAGCGAGGAGGTGAAGCGTACGCTTCGGTACGTTGAGCCTCTGAGCGATGCGAGAACGACGCTGGAAGACGTTTTCAACATCCTACTAATGCCTTGAGATGGGCATCCACGGAGTGGGCCAATGCAGTGAGATTGTAACCACCTTCGAGTGACGACAGAATGCGGCCCTTGGCATGGCGCTTGGCAATCCCAACAACAATGTGTGTCAGATCCGTGTATCCAGCTTCCGTCAGTCCCATGCTGGCCAACGGATCGTCCTTGTGGGCATCGAATCCCGCTGAGATGATGACAAACTCTGGCTTGAATTCATCGGCAGCTGGCACAAGCGACTTGATGAAAATCGCGTGATACTCCTCGTCTCCTTCCCCAGCTTCCATGGGCACATTGAGGGTGAATCCTTCCCCCGTTCCCTTGCCTCGCTCGGTTCCGCGACCAGTGCCAGGATAATGTGGATACTGATGCGTGCTGAAAAAGAGGACCGAAAGATCCTCCTCAAAACTATGCTGTGTTCCGTTGCCGTGATGCACATCCCAATCAACAATCAGTACTCTGGCGAGCCCATATTTCTTTTGGACATAGCGCGCGGCAATCGCCACATTATTGAAGAGACAGAACCCCATCGCTCGCCCGGCTTCGGCATGGTGCCCTGGAGGCCTCACCGCGCAGAACGCCTGGTCTACTTGATGGGCCATGATCGCATCGACCGCCGCCAAGGCACCGCCTGCCGCCAAGTAGGCAGCATGCAATGAGCCCGGAGACATGGAGGTATCGGGATCGAGTGACACGCGGCCGTTTGTGGGCACATGCTGATTCAGCAACGCCACATAGTTCGGCGAATGAATCTGCGTGATCCATTCGTCTTCCGCTCGTCGGGGCTCGATGCGAGTCAGCTGAGCGGCAGTTCCGCTCTCTTCCAACCGTTGCATGATGGCACGAAGCCTGTTGGGTGATTCCGGATGTCCCGGTCCCATGTCATGCTCAAGATAGGCAGGATGATAAACGAGACCGGTTCTTCCCATGACGACGTCGCAAAACGTGAGACGTAAAAGGTGAAACGTACAACTGATATGCCGTCAGATTAGCACGCAAGAAAGTTCATAGACAATGTACCAGCGGCGCTGCTATCGTCTTCACACGGAGGGAAACCATGCCGAATCCAAGAATCGGACCGCTCAAGAAAGTCCTCGCCATCGATCCGAACGACGATGTAGCCTGGTTTGGGTTGGGGAAAGCCTATATGGATGATGGAAACTTTGAAGAAGCGGCGAAAGCCTTGCAGCAATGCATCACCGTGAAACCCACCTACTCAGCCGCCTACTTCGCACTGGCGCAGTCCCTCCACAAACTGACCCGGATCGACGAGTGTCGGGCCATCTGCGCGACGGGCATCGAGGTCTCAACCAAGAACGGCGATGCGATGGTGACGAAGAATCTGGAGATGCTGAAGAGCGGGCTCCCGGCCTGAAGCCTCCAAGCTCCCACTGCTGCCCCCGTTTCACGCGACTTGTTCATTTGTGACTGCCTCCGGCACTGCGCTGACGCACTAACCCGTTGACTTGTTCCCCTCGCCCATATCTGATTCGCCGCTCGTGGTTGTTTGACAAGACCGGTTGACAGCCTGTTGCTTCTTCGCATACAGTAGTGATGTCACTACATTATGGAGATTCCCCACCATGCAGATCGGTCTACGCGCCGCCAATCAAAAATTTTCTCAACTGATGAAAGCCGTCAGGGGTGGTCAGGAAGTGCTGCTGACGGAACGGGGCAAGCCACTGGCTGTGCTTAAACTGGTCCGAAGGACTGACGACACCCGCTCCGTGATCCAGAGACTGGAATCGGCTGGGGTGCTGCGTCCCGCGGAAAAGGAGCGAGCACTTCCTTCCTGGACACCACGATCTGTGCGTGGCACGCCGGTGTCGCGAACGATTCGCGAGGAACGGGATGAACGGTGACAACGACACGCTGGGCCTACTTTGACAGCAGCGTGTTGGTGAAACGGTATATTAAGGAGGAAGGGTCCATGACTGCGCGGCGGCTGCTTCACAAGTATCGGTTTCTCTCCTCCGTCATCGCGCCGGTTGAAGTCCTCTCGGCACTGAGTCGGCGACGAACCGCCGGTGAACTGACACAACGAGACTTCCTTGCCATCCGATCGCGACTCCACAAAGACCGCGCCTATTGGGAATTGGTGGAAATGGGTGCGCTCGTGCTCAGCCAGGCCGAGGAATTGGTGCAAAGAACCGGTTTGAGAACTCTCGACGCCCTGCACGTCGCGTCAGCACTCACCTTCCAGGCTGCCTCAGGTCTGGCCATCCCCTTCGTCACAGCCGATGTCAGGCAGCGCGAGGCGGCAGAGAAACTGGCCTTCACCCTCATCTGGGTAGAATAGGGTTCCAGCTCCCTGGTACTGAGGTCTCAACCAAAAACGGCGCTGCGATGGTGACGAAGAGTTTGGAGATGATGAGAGCATCACTATGATAGCCTCTCTGGATCAGAGAAGTATGCTGATATCCTTGTCCCCCACTGCTCGTTTCCAATAGAGACCGCAACGACAGCACTGCAAGACTCAAAGTAAGCGCTTGCCGGTATCGCGTTATTTAAGACAAACCACAATGCTTCTTCAAGACTTTCGTCATCATACCAAGTGGTGATGATGATCGTTTCATCCGTTTCCATCTGACCCAACTTGACGCTGGCTTCAACTATGGTTTCATCGATCACATCATGTACCCGCTCACAGCCTGGCCCCCATACACACACATACACAGCACCTTGATCCACGACCCAGTTCACAAGTGAAAAGAGCTTGTCATCAGCAAGTGATGTCGCATCAGCAGCAAGAAACAGCACGCAGTGCTGGCTATTGGATCCAAGAGACTGAGGCAAGCGTTCTATGTAAGGAACAGCCAAAGACAGAATCTCTCTTCCCGAACTCTTTTGCCTCCCATGGGCTTGAACTCTTGAAGTCATTTATACTTCGTCGCGTATATTCCAGCTTCAGTGAACTAAATTATTTGTCGAACGATACTCTCTTGGTATTCGTTTAGACCAACCAAGGCAGCCGGGTTCTGAATCAACAACCGTACTCTTGGCTGGGTTTTCTGATGCCGTGGACGCTCCACCAATTCCACATTGGCCAATCTGGTCGCGGCTTTCGACGGCAAGGACTCAATATCCCACAAGGAAATCATCACGGCGCTGATCGAACGAAGACTCGTCAACAATACCGTCACCGTCCCGGCCAGCATCTTCAGGTCCAACCAGATCGCTTCCGGCCTGGTCGCTCGGTCGCCTCGCAGATCGGCCCGTGGAATCGAGATCCCAAGAAGAACCGGGTCACAGTAGTCGGCAAGTTGCTTGGCCTTCTGGCGAATGCGCGCCAGAATTCGATGAATGAGGATGACGCCGCGATCTTCTTCCTGACCAATAGCCTCGTCGAGATCGATCCCGCGCAACGGCAATCGCTGCCGTTCCGCGGACCCTACCATGGCGGTCACTTCGACAAAAAACCGTTCACATCCAGCGCGGCACTCAAGATCCGCCGTCCGCGCGCGCGATTCGGGCAAGAAGGTGACGTGAACCCCGACTCGAATCAACTGGGTGGCCAGTTCTACCTCGGCAAGTGCCGATTCTCGCACCCCGTAGTCGGCATGCGTGAGTCGCCGGATGAGACGGCTCAAGCGTAGATGACTTGATTGATCGAAACAGTGCCGATGAAGGGTATCCCACCGATCGTGCAGCTCGCGAGAAAGGCCTTCTTCTTCCCGTTTCCAGGCTGGGAATGGTTCCGGAGAACCTCCTCGTAGAGGCGCGGTTAGCCTGAAAGACTTTCTCGGGCGAAACCGTCCCATGACTTAGGCCACCTCTGAACCACCCTCTTCGTTGGTCCCCTGCCCGAACGCCTCCGGATGCCGCTTGGCCACTTCATCATAGACATCATCCAACCATCGTCCGGCGCAACTCAACACTTCACGGACCAGCGGTTCCGGCTGACCCGTCCGCTTGATGGTCCATTGCGACACATACTCCAAGAGCGTGTCCCGGTCAAAATGTCGACTAGACTGCGTGGCCAATGTCATAAGTTCACCCAAGCCAGTGTTCAAGATTTCGGCAACCAGGTCTTTCCCATAAGACGTTCTGGCCGTCACATATTGAACTGCGCGATTGATTTCTTGCTCTGTCATGGCCACAGCATCAAAACCCTGTCATATTCTCGACGCATCCGTCAATGCAATCGGCCCTGTTCGACCAGCAGTCTGATCTTTTTCTCTTTTCCCGAATCTCGCCGATGGTATGATCGACCCTTATTCGTCCCCTGTATAGAAGGAGTACCAATGGCCAGAACATCCACAACGCAACGTATTAAGAAGCGCAGGCCTGTGACATTTCCGGACCGATGGGACCTGACCCAGCTGGTCAAGAACCCAGTGACCGATATCGACAGCCAGTTGGCAGATCTGGAGTCAAAAGTTGCAAAGATGGAAGCAGCACGATCGACACTGACCTCTTCCATATCGAGCCAAAATCTGCTTGGACTGCTCCATCTCAGCGAGGAGATCACACGAGGTGCCTCACGGCTCGGAGCCTACGCCTATTTGCGGTTCTCTGAGAATACGAAAAACGCCGAAATACGCTCTATCAAGACAAGGGTAGAAGAGCAGCTGACCGGTCTCACCAATCGCCTACTTTTTTTTGAACTCTGGTGGCAAAGCGTGGACGACGCCAATGCGGCACGCCTGATGGCCGACGCGGGTGACCTGCGTTATCACTTGGAAACCATCCGACACTTCAAGCCACACACGCTGTCCGAACCGGAAGAAAAGATCCTGAACCTCAAAAACGTGACTGGCCGAAGCGCCGTCCACACTCTCTACGATTTAGTGACAAACGCATTCACGTTTACCATGACCGTCAGCGGAAAGAAAAAGACGGTCAATCGTGAAGAGCTGATGACCTATGTGCGACACCCAAAGACGCCTGTCCGTGAGGCCGCCTATCAAGAGCTCTATCGTGTCTTTGCAACCCAACGCGACGTACTGGGGGAGATCTACAAAACGCTGGTGAACGATCTGAAATCCGAAAACCTCGGACTCCGCCGCTTTCCTTCCCCCATCGCCAGTCGAAACCTCAGCAACGATGTCCCGGACCAAGCCGTCGACGTCCTCCTCACGTCCTGTGCGAAAAACGCCGAGATCTTTCAGACCTATTTCAAATTGAAGGCCAAGATCTGCAAGATCAAGTCGATGAGCCGATATCATCTCTACGCGCCACACCGGACAGAGACAAAGCAGTACAAGTATGCCGATGCCGTCAGGATGGTGCTCGACGCCTATCGAGGCTTTTCTCCTCGCCTGGCTGATTTGGCCGAGCAAGTGTTCCGCGACCGACACATCGACGCCCCAACACGCGCAGGCAAACTGGGCGGCGCCTACTGTTACAGCATCGTTCCAGGCATGACCCCCTATGTCATGCTGAACTACACAGGGGAGGCCCGCGACATTGCAACCATGGCGCACGAACTTGGCCATGCCGTCCATGGCATGCTGGCCAAGGACCATTCCACCTTCACCTTTCATTCCACTCTTCCCCTTGCCGAAACCGCTTCCGTTTTTGGGGAGCGCATTCTCTCTGATGCCCTAATGTCACAGGAACGGAACAAGGCGGTTCAACAGGGTCTTCTATTAGGCCAATTGGATGACATTTACGCCACCGTACTACGGCAAGCCTATTTCGTGCGGTTTGAAAAACTGGCTCATCAGATGATCGCCGAAGGTGCAACAGCCGACCACTTAGCCAAGGCCTATGGACAGGAGCTACGCCAACAGTTCGGAAAGGCCGTGAAGGTACCGGATGAATTTCAATGGGAATGGCTGACGATTCCCCATATTTTCGCCAGCCCGTTCTATTGCTACGCCTATAGCTTCGGAAACTTGCTCGTCCTAGCGCTCTACCGTATGTACAAGGAACAGGGAGCGTCCTTCGTACCTAAGTATTTGGATCTTCTCGCCACCGGCGGCTCGCAGTCACCAGCGCAGATTCTCGCCGCCGTCGATGTGGATATGACCTCCGAGGCCTTCTGGCAATCAGGGTTCGATACGATCCGGGAGATGGTGGAACAGCTGGAAGAGACGATGTAGCCGATGAATGAGGTGGACAGAAATAGGCTCATCCACCTGGCGAGGTGGAGCGGTGAGGACTCGTCAGAGATGAGATCTCCTCCTTCAGTAACGCGCGCCATTCACCCGGGTTGAGATCGCCCAGGAGAATCGGCCCGATGGCAATGCGCACCAACCGCAAGGTTGGATGACCTACGGCTGCCGTCATCCGACGGACCTGCCGATTCATACCCTCATGGATTGTGATTTCAAGCCAGGCGGTTGGAACATTTTTCCGAAACCTGATGGGCACAGGGCGCTTAGGTAACGTCGGTTCTTCGGTCAGCAATCTCACCTCCGCTGGCCTCGTCTGCTTTCCACCAAGTAGCACCCCATGGCAGAGTTGTGTGATCGCTCGTTCATCAGGGATCCGTTCCACCTGCGCCACGTAGACTTTCGGCAGTTTATGTTGAGGGTCCGTAATTCGATGGGCGAGTGCGCCATCCGAGGTTAAGATCATCAGCCCTTCACTGTCCTGATCGAGACGCCCTGCAGCATAGACTTCTGACACCGTGACATAGTCTGCTAACGTCGGTCGTCCCTCTGGATCGGTAAAACATGGCAACACCCCGTACGGTTTATTAAATGCGATAGTTTGCACAAGCATAACCGCCTCGCGTTTTACCCTGCTCGATCCACCCTATGTGGTTCTATTTTCTATTAAAAAGTGCAGAAGTCAGGCGCCTGCCTGGCCTTTGGCACAACGTTTCCTAGTGGGTTGCTACTGGGTTGACAGAACCTCGATCCTCTGCCATACTGAGAATGCTTCTCATAATCTCCAAAGGGAGCATCCCATGTATATGTGCCTGTGCAAAGGAGTCACCGAGTCCGAAGTCAGAGCAGCCGGTCGAGATGGAATTGTGATGGCCAGTCAACTCAAGGCCAAGTTTGACCTCAAGTGTAACGGCTGTTGTGGGCGCTGCGCCAAGAACATCCATGAGTTCGTCGAGGTCGCCGTTCAAGGAGCTGCATCCCCTTGCCCTAGACGATAGACCTGTTACCCTCTCGAAACTCACCGAGACGGTCACCAACTCAGAGTACAGGGCTCCCCTCCTGAATAACGCCCCTTCCTATTGTTTTACTGTCGATATTGAGAGAATGTGTCTGTGTAAGAACAGTCTTACTTGGAAGAGATCCTGCTGATCAGTTTGGCCACGTCCGCAACTCGCTGGCCCAGATCCCTAGCATCGGCGAGTTCCCTTTTATCAATCCCCTGGCTGTCGCCTTCTGTCGTAGCGGATGCTCCAAACGCGCCCCCGCCGCTGACCACGATCATCTGATTGCCGAGCATGGCAGCGAGAATCGTCAGCATCGTCACTTCTTTCCCGCTGGAGACCTGCCCCCCAGTCGCAAAAGCCGCCCCGACTTTATTCTTCATTTTAAACTCTGGGAAAACACCGAATTTGAACTGCCAGTTATCGAAGAACGTCTTGACCTCTCCGGACATGTTCGACCAATAGACTGGAGATCCGACAATCACCGCATCGGAAGAGAATAGATCTTCCGCCGTCACTACCCCGACACGTTTAAGCACCACAACCGTGTTCGGCACAGACTTAGCCCCCTCGACGACCGCCTCCGCCATCCGCTCCGTACCGCCAGAAAGGGAGTGATAGGTCACAAGAATCTTCACAGATGGTGAGACTTCGCCCGCCCAGGACCACGAGGCACAACCAGCGGACAGCATGAACAAGATCAGGGCAACGGAGACGAAAAGCAGGGAGGAGTTCGAAGAATGACGTTGCGTGCAGGGTGACGCCACGGGCGTGATGGTCCAGAGTGAACAATAGTCAGATGGTTAACGTCGGAATGTCTCTTCCTCCATATGCTCTTCAACCGACACTTCTGTGAGCGTTCCGCGATACGTGCAACGGTGACATCGGATCCGCCACTCTTCGATCCATTTATCCTGGACATAGGACTGGCGACATCCAGGGCACACGAACACGCCTTTTTTGTACAACACCCGCCGTTTCTCTTGCATAAATTCCTCGCTTGATCCGGCTGGAGAATCGCACAAGACGCGAGAAGATTGCAACATGATGACAGCACTCCCCATCCTCATGAAGGTAGTCGTCTTGACTGGAGAAGGTTGCGATCATTAGGATGCGCGGATGCGACAGAAACTCTTGATTCGTCTTGCGCTCTATGTTGCCATCATCGGCAGATTGTTCGCTGACGATGTACCGACAACCCACGCAGCAGGATCCGATCTCGTCTCTATTCAAACACCTTCAGGAATAATCATCAAGGCCGAGGTCGCCGATACACCCTTAAAGCGCTCGATGGGCCTGATGTACCGAGACCACCTCAAGAAGGACCACGGCATGCTGTTTTTCTTCGGCCAGCCCCAGGCCTGGAACTTCTGGATGAAGAACACCAAAATCGCACTCGATCTCATCTGGATTGACGGTAAAAAACGTGTGACGCATATCGAACGCAATGTGCCGATTTGCACGAGGAGTGATGATTCCTGTCCGCAGTATCGCCCAAACAGTGATGATGCAATGTACGTCCTTGAGATCGCTGGAGGGACGGTTGACGGCTATAAGATCGAGAAAGGATCGAAACTGCAGTTCGGCCAGCCGTAGCGCTTGGTGCTAGCCCCGCCTCACGTCGTCATCCACTCAAGACCTGTGCTGCCACGACCGAATGCGTCGTGCTGTAATGACTCCCTCGATCCGTTCAATGGTTTTCAGCACTTGATTCAGGTGAGCCGTATCTGCAATCTCGACGATAAAATCGAGCTCAGCTTTACGATCTTCTCGCGTGATGATTTCGGCACGGCTGATATTCGCCTTGCATTCGGCGATGGCCGATGAGACATTGGCCAACACCCCGGTCTTATCCTCCGCAATAACGGCAATCTTCACCGCATGGAGGCTGGGAGCAGCCGTATCCCATTCCACTTCTACCAACCGGGCTCGATCGTAGTCCAATGCCTCTAGATTTGGACAATCTACGGAGTGGATCGTGAGTCCTCTCCCCCGTGTGATATAGCCTAAGATTCGATCCCCGGGAACCGGATTGCAACAGCGTGACAGCTGCATCAGGAGATCCCGCCCACCCTTGACCTGAACCCCTAGTTCTACTTCTCGACTGCTCGATCCCTTCAGGGATGTCGGCGGCTCGGACGGAGCTGGCACCGTCTCGGATGCCGGAGCAACCAGTCGATTCACGATATGCGCGGTCGCAATGTGCCCAAATCCGATGGCGATCGTCAATTCATCGGTCGTCTCGTATCCCTCTTGCTTGGCAACCGCAACCAATTCGCTCGACTTCAACACTTGAGCAGGAGCTAATCCATGCCGCCGGAATTCCGTCTCCAGCAAGCGCCGACCGATCTCGAGACTCCGTTTCTGCTCCTCGGCTTTAATCCAATGTTTGATTTTTGTCTTGGCTCGCGAGGTGCGGACAAACTTGAGCCAATCTTTGTGCGGCATCTGATTCGGCGACGTCAGAATTTCAATCGTGTCGCCGCTCTCCAGCTCATATTTGAGCGGCACGATCTTGCCGTTCACCTTCGCTCCCACACAATGGTCGCCAACCTCCGTATGGATCGCATAGGCAAAATCAACCGGTGTCGAGTCTTTCGGCAACTCTTTCACCGTTCCCTTGGGAGTGAAGACATACACAACATCATGAAACAGTTCGAGCTTAACCGAGTCCATGAACTGACGATTGTCCGGCAGATCGCTTTGCCATTCGATGAACTGCCTCAACCATCCAAAGGCTTTGCTGTCCTTATCCTCGACACGCCCTTGCTCCTTGTACTTCCAATGCGCCGCAATCCCGTATTCCGCCACGCGGTGCATTTCTTCCGTTCGAATCTGGAACTCGACATGTTCACCTTTCGGCCCAACCACAGTGGTATGCAGCGATTGATACAAATTGGATTTGGGAATCGCGATATAGTCCTTAAAACGGCCTGGCAGCGGGCGCCATAGCGAGTGAATCACACCCAGCATGGCATAGCAGTTCATTTTCGTGTCGGTAATGATCCGCAAGGCAGTGAGGTCATAGACTTCTTCGAAGGAGATCGACTGCTTATTCATTTTTTGGTAGACACCATAGAGATGCTTCGGCCGGCCATAGACTGCGCCAGACAGACCGTGTTCTCCCAAGGCTTTCTCCACCAATTCCCGCACCTCTTGAATGTACTGTTGCCGATCCTCATCACGTTTCGCGACACGCACCCGTAACATCTCATACACATCCGGCTTCAAATGTTTCAGGCAGAGATCTTCCAGTTCGTTCTTGACCCATCCGACCCCAATGCGGTTCGCTAAGGGTGCATAGATCTCCAGGGTTTCCTGGGCGATCTCAAGGCGCTTCCCCTCGCTGAGATGCTCCAGCGTGCGCATATTATGCAGTCGATCAGCGAGTTTAATGATCACGACACGGATATCATCCGCCATCGACAAGACCATTTTGCGAAAGTTCTCGGCCTGCTTTTCCTCTGAACTTTTGAACGTAATCTTCCCGATTTTTGTGACCCCATCGACCAAATGGACTACGTCCTTGCCGAACTCTTGTTCCAACTCGCCGGCCGTCGCCACCGTATCTTCCAACGTATCGTGCAGCAGCCCGGCAACGATCGCCGTCACATCGGTTTTCAATGAGGTCAGCACGCCGGCCACGGCGATAGGATGCTTGACATAGGGCTCTCCCGATCGACGGGTTTGTCCTTCATGCGCCTTCGCGGAAAACTCGTAGGCCTTGCGCACCATCTCGAGATCAGCATCAGGCTGATAGGATTGCACCCGATCCAGCAGTTGATCGATGGTCGTCACCGTCTCATACTTCATGGATTACTCGATCCCTGCCGCTCGTATGTCTCGAATGCGCAATTGGATTCGGTCATGGCCGTTCCAGTGATTGAGCTCTGGCGTAAATGCGACGTCGATCGGGGTCTTGATCGACAATCCCTGCTCTTCCAAGGACTTCATCCCAAATCCGATACTATCAAACGGCATCGAGGCTCCCTGCCGAACGGTCATCTTCAAATGCTTCTCCCCCACGACGCGGGCCTGAAGGATATTCAATCCTTTCACGGCAAAGGTCGGTTCTGGATTGCCCGCACCGAATGGATGCAGCGTCCCGATTTCTCGGATCAGTTGGAGCGTGACCTCGTCGAGTCGAACTTCAGAGTCCAGATGCAACATCGGCACGCTCTGCGTACTCTGCCTCCATGCCTCAGCCGCCGCAGCAAACCGTTCGGCGAATTCGGGCAGTTGCTCTTCCTTGAGTGTCACTCCCGCTGCACTGGGATGGCCTCCAAACGCGATCAATAGATCTCGGCATCCCGCCAACGCCTGATAGAGATCGAACCCCGGCACCGTCCGCGCTGATCCTTTTCCAATCCCCTCGTCGTTGACGGCAATGACGATCGTCGGCCGATGAAAACGCTCCATGATCCGGGCCGCCACAATACCGACCACCCCAAGATGCCATCCTCTGGCAGATAACACGATACCGCCAGGCAACTCTCGTGACGCGACGTGGGACAATGCCTCGTCAAGTATCGTGGCCTCGAGTTCCCGACGCCGGTGATTCAGCTGGTCCAGCTCCTCCGCCAACCCTTGCGCTTCTCGTTCAGATTCCGTCGTCAAAAGCCTGACACCTTTGATCGCCTCATCCAACCGTCCTGCAGCATTGAGTCGAGGCGCAAGCTTAAACGCGATCGTATCTGCCGCACAGTCACGAGTCACGCCAGCAACCTGCTTCAAGGCCCGCAGGCCACAACGTGCTCCACGCGAAATCTGCGCCAAGCCTTCGCGAACAAACAGTCGATTTTCGTCTTGCAACGGAACTACATCGGCGATTGTCGCCAGCGCGACTAAATCCACTAGAGATTCTACGGGGACCGTTCCTGCCCCGAATTTGTTCTCATACGCCTGCACGACTTTGTACGCGAGACCTCCGGAGCAGAGCCCATGAAACGGATATCGCGCGTCCGGTCGATGGGGGTTCATCACCGCCAACGCTGGCACCATCTCCATGTCGCTCTGATGGTGATCCGTCACGATCACATCGATCCCGAGTTGACTCGCGAGGGTGATCTCACGATGCGACGTCGTTCCGCAATCGGACGTCACAAGTAACGTGATGCCGTCCTGCGCCAGAGCTCGAACTGCCCCCTCATTAAGGCCATATCCTTCACGCAGGCGATGTGGCACGTAGGCACGGACCTGTGCTCCCCGATCTCGGAAAAATGACACGTACACACTGGTCGCTGACATGCCGTCCACATCGTAGTCACCATAAAAACAGACACGCTCATGCCGTTGCATAGCCTGATGCAACCGGTCAATCGCCCGCTCGACATCGGGAATCAAGAACGGATCATGCGCTCGAAGCGGGGACATCCAGGCCACCGCCTGGTCCACATTCGTCACACCGCGATTGAGCAACAGGGAGGCCGTCGCGGAAGAGATGGATAGCGCTTGCGAGAGGCGGCCACGTTGGATTGGGTCAACCTGCCGAAAGACCCAGCGCTTAGACTTCACCTGTGCCTCCTTCTATATCTGGGCCATCGCACGATTCAGAGTATGACACTCGCGGAAACGAGCCAGACTCTAATAAGTCGCTGCTTCTTTGTCAAACAACACAGTGAGGAAAACACCACCGGGGTATCAGCAAGGGGGACTCAAAGAGATTCGAAGGGAATCACGCGCTTATTCGCCTCCTTTTTGCACATAGTTTTTCACAAATTCCTCCGCGTTCTTTTCGAGAACGTCGTCAATTTCATCAACCAGCTTATCGATATCGTCCTTCAGCTTCTTCCCGGTCTCCACGACCTTCGGGTTGGCTTTGACCTCTTCCTTGCCTTGCGGTTCTCGTCTCGGCTCTTGCTTTCGTTCTTGCTTTTCCATCCGAGCACCTCCTGTCATCCAGGGAAATCCTCGCGGTCAGCTCATAACCACCGATTCTACATTCACCATACTCTAGGAAACAGAAACCCGTCAAGGCAAGGGCAGAAACGAAAAGCGCCGTTTCCCAGATGGGAAACGGCGCGTCACTCACTCAATCTCAAGTCTTCTCTCAGACGATCAATGAGATGATAAGAAGGGCCACGATATTGATGACCTTGATCATCGGGTTCACCGCCGGACCAGCCGTATCCTTATACGGATCACCAACCGTGTCACCGGTGACCGCCGCCTTATGCGTGTCGGTACCCTTTAATCCCTGTTCTTCGATAAATTTCTTTGCGTTGTCCCAGGCACCGCCGCCGCTCGTCATTGAAATCGCGACAAACAGACCAGTGACGATACTGCCGACCAACACCCCGCCGAGTGCTTGCGGCCCAAGCACTAAACCGATGACGACCGGTGATGCCACGGGAATTAAACCAGGAATCATCATCTTCTGGATAGCCGCTTGCGTCACGATATCAACGCAAGTGCCATACTCCGGCTTGCCCGTACCTTCCATAATCCCTGGGATCGTCCGGAACTGCCGCCGGACCTCTTCCACGATCAACCCTCCCGCTTCACCGACGGCCCTCATACACATGGAGCCGAAGATGAACGGCAGCATACCGCCGAGAAAGAGACCAACCAAGACTTTGGGATTCGAGAGGTCGAAGGCCGCCAGCGCCGGATTATGCGCGGCCACTTCCCGCGAGTATTCGGCAAAGAGCACCACGGCCGCCAACCCAGCCGACCCGATGGCATAGCCCTTGGTCACCGCTTTCGTCGTATTGCCTACAGCGTCCAATGGATCCGTGATGTCCCGAACTTCTTTCCCCAAATGCGACATTTCGGCGATACCACCGGCATTGTCCGTGATCGGGCCAAACGCATCGATCGCCACCACGATTCCGGCCATCGAGAGCATGGAGACAGCTGCCACCGCCACACCAAACAGCCCACCGGACTCGGCACCGCCACAGACCCAGTAGCTGCCGAGGATCGCCATGGATATCACCACAACCGGAGCCGCTGTCGACTGCATGCCCACCGCCAGACCGGCGATGATGTTCGTCGCATGGCCGGTTTCACTTGCTTTCGAAATGTACTTCACCGGCTCATACTCTTTTGAGGTGTAGTAGTCGGTGATGAAGACAAGCGCCAAAGTGACCCCTAAGCCAAGCAACGCAGCAATGTAGTAGCTGAATCCACCGACACCACCGACCCCGCCCATGATCATAAAGGTCACGGGCAAGAAAGCGAGTGCGGCAATCCCCCCAGCTACAAATAATCCCTTGTACAGGGCTGGCATAATGTCGCCCCCTGGAGCGACCTTGACATAGAGAATACCGACGATCGTCGCAAAGATCGTGATACCACCCAACGCGAGAGGATACAGAATAGGCGCTGTGGCTCCCTTGAACATGGTAAAGGCCAGCACCATCGCCGCAACGGTCGTGACGGCATAGGTTTCAAAAAGATCCGCCGCCATGCCTGCGCAATCGCCGACATTGTCACCCACGTTATCCGCGATAACCGCCGGGTTCCGTGGATCGTCTTCAGGAATCCCTGCCTCCACTTTGCCGACCAAGTCTGCCCCGACGTCAGCTGCCTTTGTGTAAATTCCCCCACCGACACGCGCAAACACGGAGATCAAACTCCCCCCGAATCCAAGACTGAGCAATGCATGAATGGCCTTCTCCTGGCCAGCCATCGATTCGGCGATCGAATAGAACCCTGTAATGGCCAGTAGCCCGAGACCGATCAGCAAGAGACCGGTCACCGCGCCACCACGAAACGCCACAACCAGGGCCGCATTCAACCCGTTATGAGCAGCTTGTGCCGTCCGCACATTGGCACGAACCGCGATGATCATACCCACATAACCAGCGAGCGCCGACGCGCTTGCACCGACCAAGAATCCAAATGCTGTGAGTAGACCAAACTTGTCTGATACGGCTCCGGCGGCTGCGAGAATGACGAACAGACCTGCTGCCACATAACCGACGGTTTTGTATTGTCGATTCATGTAGGCGCTGGCGCCTTCCTGAATCGCCTTTGCAATTTCCTGCATCTTCGCGTTGCCGGCATCAAGCTTGAACACCCACATCGCCAGGTACAACCCATAGCCAATGCCCGCCACGGCCGCGATGAGGGCAAATGTGATAATCGCTGAGTCACTCACGGGAGATCCTCCTACTGGTTAAACGGATTCCTGATGTCACACGGCTCTCCGTGGCTTCAACCCATCCAAGGTACATGCGCGAGTGGGTAAATCCTAAGGTGGGCGGAGTCGAATTCGAAGCGAGCCACCCGAAAAGCTGGGCCATTCTATAGAGTCCCACAGGTGGGATCAAGACCCAATGCAGCCTACTTGCAAACACCTCCCTCGCCTGGTTCATACTGACAGACCTCAGTCGGAGGCGCGTTAGATCTTCCCGACGCAGAGGGTCTCTCCTGAGATGGAGAAGAGGTGCTACCGAGTCGAGGAGAATTAGCACCGATCATCTCCATATAGAACAAGGGGTTACGAATGATACCGTTCATTTACCGGATGATCCCATACGTATGTCTCACCAGCCTACTCGTTGCATACAACAGCGAAAGCGCCGCAAGGTCCCCAGCCTCACCCCTCTCCAACCTCAAGCTCCAGACAGTTACCACGGGACTCAGCGCCCCGGTATTCCTCACCGCGCCCCCTGGGGATCATGATCGCCTGTTTGTAGTGGAACAAGGAGGAGCAATCAAAATACTCGATAGGCCGACGGGAACCGAGCGTGGGACTTTTCTAACCCTCACCGGGATTGCCCGCGGAGGCGAACAAGGATTACTAGGGCTTGCCTTCGACCCTCACTACAATACCAACAGGCGACTCTACGTCTACTATACGGACATCGATGGCGCGATCACTATCGCTCGTTTTATGGTCTCGGCAACAAACCCAAACAGCGCTGATCCGAATTCGCAGACGATCCTCGTCTCCATTCCCCATCCGACCTTCGACAACCACAACGGAGGGATGCTGGCGTTCGGGCCGGATGGCTGTCTGTATGCAGGAATCGGTGATGGAGGTAGCGGAGGAGATCCGAACAATAACGCGCAAAACCTCAGCAGCCGTCTGGGAAAACTCCTCCGGATCGATCCCGCCACGGGAGATGCTTGCACGAGTAGACCTCAGAATCCATTTGTTGTAAGCGGCGGTCATCCGCTCGTGTGGAGCTACGGACTGCGCAACCCATGGCGCTTTTCGTTTGACGGTGAGGACCTCTACATCGGGGATGTCGGACAGAAGGCCCGCGAAGAAATCAATGTGTCGACAGGCCTCGACGCAGGTCGGGGGGTGAACTACGGATGGCGACGCATGGAAGGATCAGCCTGCTTCAATCCACGGGTGAACTGTAGCACTGGACCTCTTACCTTACCGGTCATTGAATACACGCACGACAAGGGAGCCTGCTCCGTCATCGGTGGCTATGTTTACCGAGGTCAAGCCATACCGGCCATCCAAGGGACATATTTTTACGGTGATTTCTGCGCAGGCTTTGTCCGTAGTTTCCGTTTCACTAACGGCACAGCAACCGAACAACGGGACTGGCCGTTGCTCAGCACCTCCCTTATCTCAAGTTTTGGGCAAGATGGCCTTGGAGAGCTCTATCTGACAACTTTGAGCGGAACGGTGTTTCGAATCGTCCAGAACTAGAAACCTTCCCGATGGAGTGTGATTGTGCGGTTCTCCGACTGGTTTACGACTCGCTCTAACTTTGCTATAGTTCGCCAGCCTTACCATCATGGGACTTGAGCCAAACTATATCGTTGTCGACGGGCAGACATTCAGCAAAGCCAAGTTGGCATTGGACAATCATGTCTACAAGAACTGTCAGATCGACGACTGCGATCTCTATTACAGCGGCGGACAATATGAGCTGCTCGACACCCACATCACCAACTCACGCCTGATTCTGAACCATCCGGCCAAGGGCATTTATAATGCCTTGCAAATCTTCAAGACGAAATCGCCGGGGTCCCGCATCGTCTTCGAGTAATCGCGACAGGATGTTGAAAAAGTCTGCCAACTTCGTGCTCCTATCACTCAGAGGCTCAATATACAGCCCAAAGTACGCCCCACCCCTTCGCTCACTGCGGCCTCGCTGGACAGCCTTTTTGAACATCCTGCTTGAAATTTCTTCGTTATCCGACACCAGTCGCTATTGTCAAAGACAGGACCATCTAAACCGTTTCTCAGTAACCAGCTAGGACGAGAACCGTTGCCCTATACCTACGACTACACCAATGCCGTCACCGGCAACGACTGCGCGCCTGCTCGCTATTGGCGCTTCGCCAAAATGACGCTGACCCGTTGGACCCGGGAAAAGATGTTTGTCTTCGACGGACACTCGTACCCTTACCTCTATCACTTCTGTAACAAGACCTGGAAAAACGAACGTGGCGTGGAAATCCCGATCTTTCGGGAGATCCTTTTTCGCCATCAGACCGCTCGCATTCTGGAAGTCGGCAATGTTCTCTCGCACTACTTCCCGATCCAGCACGATGTGGTCGATAAGTATGAGGTCGCACCAGCTGTCCTCAACCAAGACATTGTCGAGTTTACTCCCGCTAAGCGATATGACCTCATCCTCAGCATCTCAACGCTGGAACACGTGGGATGGGATGAGGAACCACGAGAACCGGCTAAGCTACTACGCGCTATCGAGCATCTCCGGAACCGATGCCTGGCCCCCGGTGGACAGATCCTGGCCAGCCTGCCAATCGGCTACAATGAGTTCTTTGATGGGTTACTCCGAGAGGGGAAGAGCCCTTTTACCTCACAGCACTTCCTCAAGCGAGTCTCAAAGCGAAACTACTGGATCGAGTCAGATTGGGAGCAATGCCGCGACGCGCCCTACGGCCGGTTCGTCGCCCATGCGATTGTGATAGGAACCATCAAGGCATAACCATGAACTCGGCCAGAAATCAGTTTGTCCATAAGTCTCCCAGCAACCAGCCTACGACCAGCCTAATCCCCATCCTTTAGAACAGGTCCGGAGATTCCGATAAGGAGATGACAACGAGCAGCCGCTCCTTCCCTGGGTAAGCTGTCGGGTCAGCATCCACCCACAGGAATGTGGCCTAATTGTAAGGAACTGCAGATCGATGAAACGCGTCGTCGTGTATGAGCTCTTGCCCGATATGATTTTGGCAAGACCCATCACCAATTCCAATGGACTCCCCATTGTCGCAGCGGGAACCATCTTGAACGCCGGATTGATCGAACGACTCCAAGAACTGGGATTGCCATCGGTGTATATCGAGGGCGATGCCCTGGACTCTGGCGGAAAGACTCTGGACGAACTGGAAACCGAGCTCGATCATCGATTCCGACATGTCGCACAAGATCCTATCCAGCAACTGATCCTCCGGACGCTCCGCACGCGCTTGCGCGCGACCCATGGAATGGCACAAGACGTCGAGAAACCTGAGGCAGCATGACCGTCTTCAACCCGACAGACCTGCGCAACCGAATTGAGCAGTTGGGAGACCTGCCCACGCTTCCTCATGTCGTGCAACGGCTGGCCACCATGATCAGTCGTCCCACCGTGTCGGCTGAGGAGATCGGCACGATCATCGAGAAGGATCAGGTGCTGGCCGCCAAAGTACTTCGACTGGCAAATTCCCCGTTTTACGGATTTCCGTCAAGAATCGGCTCCGTCTCCCACGCTGTGATCGTACTGGGCTTTAACGTCGTCAAGGGCCTGACGCTCTGCGCCTCGGCTTTGACCATCATGAAAGACGCGGGCATGGACCAGCTGTGGCGACATTCGCTCGGCGTCGCCATCACCGCCAACCTCCTCGCGACGAGGCTCGAGATCAAGAACCCCGAAGAACTGTTCGTTTCCGGCCTGCTCCATGACATCGGGAAAGTCGTACTCTACGTAAAGTGGTCCGACGTGGGTACCAGCATTAAGGACGCGCTGAAGACTCGCGCCGATCGCTCACTCTTCGACGTGGAACAGGAATTGACAGGGCTGTCACACGCAGAGATCGGCGGCTACCTGGCGGGCGCATGGCATTTACCGGTCACGCTCCGCGAACCAATCCTCTACCACCACAACCCGACCCAGGCCAAGGACGCTGCGCTGCAAACAGCCATCGTCCATGTGGCTGACATCTTGGTGAAAGGGCTGGCCTGTGGCAACCCCGGCGATGACCTCATTCCACCGCTGTCTAAACCGGCGTGGGACCAGGTGGGACTGGATGAGCAGAGTCTAGCCGAGTACCTTGACAAGGCTGCGCAAGAGTTTCTGACAATTGACGACTACCTATGAACCACTCCAGTGCCGGACGAAGAATCCTGCTCCTCCACAACGAACTGACCTCAACACCGGCACTCACCGCAGCTCTGGAGAAAGCCGGATTCCACATCGTAGAAGGCCATCTTCCTGAGCTCGCGCTGCACGAGCTCGTCCACGATCCCCCCTGTCTTGTCCTCGCCGCGGAAGGTACGGGAGGTCATTCCGTGGAAACACTCACGCGCAATCTCAAGCTTGACGCCTTCCTCGGTCGCCTCCCGCTCATCGTCTTCGTCCGCGACAGTCGGCTCAACGATATCGACTGGGGTTCGTTAGGGGTGGATGACTTCATCACCGTGCCCTATCGCGCAGAGGATGCCGTACATCGCATACGGCTCTGTCTCAGCCGACTGACTCGTTCACTCGACGCGAATCCTCTCACTCGCCTGCCGGGCAACACCACCATCCTCTGTGAAACCACCTCTCGCATTCACAGCCAACAACCCTTCGCGCTCGCCTACCTCGACATCGACAATTTCAAGTCGTTCAACGACCGCTACGGCTATGGGCGTGGAGACGAAGTGCTGATCGTGGCCTGCCGTATCCTCACGACAGTCGTCGGTGAGTTAGCCGGCTCGGAAGGATTTGTGGGGCATGTCGGAGGCGACGACTTTGTCTTCATGAGCCGACCCAATACCATCGACGCGATCTGCGAGACCATCATCAAACGATTTGATCTGGTGATTCCAGACTTCTACGATCGTGAGGATCGACTGAAAGGATACATCGACTCCGTAGACCGTCGAGGCAACAAAGAGCAGTTTCCCATCATGAGCCTCTCGATTGCCGTCGTCACCAATGAGCGGTCTTCCATTGCCCATCCCGGCGACGTGAGTAAAATTGCTTCGGAGCTCAAGAAAAAAGCCAAAGCCCTGAAAGGCAGCGTCTACGTCAAAGACCTGCGTGGTCAAGCCGCCCCCACCGCCTCCATGACAACTGATCCCACTAAGATTCCTACCGAACGATAAAATGACCGTTCCAAATCGACTCTTACCCGGTTCTTCCAATACGTCTCTAACTGCTACACACATATCACGCGCATCTGATGTGCTGAGACTCCCCACGATGATGATTTCCCCTACCAAACGCGGTATGCTGTGATGGTTACACAGTGGTGGTAGTTATCCTGATTCTAGCCCGTTCAATAGAGCTAGCTGGCGAATAACCAACAGGGAGTAAGACCGTACATTATGAGGCGTGAGCAAGTCATGACCGTCTTGCAAACGCATCTTCATGAGATTCGAAGAGAGTTTTGCGTGACACAACTGGCACTCTTTGGCTCCGCCGCACGCGACGAGATGCAACTCAATAGCGATGTCGACATCCTGGTGCACTTCGAGGGGGTGCCGACCTTCGACCGTTATATGGACTTGAAAGCATATCTGGAACAGGTCATCGGAGCCAGCGTTGATCTCGTCACCGAATCGGCAGTCAAGCCGCGCATGCGTCCCGTGATCGAAAAGGACCTGGTTCGTGTCGCGTAACTGGGTGTTCTATCTTGAGGACATCCTTGAGAGTGCACGGAAGGTCCAACTCTACACAGAGCGGGTAACATTCGAACACTTTCAATCACAGGACCTGGTGTTCGACGCGGTCGTCCGCAACCTGGAGATCATTGGAGAAGCGGCCAAGCATCTCCCACCGGACGCAAAAGCGATGATGTCTGCAGTGGACTGGAATAAAGTGGCTGGATTTCGGGATGTCATCGTGCATGGCTACTTTGGATTGGATGTCCACGCCATCTAGGATGTCGTACAGTCCAAGATCCCTACGCTTATTTCATCAGTTGAGCACGCGCTACATCTGGCAAAAGACCAGGGGCAATAAGCATCCACCGTTCCTCTTCCCCTACATCATTGCATTCCATGGCCTCTGACTGGCCGCCTCTGCAATGTAGTATAGGTTGACTACGATCACGACGAACACGTGCGTTCTGAACATCCACTAATGCAAGACCTGCCAAAGCCCTGCTGTACAACAAACCGCGCAAGGATCCTGAAAGATTGCAGCCCACTTTACAAACCAGCTATAACGACCTCAGCATTCTCTGGGATGGGACCCGATCACATGCCAATCGATTCACCTGAGTAGGATCGCCGCTGAGCTCAAAACAAGTCAAGGCCGTGAAAGACTTGCCCACATCAAGAACCACCCATAAAGGTATCCGACCCCATACATTCGGTCACCACCATCGAGCATGCCTTCCAGGAGCATGAGTACTTGCCGATGCTGCGCGAGCCGAGCTGCCATCTGTGCGACCTCTGCCGAGACTCACGCTTGGGCCTCCGAATATTTCGAGACTCCACTGCCAGAGTTAGACTACTTGGCCTTGGTCTCCTCCGGCTTCGCCGCGTCGCCGATGAACACAATCGCCTGTTCGTATTGTTCCAGGACGCGATCACGCTCGGTCAAGATGCCTGTCACCTGGCCTCCCACAACCTTGTGCACTTCGAACACCGCCGCCTTCCTTTTCCTCTCCAGCTCCGCTTTCTTCTTCGATAGGTTCTGCTTCTCCTCCTCTAACTCTGCTTTCTTCGTCTTTAACTTATCTATGTCTGGCTCGTCTGCTAACTTCTTCTGCTTCCCATCTAATTCCATCTCTTCTTGCGTGATAGCCGAGGATGAGATTGATGATGAGATTTTTGTAATGCTCGCCGAGAGCATCTTGCCAAGCCTGGCAAGGGCACCCACATCCTTCACAATCGCCTGTCCAGGATCCTGGCCTTCCTTCTCCTTCAAGGCTGTGGCTACCGTTTTCCACACGACGAGTTCCGCTTCTAATGCCTGCTTTATTTCGGCATTAAAACTCGTATCGTCCCTGAGGTCCTTATGCGCGTCCCACGCTGCAATCAACATCTCCTTCAATTCCCTATCATGCAGGCGCTCGAGTTTGACCTTGACCTCGTCCGTATGGGTTTGATACGCGCTTTGATGTTTCTCCAGCACTTTTTGGAGTGTTGGAGTCTCTTTGCTGTTCTCAGCGTACTCCTCTGGAGTGGACGCCTTATTCAGCTGTTTCGCCAGATCGATCGGGACTTTGGCACTCATACTGAACAAAGCGAGATTCTTGGCCGACTCCCAGATTTGATCGGTCTTGCCAAAATATTGCTTCACGTACCAATTGCCCACGTCGTCCTTCACCAACGCTTGGTTCGTAGCGCCAGCGCCAGATACACGCACACGATTGATGTTTTGCCAATATTGCTTGTCTAGTTCAGACGTGATCAAACGATCTTGCTTCCCCGTAGGATTAAGGATATCCCGCAACTCAGAAGAAAACGGCAGATTGCGGAGGCCTTGTTTCAACAACATGTTGTCCCATGCGAGATTGGGATCATCCTGTAGCGAGGTCGAGGGAAAGCTGGTCCGCAAATAGGCCGAAGATGGCCTGATATAGATCATGCCTGCGCGATGACGATAGGCATTTTCGAGCGCTTCGGTTGCCTTCTCCGTTTCGGAGGAACCCTTCCCAAATCGTTCTACAGCCTCCATCTGCCGATGGCGAAGCAGCGCAATCACGGCATCCATGACTTCCATTGGGTTCTTGTAGTCCTTAAGATCCAGAGGCGGCATTCCGGGGGGAGGAGTACGAGTGGAGAGGATCTTTTGGGCCGTCTGGCCGTCAGGAGTGGTTCTCCTTTCCAAGTGGGAGCTGATCAGCAAATACATGGCCTCAGGGGAGACGAACTGCCTGCGCCGATCAGCCTCCTTGAGGACGTCGGCCTTAATGGATTCAATCTCCCGCATAGAGGTTGTCAACTCGTCTATTTCTCCTGGAATCTTCGATATCCGTTCACCCAGACGTATCACCTCTGCGCTCAGAGTTGTGATGTCCTCCGTGCGATTTCGAAGGACTTCACTCTTTTCTTTTCGTGTGGTCTCGTATTCTGTAACGTGCTTCGCTCGATTGGCTTCTGACCACCGGAGGTATGCGATAAAGTGGTCCAACAAGTCGGCTCGTTTGAGGGTTGTTAATCGTTCCGTGGCTCGATATGCCTTAAAAGCCTGCCTGGCATCAGAAGACTCCACATAGAGTATCGCATCATTCCATTTGCGTGTTTCGCCTGTGGGCGGAATTCCGTCTCGTGCTGTTTGAACGACGGCAATTTTGTCTTTCAAGCCGTCGTTACCAATGAGGAAATCATTCTCATCCGCCGAGTCTTGCTGTCCTGTGCTCCATAGAGCCTTAATTTGTTTACTCACGGCATCCGTCAAAATATGATGGATGGCTTCTAGAGTGCCATGCTTACTTCGATAGTCATTGAGGTCTTGTTCGGCTTTTGTTAATTCGCTTGTGGCAGTTTCTTTCTTGAGATGCAAGCCTGATTTAGGAGCTACTGCGCTGCCAATTTGCGCCCCTATCTGAGCCTTTTGGGTCCTTGCAGTGGTGAGCTCTGTCTGAGCCACAATCTTTTGGAGTTCCAGCTCTCGCAGAAGATCATCGAACACTTTTGTAGGGGACGGAGAGTACACCCAATTCGCCGCATTCACTTCAGCGTCCACTTTCTTCTGCCCTTGCTCGCGATACCGTTCTCGTTCACGCAACTCATTGGCTGAGAATAGAATAGAGTTGCCGACTGCCTGTAGCACTCGGACATATTGGTGTTGTTTGTCTCTAACCAAATCTGAGTTCAGGAAGGCATACATTGAACGGTCGGTAATAAAATCACCGAACAGTCCACGGTTGAGTTTCTCCGCTCCACCCAATATGAGGCCTGGTGTATCTGGTGGCGAGAGCAACCCTTCATGGTTGGCCAAAAAAAGCACTTTGGAGGCGAATTCTACCAAAGCATCAATTAGTTCATGCTCCGCATCCACCAATAGCTTGTGATACTTGTAATGGTTTTCCTGAATGCTGTGGTCCAATTCCAGACTCTGTTTAAGGTAGTGATCAATTCGGTAGGTCAGTCCTGCTTTCATATTCGTAGGAAGTATCTTTTCCCGCTGCTGATCCAGCATATCCGTGGGACGGATCTTCCCCCCCTGCTCATCCAGTGTTTCGTAGAGACCCAAAACCTCATTCACCCTTACCGCCATCACGTTGCTAAAATAGGGGTATCCCAAAACTTCCTTTGAGCAGAACAAATCGGTTCGCTTACACCACCATCCCCTTTGTGGGGGTACAAGATGTTTCGAGGAAGGAGGTTGGCGTTTAGGAGGTGGGATGTATTCAGATTCATACCACTCTTTCTTGTGCTCAGCCGTTTCTTCTGGCATTCCTAAAGCAGGCCACTCAATGGTGTCCCGAAGTTGGACGAGCATCGGCTTGGCTGCCGTCGCCAAAGCCGTCAATTGGTGCAGCTGCACATGCTCCTCGTTGACCAGCGCGCCTTTGTAGACATCAACATCGACCGTCAGGACCGCACAGCCGACTAGCCCTACTCCAAGCACAAGAACGAGCCCCAGCCCCTTCATCCCATTACCTCCGCGTGACGACTTCATGGCATCACTCCCTGTTCCTCTGGAAACTGTTCCTTCGCCACATCCAGCTGTGCCTCCACCAGTTGCTTTTCCGCTTGCACCTTGGTGAGGGCTTTGAAGAGCAATCCATTCAGCACTTGGCTGTCTTGATCGAGCTTGGCCTGGGAGATCGAGCCCAGTGCCATGTCCATCGCTTTAAAAAAATCCTCAGGGTTGGCGCCCATCATAATGACCAGCCGATGATCCTTCGGCACCTCACGAAATCCCTCCGGGCCGAATTGCATCAGACGGCGTCCGATCGTCAGCTTGGACAGCTCATCTTGTCCTGCTTTGGTCATGGTGATCTTGCCATCTTTCTTGTTAATCTCCACCGAGCTGCCTAACGAATCGATCAAATCGGCGGGAACCCATCCGGAGCCAAAGCGCATCCAGCTGATGATGCTGGCTTGCCCTCGCACGCGGACTCGATACAGTGCCGGAGGAACTTGTTCCTGTGGATCGAACGAACCGAGGTAATACACCTGCTCAATATCATGACCAGGGATAATGGCCCCAACCCCCGTGCCGATGACTGCCCCCAATGCCACATTTTGTGGAACGGAGTTACACCCGGTGGTGAGGCTGACGGCTATCGGTAATAACAACCAGCAAACGTTAGCAGAAAACTTCATCTGCATCGTATAACCTCTGTCGCGAATGGAGCGCCTATGGAACGTTCTTTCATTACACATGTAGTTCAATCGCATCCTAGCGCTATTCTCACGTTGAACCGGCTTTTTCTGGTTTCTGATCAGCTTCTGTTCCCTTAGCAGTCTTCCCAAACAAATACCCGGCGATGGCGCCCAGGATTCCAATGGGCGCAGTCAGTTGCTGATCTGACTTTGCAAGAGTAGCGACGAGTACCGTGGCAAAGATGACGAGGACAAGACCGCTTCCAGCCACAATGCTTTCAGGTGAAGCTCCTCGTTTATTGAGAATGCTCAGGACAAATGCCAGGGCAAGAATCGCCGTGCCCATAATGCACAGTGCCAGGAGGCGGCGATTGTCTTCTTCGGCAGCCCTGAGTAAGGAGTACCCGGCATCTATCTCAGCCTCACCCCCCATGTCTGACTCGCCAGGCGGTGCTCCAGCCGAGAAATGTTGCGCTAAGCTGGAAACCTTTTCTGACTGGGGTTCCGCGTGGAGTGGACTAGACAACACGGAAGCGAACATAAGCATGCCAATTATCACTCTGCACATAATTATCCCTCACTCAATCTGGCGGAGCGCCTCGCTGTAGTACTTCACTTGTGCCCAGTTTTTCGTCCTTGCGGCTGACTCAAGATTCTTTCTGAGCACATCCCTCAACTGCTGTTGTTCCGCACCGGACAGTTTCTTAGCTTGCACGGAGAGATCCTCAATGCGTCCACGTTCCTCAGCGGATAGTTCCGGGGTGATGTTTGGCCTCTGTATCATCGAACGTTGCTGTGGGGCCGAAGGTGGTGAATAGGGAAACAGTTCTGCCGAACTGGCTAGAGATTCTGTCGCCAATAGGGCGATGATAGTGAGCAGAGTCATATAAAGATGCCTGATACACAGCGGACAATTGCGCCGACAATCTAACGCAGGGAAAGTGATCTGACGCTGGTCTAAGAATATGGGGTTAATCATGATATTCCCTCCACCTATAAACCACTAAGCCATTACTCCTTCATGTTGGAGGCGAGACAATAGCAAGCCGCGCACATCCGTACGATTCCTCGTTGGAATAAGACCAATCAGACCCATGCCAGCGAAGCCATAGCGGCCATATGCTATAGATACGTATGTACCTATTCATGTCATGATTCCCAACTGATCAGTACGGCCCACTGTCCAGCAAAGAGCAGGCCACAAAATAGCTGTCAAAATGGCACCTATTTCTGAGGATTTGGATTCTGCTCTAGAAGGTAAAAGACTCTGAAGGTGAATCGTTTCAGATTCAGTGAATCGAAAAGGATTCGCTATTGTGCCAAGCGCATGTGAGAGAAAGGTAAGGGATCGGATACCGTTGGTATCATCATCTGATGGTTGGTTTCACTATCGTACTGCATGCATGGAGAGGCGCGGTCTTCTCGGCTGGAGCTTTTGCGATGTGTGACAGACTTTATTCTACTTTTGAAAAACATACGGACATTTCTACAGTCCGGCAACACGTACAATACCACCAACCCTAAGTCAGGTCGGTTCGTTCTTCCTATAACCAATCACCTTGTATAGACTCCGCACCCCTTAGTCCCGCTCCTCCCCCTTTTCCATATATTGGTTCAGGATTGCGGCCGCTTTGGCTCGGACAGAGGGATCGTCATCCTCCATTGCGTCATAGATCGGGTCGATCGGCGCCTTGCTGTCTTTTTTCTCCCAGTAGTCCAACGCGCGATACCGATCGCGGGCATCGGAAGAGCCAAGATCCTTGGCAACGGAGTCAGGAATATTGAGCCGATCGTCAGCATCACGCGGCACCGCAGTCAGTGGCAAGGACGCCCCGGTCGGGCTGGTCGCCACCTTCGTCGATGGATCGGCCTGTCCTGATTTCCCGACGCTCGACTGCACCGTTCCTTTGCGGTCTTCAGGCTTGCCATTCACCGCGTGCAGTTCTGCGTTGGCTGGTTTATCAGAAGCTGGCGAGCCGCACCCAATCGTTCCAGCCAGCAACAGACACCCAGCCACCAACAACTGCACTCTCCAGCCTTCTTTCGTCACCGTCCATCTCACCATAAGAACTTCTTCCTTTTTCCAAATCGGCCCAGGACTCAACTCACCGCTCCACGACGAATCACAAGGGATTCATTATACAGCCGCTAGAGGGCCTCGCACTGATTCCGATAGCCCCTGTCCACGTCCCGCCTGGGTGAAACCCAGGCGGGACGCACTTGCCGATCTACTTCACCTCACCTGGATTTTTTTGCTTATCAATCAGCTGGCCTTTCCAGGTGGTACAGTCAGTGGTCTCACAGTGCGCAACCCATTGCTGTACCCACCCATTGTAGACGACCGGAACCGGCAGAACGCCCTGTCCTCCCATGCCCGCATTGCCGATCACCGTATCGTCTTGCACAGCTGACGCCGTCCCAGCTAACAACACGCGACCAACCACCGCGGCATTACTTGGATCACCATCCCCATCGGGATCGGGATCCACGACGATCATTGCGTTACTAAACTTATTGGCAACATAGGCGTAGTATCCCCCGCCTGCCTTAGCACCATAATTCACACCGTGGCAACCTGGATCACAGGGCAACATCGCCACGACCGTGTCTTCATTCGGATTGACACGACCGTCCGGCAGGAGATGCCGCGTATCAACCACCGTAATCGTGGCAGTCAAGGTATTGGCCGTCACCATATTGGTTCCCCGTGGGTCGACAGGCGTCTGAATCGGCAGGGCCCCGACAAACGTCTTCCCAGAGACCGGATCCGCCACCACCCCTCCACCGACTGGGTCGTAGTTGGCGATCAAGTTAATCCTCTTGATCTCTGTGTTGGTGGCCATATCAATAACCGATATCGTGTTATCAAGAAAATTAGCCACGTAATACTTGCTTGAATCAGGCATCATGCCCGTCGCAATTGGAATATGTCCCGTGGTAATGGTCGCCTCGATACCCCCGCCTGGGAAATTGTACACCGTCGATGTATTGAGATTTTCGTTGGGCGTCACCATCTTATCCCCGGTCGCACTCATCCAATGGCCGTGAGGATGGGTGGCAGTAAACACGTCTTCACCCCCTGCCCCCATTGGAATGTCACGAAGAAATTCGTTTGGCCCCTTCCCGCCTGAGCCCGTCAGATCATTAAACTCGCGGACGTTATTGCCACCGTTCTGGGCCACATGCACGAGATCGTTATTGGCTCTCGTCATCACATGTGAGGGAGCGGGCCCCGCGTTCATCTCACGGATAAACGAACCGTTTGTTCGATTAAACACCGATAGTCTCTCGTCAAACCATTGGGTTTGATAGATCACCTCTTGGTTTTTATCCGTCCACATGTTGTGGGGATGGTTCATATTGGTGTCTGGCAATGCAATCTTCTTCGTCAACCCCCAGGTGCTTCCGTCGATGGCGGTCGCCGTCCCTGGTTTCGACTTCCCCGCTGTGAATTCAAATTGAGTGTTGACCCAGATTTCCCCAACCGCGGTTGCTGTCGGGTTAAATAATTTATTCTCCGGAGTTGTGAGATCGACTGTCCCAATCCCCAGCACGGCGGAGAGATCTGGCACATTCGTCCGCTCCCCCTTCGCATCGTACACAATCACCGGGACAGCCGGAAAGACTGGTGTCCACGAGTTCTTGGTGTAATCCTTCCAATTCGTCGGGTCCGTCAGCACGAAAAACGTGCGCAAGAGGCGGACCGCTAAATCGCTGAATGTCGGCACCGTAATGCCGTTGAGCAGCGTAATCTGTCTGCCGAGATCCAAGCCTAACCCTTTGTTCACTTTCGTGACGGGATCATCCACGATGACCCCCGCGAACATGTAGGGATGGATGTCACAGATGAAGACGTAGAGCCCAGGCTTCCACAAGCGCACTGTGGCCACCCCTCTCTTGGCCGGGTCTCGAAAATCAATGGCGGTCTTGAACGGCATGTGCTTGGCACCCTTTGGCCAAAGTAAGCTTGCCGCCGTATGGACCGTGCTGGCTTCTCCGCTAAATGTGGGAAACCCCACCGTTTCTCCGGGAGCAATCACTGCGAGGGATTTCTGTCCAGTCCCCCCAATGGACGAAGGCACACACCCAATTGATTTCGAGTTGGCTGTATTCGCGCACGTAAAAAAGTTTCCAGGCGTGTCTCCCGCCTCGAATGAAACCGTCGGGCTTGTCGAGTGCGCCTGGGCCACGCCAGCCGACCCCCATCCCACGAGCAGACTGAGTGCAGCCAATAAGAGATGTCGCGTTTTCATAGAGCCTTCCTTTACGGTTTAAAGCGTTTCATCTGTTGCTGACACATGATGTCCCATGGTCAGTGCGCGCCGTGGACATGAAGCTCCGACCTCATCCCGAACGTGGCATGAGGAAGGATGTGACAATGGAACATCCACCGACCTAGACCGCCCCCGACCGACACATTGTCTTTCATTGCGCGATCGTCTAAGGAGACCCGAAACGTGAAGGTGTAATTTGCCGGAACGTCCACGATATCCCGAAACTCCTTACGTTGGAACATATAGGACCGTCCGGTTGTTCCTTTTCGTGGGGTCAGTTTGATCGGCTGCACTGAGAAACCATGCAAATGAAACGGATGGTGTGCCCCGGTCGCGTTGGTCACTGTCAGTTCCAGCGTCTTACCGAGGTTGGCATGCCGAGCTGATTCCAAGAAAAATGGGTTGCCGCTGCCGGCCATACCATCCGGGCCAAACCCTGTGAACTCAGAAGGCATCGGGATACCGTCAACCGACGGGACAAAGGCACCGACGGTTGAAGAGAAGGTCAACTTGATATCCTTATCGACCGTCCCGGTTTCACCATTATCAAGCACGAGATCACCCGTTCCCATCTGGAGAACCGGGACCGTCGCCTGCCCCCCCAACCTTGCAAGCAGCGACTCCCAGGTCGCGATCTTGTAGGCCTTGGCCGCATGACCAACCACCTTCAGATGCATCACCGGTACCGTGGGAGTCCAGGAGTAGGTGGCTTCCACTCGCTGAAAATCCTGCGTCCAGAGGGTAAGCACGGAGTTTTGCGCGACGCTCTTCGGAATGCTCGCCACCACATCCGCACGACCTGCCGGTGGAATCAGAATTTCTCCACGTCCATATTTCGTATCAAACCCACTCGGCGAAATACCCCCCTCAAGAAGCGCGTAGTTGAGTAAGCCTCCCTCTCCCCCGATTCGAACCAGATTGATTTTCTGCCCATCATTGGTTGTCAAGCGGAGGCGAACGTAGCGAACCGGCGAGGGATTCACGATCTGTAACCGCAGTCCCTGCCCAGCCTGAACATCAAGTGTTGACGCTCCAACCACAAGCATACCTGGCGCCGAAGGCGTTCCCGCCCTTGCACCAACATCGACGCCGTTGGTCAGGACCATAAACCCTTCGCTCATACGATCAATCAAACTGTCCGATTGAATGTTCGGAACATCGCCAGGGCCGTAGAGACCTGGAGTATGTTTTCCATTTCCATCAAGCGGGTCCGCATCGCAGAGGATACTCGGAGACTGAGTCAACGCATGATTTTGATAATTGATCTCCCACTCGTGAATACCGCTGACGTGCGGCAGCCCCAACGCCGGATCAAACGTGGGCGGGTTGGTCCCAGCATTCCCGCATACGGTGATGTCGCTGATCACCAGCGTCTTGGTTTGGGCTGCTGAAGGGATCACGTGCTGTGCGATGAGCGCTGCCTCATACCCAAATTTATCTTCAACAATGATCGACCCGTAGAGGCCCTTGGCCACTTGGTTGGTCGACGAGTGATGATGCGGGTGGTACCAGTAGATGCCAGGCCGGCTTACGATGAACTTGTAGTCAAACGTACCCCCGGGATGCACCGCAGGCTGGGTCAGTTCCGAGCCGTCACTCTCGTTGTTCAATTCGATACCATGCCAGTGAATACCTGACACATTCGCCTCTGGCGTCAAACCGGATGGATTGAGATTATTCACAAAATGCACGATGACCTGGTTTCCCACCTTCAGCCGAAACTCCGGACCCGGTATGGTCCCGGTCGTAGAGCATGAAGCAGGGTTAGCAGGGTCTCCACAGCTCTTAAACGTCATGGCCTTTGTTGTCGCTCCACTGCCATTGCCGATATCAACAGTGGCCTCGTCCGCCACAATATAGGTCTCAACGATATTGGGATCCGCATTCACGTCGACGACCTGGGGAACCTCATACGGCCCGACTCCTGTCGTGGCCTGCACCGATTCCCTGCCGGCCATGCACAGGATGAGCGCCAAGATAGCGACGAGGAACCTGTTCCAACTATTACGGTGCACAACACTCGCTGAATTCCCTGATAACACGTTCGCCATAATCCATCTCCCTGGTGTGATGACCAACAACCCGCTCGGACACTCCCAATCTTGGAACATATCTCTCTTACGAAACGACCTTTGCGTTACCCAGCCTGCCTCCTCACATAACGAACGTGGGTATTCCCAGAGATAGACACCCCCTCGTGATCAGGCGGGTTATACCCATGATGAAACTGGGAAGGCCCACAAGATGTTGTCTGTTTCGTCATTCGTCTTATGGCCCCCATTTATGGCACGACCACGACTTCAAGGGGGTAGACCGGGATAACGGAATATCTAATCTCCCTCTTGTCTTTCCATGAGCTTGATATACGCAACCATCACCACGCACGTATTACCTAACTTTTAAGAGTAAATAAAAAAACAGAGATTCAATCTCGCTTATGCTCGCAGCTTGCCAGCAAGATCGATACCTCTCCGTCATGACATGCTTCCATTACCAGTGTGCAACCACATCCATGTAAATACACAATATGATGACTTGACAGAGACCAATCATCAGTTGAACCTGTATCTAATTAGATTCACCATGAATCCAATTGGATACGTACTAAAAGAACAAAACCATCTAGAACCTGTAATAAAATGACCACCAAGACACTGGCGGCGAGGGCGTATTGCTCAGTCTTCACGCACGCGATCCACCACTGACATAGCGTATCCTGACCTTCAATACGTATCTCTACACTTCATAACCAGGAATGCGCTTCACGTTCCGGTGAGGTACGGCAGTTTCAGTAACCTTCCCAGCGATACACTCCAGCGCAGCAAAACACAGGCCGTGAGAATGGCTCCCGTTTCTGAGGATTATGCAGCTGTTCTAGATTCCAAGAATCTCAGAGGTGAATCTTTTCAGATTCAGTGAATCTAAAAAGATTCAGTTTGGATGTATTCGATGCTGATGGTAGGCGATTGAAGAGGCCTCTGCCGAAATAAGCCCTTTGGCCATTGCACTGGTTCAAACAATCAACTTACCCGGATGGGACAAAGAACAGAGCCGACATCGGCTTCGTCACAATCCGATCAGAGTTTCCAGCTGGAACAATTTGGCGTTCGAGCCCAGGCCGAAACGCATCCTCAACGTGCAATGCAACATCAGCGGATTGATTCATGTCGTTCGTGACATCCCCCAGTTCGATCGGCTCGTGTTTGACTTCCATGGGAAGCCCTTCCTTCCCTACATCGGGCCGCTGACCAAGTGCACGTGGATCTCCATGCAGACCGTTTAACCGACAACTCCTCTGCATCTGAGCATGATCATTACCGTCTGATCATGCTCAGGGCAGAATCTCTTCTTTCACGCTTGCTGAGGCATGCCGGACCAGCTCTTATCCCACTGCCGTATTGACCGAAGCAGACTCCGATCACAACGACTTCATGTATTCAATCAATGGCCATACTTCTGTTTCTATGTCCAGGGGTCCGTTATAGGTCGTGTCATCATGTCCTGTATTCAAGTTTCCGGGTATGTCGGTATCAAGCCAGGTACCACTCTTGTCATCCGTGATAAAGCCGACATGATCCTTATCAAACTCTCGGCTTCCGACATAAAAGGGCTTGCGTTCTGAAGGGACGAGGAGCTGGTAGAGGTTTGGAACGGAACCATTATGCAGATAAGGGGCAGTCGCCCAGATGCCATCCAGTGGGCGGGCTTTATAGCGGTCTCCAAATTCCTCTCTTCCAAAATTAAACTTCAGACGGAATAAATCTAAAATAGGTTGCCAGCGGAAAAAGGCAGCAATTGATTCTCCCACAAAGGGGAAGAACTCTGTGGGATGGCTTCCGCTGAACACAATATCCTTGACCACATCACTCGCAGCATCGGCAACTCGCTGTTCCGTGCCATCAGGGCCTCGTAATTCTCGGTGATCCGCATTGGCCACCATGTTGCCATCTGTTTTGAGCTCTTGAATCGGCGTCATCGTGACCCTCAAGTATCGTAGCGGGTCTTCTCTCTTCTGACTGGGAGGATGTTGACTCTCAGGCTTCTGACTACCATGGCACCTGGCACATTTCTGCTCAAAGACGTCACTTCCACGCGTTTTTTTGACCGGATCGATTTGACCAAGAATGTCCTCTGGCCATGCCGGAGAGCGAAGCTTGTGCACGAGGCGTTGGAGCTGGCGTTGATTACTTAGCGGAATTGTACTCGGCTCTTGGAATGTCCCTGCCTGAGGGTCATATTTGGCAAACGCACCAATACTCTGCGTAATATTGCGCACCATCGGAATGTGTGGGGCCACTCCGTCCCACTGTGTTTGATTGTGGTGGGACGTATCCCACAAAAACGGAAAACTCACGGGAGCATCGTTCTTGAAATTTCCGATCGGCTCGCTGCCTGACATGAAGATGAGTTGGTTGAAGATCAACCCCACGGCGTCAAATCTCGCATACCCAGGAGGAGTCGGAGGATCGTTTCGATGGTGCCACAGCTCACCATCGGTCACGACTCGCCCCAACCGGTTAAGCAGTGCCCTGTCCCATTCTCCAGGGAAGTTATTGGCGTACCGTTTGAACTTGTCCCCGTTGTTCAGTCCATCTTCATAGGTGGCCTTCAGCGCGGCCTGCAGATCCCACAGGAATTGATTGAGGTTGGCCATCGTGGGTGCACCATCGATACGAAGTTTTTTCGTCTGATACTCAACTTGACCGGTATGACATCCCGCGCAGTTCATGCTTAACCATTTTCCCTTCCAGACTTCCTTCTTTGAGGCACTGTGCGTGAGGACGAAGCCGAGCGGCCAGTCTTGTACCTCCAGATCTACATGAGAATCTTGATCCCGATCCTTCGGTTCTAGCGGTAAAAATCGCCATCGCTCAAAATTGGCACGTGCAAAGAATTTGTCGGTCGAGCGAGGCATTTCAAGATGTTTGACCAGCTCATAGGGAGCAATCCGTCCACCTTGATTGGTGGTATAGAACCGAACTTGATCGGACTTATCCCAACATTGCTGGAGGTTGGTGTGCATCCCACTTGGATCCGGCCAGGGTTGGAGCTGTGTCAGGCAGGAGGTGGTCGTGCACGCAGAAAGAATGAGGCAGAGGCCCAATAGAATCACAACTCGCTTCATGCTACCTCCTTTACACAGAAATTGAGAAATCCGTCCCTGAAACGGACAGGTCATTATTGAGGGCAGCGAGACAGCGTACCGCACTCCGAATGGTTCTCGTGCGAGCCATCCACTTGCTCCCTGCTACCTTCTCCCCACACGCTGACCACTCGCAGCTGCTGCTCAGAAGCCGGCACGGTGTTGTCTGCACAGGCACCGCTTTCTGATACACCGGGAAAAACGCAGCCATCAGAACTCGCTATGCCCGCAGCATGCCGAAGATTAGGAGCAAGTAGTGGTGCCTTGTGCCACAATCTATTTGAATTGTCCATACAGGGAAACCTGCCAGGATCGTACTCCTACGTACTCATACCGTTGCCCCACACAGAACCTAGCAACAGCTCCAAGAGTCGGGAATTGAAGGTGCGCCGTTCAAGGCATGTCAGGCCCAAAGAAGGACCAGCCCTTGCGGTTTCTCAGCAAGGTCTAGGCCAAGGATCGCGCTCGGATATTGCCCCAGTTTGTGGGTATTGCACGGTTGGCCCCCAAGCAGACTTCCCCTTACGGTGGATCTCTTTTGATTCAATGAATCCAAAAAGATTCAGCAGCCTTAGAGATAACCGGCCACAGAGGCGAGTGGAGAGGCCGTTGCCAACATGAAACCTCGGGGCGCTATGGAAAGATACCTGGATAGCAGTAGAGGGAGTGTGTAGTCTTGAATGATGCCCCCATCAGGATATGGGGTTGAGCCGACAGCTACTCACACTTCTGCAACAATGTCCCGAGACACTTGAGCGTCCCTAGTGGATTAACCAGTGGCTTGCGCAGGACTGATCCCGGCGATGGATTGATCGCATTGCGACCGGCGGTCGACAAGAAGTTCTCGACTCCCTTCGTGCCTGTCTTGGCCCCATCGACGAGGGATGTGATGACACGCCCCAGTCCGAGGTCACGCTCGAACGAAATCCCAGCGACATGCACCTTGATCGGGTCCGGTTTTCCGCAATCCGGACCGGAGGGGAAAGTCTCGTCCTTGTTGACCAATGCCGTAATCTCTTTGACTCGGTCTTCGGCGTGAACGTCATCGCCCTCGCTCCACGAAGCCAACATGGAAAACTCGGCTCGAAAGCCATTCGCATCAGCGAGAAACTGCGTCGGTGCATAAGTAATGGCCGCAAACGGTTTTGGCGCCGTGACTGTGACTGCCTTGATTCCACGAAGCACCCGATCCGCCTTCACCATTTTTGGTAGACCCATCAATGCAGGAATGAGGTTGGGCTTTCCCCCTCCGACGAGTTGACTCAACGTGACGCCGACCGAAAGATCGCCATCATCCATCACCGTGATGGGAAACTTCAAACAGTCTAGCCGATTCACCACAACGAGAACAGGTACCCCAGCATAGGTATGGAGTGCAAACGACAGAGTGCCAGCCAGAACAGGGGATGCGGTCCCTTCCAGCGTCGTGCGCTTCCCGACGCCACCGCCAATCAGTGGGTCAAAATGGACATACATGATGCTGTTGGCCTCAAGGTCAACCGAAGCCGAATAGGTCAAACCTTTTTCGCTCCACGCCGAGGTGATCTGCTTGAGCGTCACAGTTCCCCAGGCCGCATCACGACTATCCAACTCGACGGAAAGCCCACCGTCTCCGAGCAGATGATCCCGCCATTGCTTCTCAAACAGCTTGCCGCGGGATCTGGTTGATTGAAACGAAACGGTGCGTTCATCGCTGGATCGTTCATTGAACTGAGCCGTGAGTTTCTCGAGCAACGGCTTCCTGACGATGACGGTTGAATCGCCGGATGCAAAGGTCAATCCAACTGCGGCGGCGCGAATGGCATAGGTCAACCGTCCGATTTCAGTCTCCAGTTGCTCCGTCGGCACCCGGACAACTGGTTTGGGTATATAGGGAGTCTTATCGCCATACCGTGCAAAAATCCAGAACCCCGAGTCGGTCATCAAAAACTGAGAATAGCGAGCCACCACTGGCATCTCGAACTTCGGACTGGCATAGACGATCTTGATCTGGAAGCCTTTCTCCTCGTCCTTCAGCACCTCACTTCCCGACAGCCCCAATACAAGCTTGTCCAGCTTGGCCGTGGGCACTTTCACCACGAGATCTTTTTCAATCTGGTCGATGAGTCGGTTCCTGAGGTAATCACGCACCACAGCAATGTTTTGAAACCGCATGGAATACCAGGAGAGATCTGGATGGAGCTCTCTCACTTTTACCCTAAAGGCAAGTTGGTCTTCAGTTGTGTCCCCATCCGGCTCGGGCGGCAAGAATAGGAGATCACCCGTCATCCTTGCGTCAAATTCGAGGTGATTGGTGAAACTGGCAACGGAAACCCGAAGCTCCAGTTCACTACGACCAGCCCTACTGACCAATTGAATGTCTTCGATCCTCACTGACAGATCTTCAAGACCCTCCGGTGGCTGGGTCGGACTGATGACAAGCCCCTTGAGCAGCGACAGCAACTTGACCATGCCCTGATTCGAGATCCCAATCCCCAAATCAGCTGCGGCATGTCCTCCACCCTGCTGCTGAAGCTGGTCTTGCAGCGCCAGGCTCTCATACACCGCCCGCTGATGGTCGACGATGAGTTGGCTTTCCCGGTCGAAGCCACAGCCGGATAACACCATCACCCACAGGATTAGCTGCAACGCCTGTTTATGTTTCATGGCCATTCTTAATGTCCCAGCTGACTAATCACACACAGGATTGATATGTTTACGCTCCTATCACATCTCGGAAGATACTTGGCGCCTGACACTCATAGTGAGGACCACGGTAGGAGTCAATGCCGAATCCCACATTCCCGAGCAGAGTGCTAGGAGGGGTTATTGAGTGGAAGCGGATTGGCGGTAATGCCGAGACATACATATCGACAATTCGTTGAACATGCCATTGTGATCAGAACCATTCATGGATGCCCTCACGATCGAGCCCGAGGTATTCTTAATCCCGAAGTAGGGGCCCCCAACCTGGTTGCCATTACCAAGCTAATTGCCTCCACATGATCCACCCTGTTGCTGCATGTACGTCTACAGGCTGTACCTGCGCATGAAAAGGTTCACCCCTTCAAGCATTAACGCAATCCGGTTCTTGTCACTCACCTCAACCCACTCGCCGTGAGCTGCATGGTTGCGAAGCCCTCCCCAGGCGGTGATGTCTTTATGGTCTTGCTTCGTTATCAGATCGCTATCTCTCAATAGAGTCGCATAGCTATCCAAACCAGGCTTGCGCGGGCCAATGGAAAGGCCTTCGCTCTCTACCCACGTACGCAGGAACTCCTCGAGCGCTGCGCCAATAATCACGGCTGGTGCTGCAGGGTGGATTTCTTTTGACTCAAGAAGCTGATGTGCTTGTTCCAGAAAATCTGAAACGACGTCGAGTTGCGCGCGTCGCTCTGGAGAGACTTGTGACTGCAATCCTGCATCGACATGAGCGCGGAAAGCGGAAAGAACCGCACTTACGTTCTCAGCCAAATAGTTCTCATTTACACTGCGCGGATTGAGTGCTTTCAGGTTAGCCAGAAACTCGCTCTTCGGACCTGCATAGACACGCAAAAACTCACACACCTCTGCATAAATGCCGATGATCTCTTGAGTAGGTCTCGCCTCCCGGATCAGTCTGTCGATATGCACAATTAGCTGAGTCGTGTCCATTGATCGTACGGCTAGGTAGTGGATAGCTTGGTCATGAAACTATGATGACCTCATTCTAAAAATTTCACCAATTCTCCAGACTTTCCAATGACCTGTCAACTCGTTGGCAGTGTCATCTACAACAACACCCAGGCAAACACCTGCATGAGTTTCTGGTTTTGAGTAGCGTATTTCGACAAGACAATGTTTTCGAGCACGACATTCGAAACCAAAAGCACCGGACTGGGAACTCTTGACTGACTTGACTGATGCGATACGCTCGCCTCGTTGAGCCGGTGAACCGAGCTTCACGAACGACGAGCAACGACTATTTCCCAACCGGCACATTCTCCGTTCGCTTCACAATCTCGATCGGCTGAAAGACGGGGTCTTGCGATCCCTGAGGCGATTCGGCTTCGACACGTTGGAGGAAGGAGGCAGGACCATTCACCGGACTGTAATTGAGCCCGACTTCGACATCAAACGTCTTGGTGTCCTTGGGTGTTGAGAAGGTAAAGGTTTCCTCTCTCGTCTCTTCTGGCTTCAACACCGTGTCCTCGGCCACTTTGACGGCCTCAAAATCAAAGATCGTCGGCTGGCCCTGCGCATCCAAATACGTCCGACCATAGACCCGCTTATCCGAAAACACGGTTTTGAGGTTTTTGCCTTTGATCTCCAGATTCAACACCACTGAAGCCCAGGCCGGATGGGTCGCCGGCAAGTTGTGAGGGACGAGACTTTGGACCTTGACCGTCACCGTCGTCTTGTCTCCTTCGACCTTTGTCTGCACCGCTACCTTCGCCGCCTCCTGGCGGAGCTTGCCGAGACGTCCAGGGAAACTATGGTTCGCGACGGTCCGTTTCTTTTCTCCGTTGGCTGATTCTCCAACTTGCTGCGGCATGTGGCAGGTCTGGCATTCTTTGCCGGACTTCACAGCTCGACTCTGATCCCAATTCCCCAGCAAGTCATTGGCCTTCCCAAGATTCGCCGACGACGGTATCGACTGATGACAGTTCAAGCAGAGATCAGACTTCTGGAACAGACTCGATTCCATCGACTGATGGGCGAGGTTCTGCACAAAATCTTTGTAAGGGCCATAGAGCGTTTTTCCGCCAACTTCATACTTGGGTTCAGGAGGATGCTTCGCGCGGTCCACGTGCTTGATCAAATGGCACTGACTGCAGGCCACGCCGTCCAAGGAGGGATCGCCTCCTTTTGCTTGATCCACAAACAGCTGGGCCTGCTCAGAGAACTCCCGAACATGCGGCGCATGACATCGGAAACACAGCGCCTGATCCTTTCCGCCAGACGACTTCACATAGGCATCCAGTGCGGTACGGAACGCGGGAGAATGAATGGACTTGGCCAAGGGCGATGTTTCCCATTCTTCGTACACCCGTTCGTGACAGCGTTTACATTTATTGGAATGAGGAAAGACCTTCTCGATCGCCGCCTGACTTCCTGGATTCTGAGCCTGGGCGAAAGCCGAATCGCTGCTCAGCAATGCGAGAAGGCCGGCTGCGATGACAATACAGAGTTTCATGACCGCTTTCATGCTCATGGGGCAGTAAGAAACTTGTCGATTAAGGAAGTTGTTTAACACGATAGGTCAGAAAATGTCGTTGTGTGTATTCGTGGATGATCTTTCTCGCCTCCTCACGCTCCGCATCCGTCGGGAGCGAGGCAAGGTAGTTCTTCGCTATATCTGGTGCAGGGGTGGGAATCAGTGCATAGGTGAGCACCACTTCAATCGACGAGGCAGCGGTCCCGCTCGGAAGCGTGAAGGCAAAGGGCACCTTCCTCGTATTGCCACCCTTGATGAAGGGATCCGGAATGGGGCCACGGAGAAGCTTGTCATAGGATAATCCAAACTGCTGCGTCTCCTCCGTCAAAGTTTGCCCCGTAGCATCCTTCGCCGTCACCGTCAGGAAGAACTGTTTCAGCACCGGATCGCCATCGGGGAAGATGTGCGGCAAACTACCGACCTTCACAAGACTTCTTCCTTCCACGGTCGCGCCCGCCTTTGTCAACTCCACATCAATTCGAGGCATCCACTCCGCCTGCACGTTCCGATTCTTAAGCATCGTTCCGGCCACAACGACGCCGCGAAACCAATGGCGACCAATGGATCGGGTCATCGCACCGCGTCGTGACGTTGAACTCCCGGTTGAAGGCTCCATATGGCAATCCTGACAGATCGTACCTTCCAAGATTTCTCCGGGCAGATTTTTTTGGGTGACATCTTTCACTTTGTCGAAGTGGCAGGAGGCGCAGAAACTGGCTTCTCGAAATTGCGTCGACTGCACGGCCTGATGGACAAGATTCTCTTCAGGATTCGCATAGGGACCATAGAGCGTTCGTCCTGGCTGCAGGGTAAACGTCGGCGGCGAGCTCGCGCTCTTGTCCATTCCCGCCATCAAGTGACAGGCCGCACAGCCGATCCCTTCTACCCCAGATTTTCCGCTCAAGACTTGCCCGACGATCTTCTCGGTATGTTCCGGGAACACCGTCACGGCAGGAACATGGCACGCCAAGCATCGCCGCTGCTCATCCGCTGTTGGATTCGTCTCTTTCCAAAGACCGAGGACCGTTCGGAAAACCGGTGAGGTCAACGAGGTCCCGTGCAAGAGCGCGGCATCCACACGCCCAAAGGTCTTCAAATCAGGCGTCTGCTCTCTGACACCCTTCCACTCTTCATAATGCCGCTCATGGCACTGTTTGCAGTCTTCTGAACGGATGAAGACTTTTTCAATGTCCGCCACCCAATCAACCGCAACCTGATCCTTCACCCGCTGTGCGTCTGCTTGTGCCTGAGCCAGGCCGCAGACAAATCCAACCAGAGATAGGAAACAGAGCGCCGCAATGCTCCATCTCCACCGTGCGCGACCACTCTGTTCGTTGGCCTTACCTCTCACACCTTACCTTTCACCTTTTACCGACCAGCGTTAGTCTCGTTTACATCCGACGAAGTGAAAGTTCACTCCCCATCCGACCGGATCGCCGGGATCTGCCGCCTCATACGTTCCAACTGTAAAATTGCATTCATTCATGACCTTTTTCATAGCTCGGCCAAAATCCGCCATGGTTCGAATCTCCTGCTTATTGATCTCCTTGATGACGGACCGGACTTTGATCCCGGCATAGTCTGCACGGGAGCTTCCAATGACCTCGAAGACGGCAACCCCTTGCGGCTTTTGAAGATTGAGTTCTTTCTGAATCGCTTCATCGACAGCACCGACAACAATGCCGAATTCTTCACCCAGCTTCGAGGATTCCTCTTCCGACATCTCACCGGATTGCGCCTCAGCCTGTGCAACCCAGACTGGGGTGACGAGGAGTACACCCAACAATGCCACGCCCAGCGCTCCTCCATCCACCGAACATTCCTCCGGGTCTGATGCGACTCTGCTCCTCGCAGGGTTGTCAAACGGGCTGTCCATCAAGGCCACAGGGAGTCCTGCAACCGAGGCGTACCCTCTGGGGTACGTCGCAAGCAGGCGGACGACTGAGGACGCAGCCGGCAGCCTGTTTCACAACCCTGCTCCTGGATCGATGCGTAGCTGAAACCAAGGCGCCACCGCCTTTTGCCCGTTTCGTTCTTTATTTTCTCCGTTCCAGACAGAGAATGACACGGTTTGGATCCGTCCAGGAATAAGTGTTGCTTCGTTCTCTTGCTCCTCGCTGAGGAGTGGGCGCCGCATCATGACGTACCACACTCCATTCCTCCAAAACCCTTGGCCCTGCACTCGCCCCTGCTTGTCTTTCGTCGTCAACGTGCTGAAACCTCCGCCGATGAGGTCTTCCACGGAAGACACTCGCCGTGGAATGACTTCGAACGTTCGGACGCCACCTTCTTTCTTCTCCGGAGCGCGCGCGGCCCGACGATCGATATCGCTCTGCCAGTCGGCCTTCCAGTGCCAAATATTGATGTAGTGATCCAACTGTCCCATGCAAAAGAATGCCGGGGCATCACCGAGAGGAAACCCGATCGCCACCCCGTCTCGGAACGTCCCAGGAGTCAGACGATCATTCTTGGTGTTGTCCTGCCACTCCAACAAAAAAGCAATTTCGGTTCCATTATGAACGGATCGCACGGTCAAGGCACGAACCGTGGGCTCTGGCCAGACCGGTCTGGTGATGACTTGACCGCTGAGGGGGATCGTGATCGGCGAGGCCGTTTGCCAGACCGTATCATCGGCGGTCTTCGGCATCTCACTTTGGATCAGGAACGATCGGATCGTCATCCCCTCGGAACTGACCAACGGAACCCCGAAGGCGCCAAGCACACTGGCGATGACGATCAGCCCGGATAAGAATCCAAGTACATGAAACCGGACGCTACCGATGGACATCGTTCGCACAGGGCTATACTCCATGAAATGATCACGCTCAGAATACCACAAAACCTGGGCGGGACAAATGTGAGGAGACTGGAACGAGGAAGACTAGGAGAGCTTCAACCGGCGGATCTTGTTTTCTCCGCGTTCGCAGATATAGAGATGGCCTTGTGAGTCCAGCGCCAATCCGACAGGAGAATTCACCACCGCCTCGATACCGAGCAGACCGTCACCGTGCTTCAACTGCCCTGCTGATTCTTTTGCCACGAATCGGGCAGCTCCACAGCCACCGATATTCTTGTCTTCGTAGCCGCTGTCCCCATTTCCCGCGACCGTGGTGATCACACCTGTCCTGCCGTCTACCTTCCGTACACGATGATTCATGGTATCAGAAATATAGAGATGGCCCTCTCGGTCAAAGATCGCGGCTTCAGGAGCATGCAACATGGCTCGCACAGCCGGCTTATCATCACCGTCATATCCATACCGACAGACCCCTGCGACGGTCGAAATCACACCGGTCTGGGCGTCGATCTTCCTGACACGATTGCTTCCCTTGTCGACGATGTACACATCGCCCTTGCCGTCGACCGTAATCCCGACAATGTCGTAGAGCCTCGCTTCCATCGCAGGCTTTCCATCGTCCAAATACATCGACATATCGAGCCCGTCGGAACAGACCGGCATGAGCCATCCTTGATCATCACTGAAATCGATCCCGATCGCATCACCGGAGAGCACCACGAGGTTCCTGGCCACCAACGGCTGTTCACGCGCATCGTCCTCAGCCGTCCAAAATCCCGCGATCGTCGTCACTAAATCCGTGTTGGGATCGTACCGTCGAACCTTATGCGCCTGCGTGTCGGCAATGTACAACGCATCGTCCTCACCGAATGCGATGGCTGCCGGCCACGTCAGATTGACCTCGCGCGCTGGGCCGTCTCCGTTAAACCCATGCTGACCGGTCCCGACCACCGTCGTGATGATTCCCGTCTCATGATCGACTTTCCGAATCCGATTACTTCCAGAGTCACAGATGTACAGGTTGTTCCGAGAATCAAAGGCAACCCCCAGGGGTAGATAGAGGCCGGCCTCTCCACAGACTCCGTCATCGCCGCTATAACAGGTTTCTCCGATCCCGGCGAAGTTGTGGAGCGTCCCATCTTGGAGGTGCACACGTCGGATGCGGTCCGATCCCGATTCCGCAAAATAGAACCACTGCTCATCACGATCGAGTGCCGCGTGATGAGGGAGCGGGATTCCTGCCTTCACTGCACGCTTGCCATCGCCCGTGCTTCGAGCCTTCCCGTTACCAGCAAACGTCTCAATGTAGCCAGCGGCCAATCCGAGTTCGGTTTCCATAAGTGCGACGCTCTCTAGGGGACTGTTAAAAGATGATCTTGCCGCTCATGCACGTTCGACTCTCGGCGCAGGATGTTCAAAAAACCTTTGCTCTCACCCGCTCACCCCTGCGTGCCAAGACGCGCATTTCACCGCCCAAGGCCGCAGCGAGCAACAAGGTTAGGCATAACCTTTCTTCACCCACCCAGATCTGCTCAGGCAGCTCTAGCCAGGTGGCACGTTGAGCCTCTGAACGATACAAGAACGCCGATGGAGGACTCAACATCCTGCTAGGCGCGAGGAGCAGGCTGCACCGTGGCCCCTGCCGGCTGATTCAACGGAGCACTCTGAGCCGGCGCGGCCGTGGCCACTTGAGGAGCAGTGGTCTGTTGCGCCGCTGCTTGTGCTTCGGCTTCGATGGCCTCTGCCTCGTGGACGGACTTCTTAAAGCCCTTGATCGCCTTCCCCAACCCTTCGCCTAACTGGGGAAGTTTCCCAGCCCCGAAAATGATCAACACGATCATGAGGATGAGGATCAGCTCGGTGAACCCTAGACTGCCGAACATAGGACACCTCTTCTAAAAGTGAATCAGGACTTTGGACCATCCTTGGCTTTCTTGGCAAACCGCTCCTTCAACCGCTTTCTGGCCTCTTCCGCCTGCTCAAACATCTTGCACTTGTCGTACACACTGATGAGATTGTAATAGGCCAGCGGCTCGTCGGGATTGTGTTCCACCGCATTCTCCATGACCCGAATCGCCAAGTCTGTCTTTTTATGATTGAGCGCAATCTCCATCAGCTTGAAGGCCGACTCCAAGTGCTTGGGATCCAGCTCCAAGGTGCGAAGATAACACTGAATTCCCATATCGATCGTGTTGTAATCGGATACCTGGGGATTATCCAGTTCAATATAGACCCCGGCGAGGTTGTACCAGGCGATCGGGTCGTCCGGTGTGATTTCTACGAGGCGTTCATAATACCCCTTCGCCTCCATATAGTGCTTCTTGTCTGCATAGAGTCTCCCCAGGTTGAAGAGTGCCAGCACGTCATGGGGGAATACTTGTAGCGCATGTTGGAACTCAGCCTCTGCCTCATCGGCCATGTTCTTGGTCGCATAAATCGTCCCTAGGTTGGCATAATACATGGCCAGCGAACGATTCATTTCCGCGCGAAGGGATTCCGCCATCTCAATGGCCTTCTTGACCTCCGCCAGCGCATCGTCAAGACGCCCTTTACTGAAATATAATTCCCCGAGCCGACAACGCGCTTGAAAATCATCCGGCTCACTGTCCAACAGTTTTTCAATCCCGGCGATTTCCTCATCCGGAGTGAGGGGCCGATCGCCAAGATCAACCGCAGTGTCTCCTTGCGGAGGCAGAGAAGTGGGTGTGTCCATCATTTTACTCGTTCTGGGCCTTACGCCCGACCGGTCATCAATCCATCCGGTGCCGGTATCATCGGACCAGCACTCGTCGATACTGCTTCGGCCGTTGCTACTTTGACCCGATCACAGGCCAGCAGCATCACCCCAAGCACCACCATCAACGTCAAGTTTGAAAACATCAACGCATAGCCCGCGATAAACATCAGTCCGATTCCATACCCAGCCAATCTCCCCATGGATAGAAGCTTTACCACCGTGTAGGACCAGCAGAGTAATCCCCCGACATAGACGGCAAAGGGGAGATAGAACGTATAGCCCATTCCGAACTGAAAGATCCACCCGATGCCTTGGGAGGCCTGCCGAAACGCAGACGCGAATCCGGGAGTAATGCGATCCAACAGATAATCGACCACAAGGAGAGCCGTAAAGGTCACGCCCGTGATCGCCCAAAACCAGATCGCCCGGCTACGTTGTTGCCGATTCTTCGTCCGCAGCGAGAGGCTCTTACTCTTGCCATAGGCCAGAAACGCGCAGAAACTAGCGAGTATCATCAAGGCCTCGCCCATGCGATGCGATTCGTACACCAGCGGAGGCTGCGCGATCGTTCCCATGAGACTATAACTCGTCGACACGATCTGATAATACAGCCATCCCGATATGCCTAAGAAATAAGTCACCGCCAACGCTCGTTGAGACGGCTCACGATGCGTCGTCACATAATCCGACACAAATACCGCCAACACCAACAAGGTCAATCCGTTGTAGATGATGGCGCCCAGCATCCCCGGCTGCACAACCAGAAACCCAACGGTGAGTAACAATAACATGGCGGTGCCGATGATCCCCAGTTTCACCAGCCGACGATTGCCAGCCCCTCCCCATCGATTGACCATCGTGAGTGTCAGGGCCAAGAACAACAACACGGCAACGATGTTGAGGAGCCATGCCCCCACTTCGGTCAAGGTCGTGAATGTCGGCGTAATCCATGGATGAGTCGCGGCCATCTTGCTGAGATGCATCCCCAGACGCGACAGCAAGCGGTACAACACAAGTTCGAGGAACGAGGCAAGCAGGACGAGCTTGATCGTATAGTCAAATAGCGGACCAAAGTCCGACACTTTCCCGATCACCCGTTCGCTCAGTGTCACCGGCTTCATAGCTGAATCCATAGGAATCGGTATTATAGCCGCCGTAGAAAAAGAGGGTCAACGTGCGGCCATCGACGCCGGTTTCGCTCCCGTTTTGGCCCGTGAGATGTAGAGCAACCCGTCCGCCATCGCATAATTGAACGGCAGCTCGCACACCACCTCGCTGATTCTTCCGTACACATATTGATACAACCGCTCCGCCTCATCCGGGGTCATACCTTCTTGCACCTCGTAGAAAAACCCAAGACTCAGATCTTCCGCAGACGGTCGCATGATCCGACGGATGCCATAGCCCCCTGGATCACTCATGATCGGTGCTTCCTTTTCCAGGTCAAACAGACAGGGCTGGCACGAAAAGCCGTAGGACTCGTGCAGCCGCTTGTTTTCAACGATGAAGTTCATGGTCTCAAGCGCTTCTTCTTCTTTCTCCGTGGGGAACCCGACGATGATGTAACAGTGCACGGCGATCCCGAGATCCACACAGTCATCCGCAACCCGCCGGACCCACTCCTGCTTGATCCCCTTCTTCATAAAATCCATGATCCGCTGGTTGAAGGATTCCAACCCAAATACGATCTTCAGACAACCGGCATCCCGCATCGAGGACAAGAGCTCCCGTGAGAGATTTTTCTCGAAACGCATCTCGCAGGTCCATTTGACGTCAACCTGCTTATCGATCAGCTGCTGACACAACCGTTTGGTCGGCGACAGAGCAAAACACTCGTCGGTGAAAAAGAAGTGGCGAGCCCCGTAACGCTGCTTCAGCCACTGCAATTCTTCGACCGTCCGGCTCGGGTCCTTTTGCCTGAAATTCTGGTGATCAAGAGTCAACGCACAGAACGCACAATCCTTATAGTAACAGCCGCGCGAAAACTGAACGGGGAGAACTGGTTCAGGCGAGAGGTAGAGATCCAGCGGGAAGCCGTCATAATTCGGGGCCGGAAGCTGATTCACATTCTCCGAATAGAACGGCTGGTTGACCGTGATCTTGCCGTTCTGCCGATAGATCAAGTTGGGCACCTTGCTGTAGTCCTTCTTGCCGGCCAGCTGATTGACCAACTCCAGCAAGGCCGTCTCACCCTCAAACACGACGATATCGTCGGTGAGCTCGAACAAGCTCGGACATCGGCGGATGTTATCGACCAGACGGGTAAAGATGCTGCCGCCGATCGTGACATGCAGGTCGGGAACCGCTTCCTTGATCAGTCGGCAGAGGGTGAGGCCCGGAATGATCTGGGAGGTCGCGGTAATCGACACCCCGATGAGATCGGGACGGCTGTTGACGATCGACGGAATAAAGCGATCACGAAAGAGGCTGAGATACGGATTTTGAGCTTCGTCACGCACAACCCGCATCAGGTCCTTCGAGGAGTAGATGGAGTAGTTTCCAAATTGATTGTCGACGACGGTCAACCGGGTCGGGAAGTAGACGGATGACACGACCTCCAGCCATTTGTCGATCATGAACAGACTGGCGCGATAGGCGTCGGGATCGTAAAACTCTTCGCTCCGCAGTGTGTCTTTAGCCAATTCAATCCGATCGACCAGGTACGCGAACCGATCGAGCGAATCCGTCACCTTTCCATAATGCTCGCGACTGCCGGGCCCCGTCCCTCCGGTTTGACTCCGCTCCAACTCGCGTTGCTTGGCCGTCAACTGTTGGTATACCTCTGCCGCATAGTCTCTCGTCAGAATGGTATCCAACAGTTCGATGCCCAAATCACGCTGGGAGACGTTGGGAATCCCACCTTGGTGGAGAAACCCCGTCAGAGACGGCAGACTGAGGTAGGGCTGTGAGGGGTGCCAGGTCGGAGGAAAAAGGAGCGAGACGTTCATAGTCTGATATGTCCTTTTGCTCTTGAAAATCAGTGGCTTTGATTTCTTAAATTTTATACATTCCGCTCAGGGTGAAATGCAATCCTACCTGGATGGATGGATCGATCGGATTGAGACACATCGCAACACAAAGAAAGCCTCGGATCATTACCCCGCTTCAGGGCATCAATCCGAGGCTTTCTTAAACTTCCCTAGCGAGGCAGCTCAGGGGCTGCCTCGCACGAATCACATAACTACAGCTTCAACGTAAACCAGGTCGACAACGACTTCATGCCGTTTCGCTCAATGTTGGCGCCGTCCCACACTGCAAACGCGATGGGTACCGACATCCCAGACTTGAACTGTACATCATTCGTGTCACCAGTTTCTAATGTTCGCTTTACAACCACCCGCCAGGTTGGTCCGGTATACCCACCACCCTTCACGGACCCTGATGGCTCCCAGACACCGCTTCCGAGCACATCCTGATGGGCTTGCGTCGTGAGGGTGCTGAAACCATTGGCACTCAAATCCTCGACCGAGCTCACACGAAGCGTCGGGTCAGACATAATATTGCCCGACCAGATCCCGGAGTTGAACGGCCCGAGGCTGCGGCCGATACGGTCGGGATAGGTCACACCTCCCGCCGGCTCTTCAAAATAATAGTCCCAGAAAATGCCGGGATACTGATCGTCCACGTCCCAGATTCCCGCACTGTCCTTGCCGATGTCCTTCTGCCACTCAGCATTCCAGCGCCAAATGTTGGTGGTGCCTCCGGATTGCCCCATACACTGGAACGGCGGAGCTCCGGCCGTGTTTACCGGGAACATCAGCGCCACCTGATCGCGGAAATCTTGTGGGCCGATCGCCGTATCATTCTTCGTCTGATCGAGCCACTCCAACCGCAACCCCACCTCCTTGCCGTTGGTCATCGCTTTCACGAACACCGACTTCACCGAAATGTTCGGATGCATCGGGGTCGTGATCAACTGACCGCTCAGAGGAATGATGACGCCAGGCACGCTTTCCCATACGGGATTGGCGCCGTCCATCGGAATTGCACCCTTAACCGTCTTGGCCGGTATCGTTACCGGCTGACTGACAGCGAGTGGTACTCGCCCCAACGTCAGCATCAGGCCGACAGTGAGGGCGGAGAGAAGAATGGCAAACACCAATTTCTTGTTGGTCGTCTGCGCTACCCTCATAGTATTACTCCCTCCTCGTGAATTATTTAGTAAAGATGACGCCTACTCTCGAAACCATACTGACAGGTTCACATTGACTCACGCTGTTCCAGAAGGCCGTCCCTCTTCTTGATCCTTGTCCTTTTCTTTCACGTCCATAAAGGACTGGGCCCCGACCTCGTTCAGCAACATGCTCAACTCATTCCCTTGGTCTTGCGCACCGCATTCATAGGTTTGACCTTCCGGTGAACTGAAGGTCGCAGGGCGATAATCGGTCTCTGTGTAGGGTTGAGGCGTCACGGCTAAAAACGCCATCTCAAATTCCATCCAATCGGCGGTTAGGTCGGCCACCAACTTGAACAGACCGGAGTCCGCTTTCTTGGCCAACATCCGGCAAAACAAGGGGACCCATCGACCGATATGATTCTTCACAAACTTTTTTTGTGCTTCCACCACGATCTGAGTCTTTTCAGGCGCATCGTGACAGAGCGAGTACGACTCCTTATACGCCAGGAAATGCATGAACTCGAACTCCACACTGAGATGATCGAGCCGTTCATGAATGTCCTTCGAGAGTTCGACTCCGAACGCCTTGTAGAATCCCGAGATGTCACCCATGACATGAGACTGGGCGAACACATGGTCGTTCCCGAACAGAGTTTCATAGGGGGGACAATCGAGCGTGATCACGTTACTGAAGACCCGGCGATGTTCCGACTGGAGATCGATCAGCTGCCAATTGACACATTCTGAAGCGATCAGCTCCTCTACTAACCCCAGCTGTTTCTTCAGCGCGGCCAGCTTGTCCTTGGCACGCTGGCTCCCGTCCGCGCCAAGGGCAACGCCCAGCGCGTCAAGGGCCGTCCGACCATCTTCGACAAATTCCCCACATCGCAGATAGTCGAGAAATTCCTCATCCTCGGGATAGAGGAGGCTCCAGGAGATCAGCAGATACGCCTTGCTGCGGCTGAGCGCTCGCTCAACGGCCGGGGAATCCTTGATCGTCGAAGGGTTCGGCAGCATGGCAGTGGCAGATGCAGAAGCTCTGTGCATCGGCTGTTGACTCGTCATAGAAATCGCCTCCTGTCCGCCACACACTCGGTCTTCTGACTATCATGCTCCCCGGTGTGACGGAAAAGCCATGTATGTATATGAAATGGCCGGTATGAAGTCAAGGGAGAACTCACCGGCCCCTTGGATGGTGCGATCGCACCGATAGAATCGATATGAAAGTACAATCGGCTCATTGGGCAACCTTCGCCATCTGCCTAGCCGGAATCGCACGGATCGCGACCCGATCATTCACCGTCTTGCAAATCATCTCGCACATGCCGCACCCCACACAGGTTTCCGGAGAAACAGACAGGTGCAGCGAGGCCACATCAAAGACGAGAGCGTTTGTCGGGCACTTCGAGACACAGGCATGGCACCCCTGACCAGCCGTACAGAATCTATGCGAGACCTCGGCCGTTCCCATTCGAACCTGATCAATCCCGCTGACGGGCACCAGCGCGTCCGTTCGGCAGGCCATGATACAGGGAAAATCTTCGCATAACAGACAGGGAGACTGATCGGCAAAGAGGATGGGAGTTCCATCAGCTGGATGCGCAGTAACGGCTCCGGGAGGACAGGCCGTGACACAATCGTTGCACTTCGTACACCGATCCAGAAAAGTTTCCTCAGCCACAGCACCGGGAGGGCGCAACCAGTCCAGCCGAATCGAGAGCGCAGTGGTCTCGACAGGGGAAGCATCCGCATGCTTGACAAGTTCCTGCGCAGCCTTGACGGTAGAAATGACAGAGTCTTTCAGGAACGCTCGCCGACCGTATGAGGGGTTAGTGGCCATGAGAAATATTGACAACGGTTAGGGATGGCCAAAATCGCAGTCCAGCGTGGCCGCAGCGAGCGAGAGGCCAAGGCATACCTTTTGTGTACGGCGAGGCCTTGAGCGATACGAGAATAAAGCCGGCAGCCATTTTCACGAGCTACATCACGCCGTCGGCACGCAACTTATAGACCTCCACACACCGGTCACAGGCGCCGAATTCGACATCCCACCCAGGGTGATTCTCCCGGATGAAATCCAGCACGTAAGGTTCCAGATTGGTTCCCATATCTTCGACCCACGAATAGGTGGGAAATCGGCACAACGGGCAAGGGAACCCCGGCATCAGCATGATTTTATTCTGAGTCTCCGGCACCTCACCGCCTTCGACATCCACCGCCCGGTCCATCACCCGAAGGATGTCGGCCCCCATTTCGATCAACTCGGAATGGGTGAAGTACGAAGTCTGCCAGAGCCCTTCGAAAACCGACTTGAGTTGCGGAGGGGGAATCTTTCGATACCACGAACGAAATTCCTTGAACCGATCCTCCTTACTCAACATCGGATCCTTGCCCGCCGCAACTAAACGACTATCCACGCTCAAACTCCACAACACACGGTAGCGTTGTAAGATAAGCGTCTCTTCGCCTGGATTCAGTCCGACCTTGGTGTCCGGATCGTAGCCGAATGACGGATCGATCATATCGGAGATATGCATCAACTCATGACGACAGTACCGCGTGAGCGCTGGATCATAGAATCGACGGGGAATCAGCTTGATCCCGACCCCCTTCATCCCCTTCTCTTCAAACTCTTTGGCCAGGTCTCGTTCGACTGAACCCCATTTTCTGAGAATATCGACGCCTTCCTGATCTTCCTTCAAGACCCCTTTGACCAGGACGATGCCGACCTTCTCCTTCAATAGCGGGTACTCATGAAATGAATCGCGAACAATATCTGAAAACCCCCAGGTGCCGAAGAGGTACTGGTACAACTTCTTGAACTCGGCCTCCCGATCTTCGAGAATGAACTTCTCATAGATCGGATCAGCATACTCGTGGAATTCCTTGTAGTAGGTCGGATCGCCTTCTCGTTCCGTCTTTTCCACGAACGAATCGATCACTTCCTGAAGCAACGCTGGCTGGAATCTAATTTCCATTGAAATACTCTCAGTCACATGAAGGGGGCCGTTACCACGCTACTCGCCGAACTGTTTGGGTATGAACGTGAATCTCCAGTTCGAGATTTCAGGAATGTCTGCTGAACACCCTGGGCATCGACCTGGAGTCTGCCCCGTCCACACGGACAAACCCGTCGAAGAGTTGACTTGCTCGTGAAGCATCTCTTACGATCCAAACGGTTGAATGAATTATACTGGCCGGGTTGTTGACCAATCAAGGACCTGACAGCCTAAGGGAACACACGACATATGCCCAATCCAACGATGACTCCTTTTTCCACGACCGGTTCCGCTGATACGCAACCCACATCAACCCCACCTATCGATTTCCTGGAGCACTGGGGAACTGATTGTCGGGAGGTGAACACCTTCCGTGGTCATTCACATGGGGTGTGGGCGGTTGCCTTTTCCCCAGATGGGACCATGCTTGTGAGCGGGGGTGCCGAACGCCTTGTACGCATGTGGGATATTGAAACCGGTCGGCTGCTCCGTTCCCTTCGCGGCCATACCCACGATATCCGCGCCATCGTCTTCACCCCAGACGGACAAACCCTCGCAACTGCGAGCGAAGATCGTACCATCCGACTCTGGAACGGCAAGACCGGCGAACCCGTGAAGCTGCTCTTTACCCGGTACGACCATAGCGTTTGCAGTTTATCTCTTTCTCCGGATGGACTCATGCTCGCGCGTGGGAGCCATAACAAGGACATCAAGATTTGGGAAGTCACCACCGGCACTGAGCTCATGACCCTTCTGGGCAAAGACGAATACGATCACCATTGGTCCGTGTGCGTCGCATTCTCACCGGACGGCGTTCACCTCGCCAGCGGGACTGATATCGGGAAGATCAAAGTGTGGGAAGTGCTTCCCAGCGGCGAGGAAAAGATCCTTCACGATGGTCATTGGCGAAAAGACCATGTGGATTCAACCGAGACTCGCGGCTATTTTGTTGAAGATGACGGCGGATTCCAGAAGCCGATGGACTACTGGATCGGCGCGATGACCTTCACCCCTGATGCAAAACTCCTGATCACCGGCAGCCGGGATACCACCATCAAGCTCTTTGAGATGCCGACGGTGGTCGAGAAGAAAGCGTTGACCGGCCACAAGGGCTGGGTCCGTAGTCTGGTCGTCTCCCCGGACGGAAAAGTTTTGGTCAGCGCGAGCGACGACCAAACCATCAAGTTTTGGGATCTGTCCACCGGTCGAAACTTCCGAACCCTCAAAGGCCATAGTGGCCAGGTCCGAGGGTTGGCCTTTTCTCCAGACGGCAAGCGCCTCGCCAGTGCCTCCTGGGATCGGACAGTGAAGCTGTGGGAAGGGGGAGTCAGGACGGAAGGGTAGCCACAGAGCTAAGGACTCCAGAACGCAACCGGCTCCTACCAAAACATCTCTTGCTAATGTATGTCGTTAGTCGATACAGGCGGGCGGCAAGACTTGGCGGATTGCCTGGCGAATCATTCTCGCGGCATCAACAGCCTGAAGTGCTTCTGCTTGTTCAACCGGCTCCCACACTCCAGGATAGCGTCCTTCTATCGAATAGGGATTCAGCTCTTCGAGCGAGTGCACATTGAATCCTTCCAGCAGCCCATCTGGTAGCAACGCATAAAGTTCGGTCAGATCGTGAATTTTCGGAGGATCGATTTGTCGAGAGATAAGGAGAGCTTTGAGGTATTTCTCTACACATTGCTGTGCGTGAAAACCAACAGTATCCCACGGGATCTCCCGCGCAGCGAGATTATTCTCGATGTTGAGCAAGTCATGCTCAGCCTTGAGAACCCAGGCTCGGACAAGGTCCTCGTCCTTAGGCCGCACGGTCATGCAGGATCTTTCCCTCTTGCCACGCGGTCCTTATCACAGTCCCTGGCGCATCGCGGTAGGCATTGAATTCTTCAGGCGTCACAACAATGACATCTTTAGGGACACCCATGCCGGCCAGCAGCCCATGGATCTCAATCGCTCGCCGTCGTTTAGAACCGTGCGGCTCCATCACCACGAGCAAATCGACATCGCTATCTGGTCCGGCCGTTCCGCGGGCATGTGACCCAAAGAGAATAATGCGCTCGGGGTAGAACCGCTCGACAATGCGCCGCACCATTTCTGCGATAGTAACCTGAACCGTGCTTGTACTCCTTGCCGAATGCATCATCTTATTTGTGAACTCCTGAGCCTGAGGATACGCCTTTAGGCGGCAGAAATCATCTGCGAGGAGGCTTTTCACTTCCGCCTCTGATAGCGGCCACTGGCCGAAATTTCCGGACCGCCAAAGACTATGGCGGCGACCGCCGCCTCGCCGGCACGTCTTGGGATCGGGCCGTCAAGCTGTGGGAAGGCGGAGCCAAGACAGAAGAGTAGTCTTCCACTACTGATCGCCAATGTTCAGCTAACTTCACATCCACAGATAATGTGAAGGGGGGCCTGGGTTAGGTAGATTCGGTAAGCCGCCAGCTCCAGAGGTCTTGTAAAGAATCTAACTGCCCTCCATCAGCAACCCGCAATGCATTCAGATATTCCGACCGTCTCATCGGCTCCACGGGCGCCATCTCTACATGTGGCAATCCAAGCTTATAGAGCAGTGCGGCGAGGAGCACTCGTCCGATCCGACCGTTGAAATCTTTGAACGGGTGAATCCATTGGAAGCGCCAGTCTGCCCAGGCGAGGAACTCTGCAGGGACTGTTGAATAAAGGAGGCATTGCGTGAACTTTTGTTATACTGCGCCTCGTCCATGGTTCGGTCCCCCCCCTCTTCGCGCTGGAGCCGTAGATGTCTCAAATGGAACTGGTTGACCTCGACAGTCTGGTCTCGTCCACGCACCCGTACCGGCGGTTTCACGCCTATCTGCCAGATGCCACCAAAGCCTTGGCCGACGTGAGGCACCTGAAAGGGGCTGATGGGTATGGCGTGGAGCGGCTCTTTCGTTGTCTGCTCGTGCCATTCATGGAAGACCGCTCTGATCGGGAGCTGGAGCGGTATCTTGAAGAAAATCTGGCCGCCAAATGGTTGTGCGGGTTCACGTTGTCGGAACCCACGCCCGACTACAGCCT
>CABVRZ010000025.1 GCA_902500775.1 uncultured Nitrospira sp.
GAGTAAATCCGGTACGAACCGGTTCCCAGGGACCACGGGCCCCGATCCCGCCGTCCTCCGCCTTGGTGATACGGATGAGACATTCCTTCGGAACCGTATTGATCGCGTGGTGATCGACCTGATAACCCCATTTAAACTTCCAAGCAATTGCGTGTTTGCCAGGAAGCGAGTCGGTCTGGTGCATCGGCATGAGCCAGTTTCTGGTAAATGACTGTTGGGCCCCATACCGGAAGTTCGACTGATATCCCGTGTCGATGGCAATGGCGCGTCCATCCGGCCTGGTCTCGTGTCCTTTGACCGACTTTGGCGTGGAGACATACGGTGCATGCTTCGCCATGGTCACATGGTACGGATAAGCCGGGTTGTATTTCGCCCGGATCATGAGGCGCGCGACTTTGTAGTAGGGATCGCTCGGTTTCCAGCCACGATAAGGGCGATCCACCGGGTTTCCGTCGACGTAGACATAGTCGCCGTCGTTGATACCACGGTCCTTCGCGGCCTGTGGGTTGATGTGGATCTGGTGTTCACCGACTCCGGGAGTCCGCTTATCCATACGGTAAGGATCTCCGAAGTTCGACTCATAAATCTGTACCCAGTCGTTCACTGACCATTGGCTATGAACTCGGTGACGTGTTTTCGGTGTGACACAGTAGAACTGATACCCCTTCTCCCACAATGGGTTTGAATGTCGCACAATTTCATGCCATGACAACTTGATGTTACGAACGGTCTTATCGTCATGGTGCTGCGCGGTGATGGGAATACCATAGTCGTCGGGACGGCAATACGGATTTGTCGTGAAGATCGCATTCGGCAGATACGGTGTCGCCTCCGGTCCCTCACGATGGGAGATAAAATTCTCGCCATATTCGATCGCTTCCGGTTCGATACGGTAATTCTCGTACCGACCGCTGCGGGTCCACATTGGCTTCGACTCGTTGGTTTCCTCCCAGAACGGATGCCGCGGATAGGTCCGTACCATGACCATCCATCCCTTTTCCGACTTCAACATGACGTCTGCTGAGTAGCCATAGAAGGTGCTGGACGCATCGAGCATGCGCTGCGCATAGACGTCCACACGGTTGGCGTAGACCATGGCGAAGTAGTCCTTCATACGCTTGTCGCCGGTCATCTCGGACAGTTTTGCAGCAACACCGGCAAAGGTGTCGAGGTCGTTCCGAGTGTCATACAACGGTCTGATTCCACCCTTCCAAATTTGGACCCATGGGTTGGAAACCGTGATCGTCATCTCCGGATAGGTAAACTCCATCCAGGAGTTACACGCAAAGGCAATATCATTATGATTCACATCGGACGTCATTTCGATGTCCTGCGTGATCAGGGTCTCGATGTTCGGATCTACGTTGCGCACCATGTCGTAGTGGTGCTTGGCATTGTTGAGCACGTTGACGTTCACGACCCAGCGGAATTTACTCGGGGTCGGCATGTGGGTTTTGCCGGTAAAGACCTTACGCCCATACTTCGGGGTATTCACGATCAAGGCTGTATCCCCGTGGTTCCAATACCCAACCTCCTCGCCGTAGTAGTAGGACTTGGTCTTGATTTCTTTTCCATGGGCATTCGGATCCAGCGTGATGTTGAACGGGTCTTCACCGGTATGAACCGCGATACCTGCCCCTGACCAAGGAGTTGCAGTCCAAGCGCCAGCTTTGTAGTTACCAGCCCAGGTATGCTGCCCGGTACCGAACTTACCGACGTTACCGGTAATGATGAGCACCATGGCCGCTGCACGACCGTTCGGGGTCATGTGGAAATAGTGCGTCACGCCTTCTCCGTTGTGAATCGCGGCTGGCTTAATCGTACCCGAGTCACGGGCCCAGCGGACAATGAGGTCCTTTGGAGTCCGGCAGATCTGGTGCGTGGTATCCAAATCGTAGTCTTGGAAATGCACGAGATACATCTGCCACACCGGCATCGCGTCAATTTCACGACCGTTCAACAACTTGACCCGGTAGGTTCCGTTGAGTGCTGCATCGATTCCGCTATTGATATAGTGCCATCCAACTTGTTCACGATGGAGCGGGACGGCCTGCTTCTTGTTCAAATCCCACACCATCATACCGCCAAGCCGTTCGACATCTTGCGGCTTCAGAGCTTGAATCCGCCCTGAATAGCTCTTGGAGAAATCAGGGAACTTATAATCCGCTACGACGTCCCGAGGATCGAGGTATTGAAGAGTATCCGTGCGCACCAAAATTGGGGCATCGGTAAACTGCTTTAGGAAGTCCACGTCATGCATATTTTCGTCGATGATGATTTTCATGGCTCCCATGAAGAGAGCGCCGTCTGACTGTGGACGGAGAGGCATCCAGTAGTCGGCTCGATAGGCCGTTGGATTGTATTCCGGCGTGATGACAACCACGCGCGCACCACGCTCAATGCACTCCAGCTTCCAGTGCGCCTCAGGCATCTTATTCTCAACGAAGTTCTTTCCCCAGCTGGTGTTCAGCTTGGAAAAACGCATGTCCGAGAGATCGATATCCGAGCCTTGAACCCCGGACCAAAACGGCTGTGATGGGTTCTGATCTCCATGCCAGGTATAATTCGACCAATAACGACCACCCTGCGCTTGCTCCGGACTGACCTTCCGAATCCAGGTGTCCAACAACGCATTGATCCCACCGTTCATGCGGGTGTTGCCCATTTTACCGATGATGCCGAGAACTGGCATTCCGGCACGATGCTTAAAGCACCGCGTCCCGGCCCCCTTCATCATTTCGATCATCTCAGGCGCATAACCCTGTTCGCGCAATCTTCTAGCTCCAGCCTCGCCGGAATAGCGCGTTGCAATAATGATCATGGCCTTTGCAGCATAGGTAAAGGCTGTGTCCCAGGAGACACGGAGCATATCGTCCAAAAACCGGCTGTCGAATTTGTACTTGCGTTTGGTTTCAGGCGTTAGCTCGGGTGATCCATCGTCCATCCACTGCTTCCAGCCCTTTCGCATGAGCGGGCCCTTAAGCCGGTAAGGACCGTATACACGGCGATGGAACGTAAAGCCCTTCAAGCACATGCGCGGGTTATGCGCAAAAGTCCCACGATTCCCATAGAGGTCTTCGTAGGTTTGATGGTCATAGTTCTGCTCCACACGCATGACCACGCCGTTTCGGACAAAGGCTCGAACGCGGCAGGCATGGGTGTCATTGGGAGAGCAGACCCACGTAAAGGATGAATCGTAACGATATTGGTCGTGGTAGACACGCTCCCATGACCGGTCCGGATAATCACCCAGCGGATTTCCGACCTCGATCACCGGTTGGAGCGCCGTCAATGCCAGGACTTTGTCCGCCACGGCTGCGGCAGCAACCGTACCGACAGAGACCTTTAGAAATTGTCGACGTGACAAGAACATCGTAAATACCTCCTCACATAATGTGAACTTGAACAAATCTTTTCTTAATCTAGTGATTCCCTTTATCTTTTCTTGTCTTAGCCTTCAGTTCAGATGTTGATCTCACGCAGGTAGACCGAAAAATAAGCCGCACATGCACCACCATGGCTGAAACTTCTCACCACGAATGGTTCGCAAGATTCAAACCAGAAATATTTGTGCACAGCTTTCACCGAGAAATTAAACCTAACTCATTCATAATTCTATTATTTATTGGCGTTGATGGACTTTGAATATTCGGCCAAGACATCATCTTTATGTGAGTAGTTTACGTAGCATGACTATTGACCTGATAACGAAAATTCATTCGATTAAAATTCACAAGCCGCTGAAATATAAATTGAGTTTTACAAATATGGCGCACAGAGCTTTGCCATGTTACTAATTTGTAACTGTCGATGGTTAAGGAATCGGATTTTCTCTTTGCGCTGTGTGGGAATCGTGGCTTGACAGTAGCGGGAGAGGTCAGTACACTCCGCTCCTGGTTTTTCGCGAGCGGGAATAGCTCAGTGGTAGAGCATCGCCTTGCCAAGGCGAGGGTCGAGGGTTCAAATCCCTTTTCCCGCTCCAAGTATTGCCTGGCCGTTCTTCATAACCCTTCACTTGACGCCTCGATATCACTTCAGTCCAGGATGTGGGGGGCCCACTCTGTTACCCTTACGGTTTTGGAAGTTCCAATAGACGGCAGAGGTAGCCTTCGGCCTGTTTCACATCCTCGGAGGTGAGCGGAATGTGACCGAATCTGGTTCGGCAGTACAGCTCTGTGATTAGTGCCACTGCAGAATGGGCTTCCCTCCAGCGTGTGCGAGTGATCTCGACCAACTCAAGTGGTGCAATAGCTGTAGAGCTTGAAAAACCCTGCCCGGTCAGATAGGTGCGCATGCGGCGATAGAGTTGCGCGATGACCTGTTCGTCGCTGTGGGTCATTTTCCAGAAACTTGTGGTCGCCCATGGTTGGCTCCGACCCAGCCAGAAGGCCATGGCAAGACCTATCATTACAATGCCGAGGATCTCTCCCAGCAACCCAATTCTGACCTGAGACATATCGTGGGTCACCATTCCACTCAGGACTGCCATGAAGCTGCCGAACAGTGCTGTCACAGAATCCAGCGCCTTGGTTTGAACCGAAAGGCCTTCGGCCTTGAATTCTCGAACGACGGCAAGCTGATCTGCAGCGCTATACTGCACGAACAACCGGTTCCACTGGAGCCTGATGTTATCCATCATGGGTCCAAACACCTGCCAGACCGGGCCTCCAGCCGCTGGATTGTCTTCGGTGGGAGTTGGATCCATCCTAATCCACCCGGAATACGGTAGATACACTTCAACCCACGCATGGGCATCCTGCTGTCTGACGACGTAGTAATTTCCGTAGTCGTTCCATTCCGTGGCCATGAAGCCTGTCACCAGACGAGCGGGAACCCCAATAGTTCGAAGCATAATGACCATCGCCGTGGCATAGTGCTCGCAATACCCAGTTTTTCTTGAGAAGAGAAATTCTTCGAGCGGTTGCTGCTGCTCGGCAAGCGGCGCATCCAGACTGTATCGATAGTTGCTGGTTAAGTGCGTTTGTATCGCCGTAGCCTTTTCGTACGCATTGCGTTGCCTCTGCGTCACTTCCTCTGCCAGCGTGGTGATACGGTCTGACTGAAGCGGGAGTTGGAGATAATGCCTGACCAATGTTTCAGGATACTGGCTGGGCTCGTACCCAAAATCCGACGGCACCAACACCGTGGGACGAGACACGACGGTATATTCGATGCGGGATGAGCTCGGGAAGGGCAGATAGACCGCACCGGTGTCATCGAAGAAGAGACTGGGGAACGTTCCGCTCACCCCTTCGATAAACGGTGCGGCAAACAGCACCGACGTATCCAGTGGTTCAAGGAGGATTTTCTGCTGTATCGCTTCACCACGCTGGACCCGCGCGACCGCTTGTTTCCCCCGAAACACGAAGGTGCCAGGGCTTTCCTCAATAAGACTCCGTCGGTGGCTTAGCTGGTTCGTCCACACCTTGCCGTCGTACCGGTCAAAGGAAACCCCTCGCAGATACAGGGGCCTACTGTCACGCGACGGGCTCTTGGGCAACTCGACTCGCATTACGATACTGGGGTCGCGCTTGATCGTTCCGATCGAGCCTAAGTTCACCCGATCGGAAAACCCTGATGTGCGTATATTTTCCCCAAATCCCTTCTGGTATACCCCCGCAGTAACCCGTGGGATGGTGAAGAAAATTATCACCGTGATGAGGAACGCCCCGCCAGCCAACCCATTCGCCATCCAGAAAAAGCGCGGCGAAACCCGGTTGCTCTCTTCGTAATACTCCTGTTGAATGGGCATGACCATCCCAACGTCGCCGCTCACCTCCGAATGTTTGGTCAACTGAAATAGCAGCAGAGTCCAGACCCCGGCGAGCAGGTAGACCGAAAAGATCGGGAAGAACCACAGATCCGTCGTGAGGGATCCTGCGGCGAGAATGGCAACGAGACTGATCGCATAAAGATGCAGATAGTCACGACGGAGTCGGAGGTTGAAGAGTTTGATGACCAACAAGATCATCAGAAAGTGGAGGCCAGCTGGAAGCAGATCGCCAGAGATCCACAAGAGGTCAATCCAAAATCCCGAGAACCCGCCGAGCACGATCAGATTCCACCCAATGGCTGAAACAGGCATCTGCATGGTGAATCGCTCGACCGATTTGATTCCGATGTTTCGCAGAAGCACGGCGATCAGCGTTGCGCCGGTCAGTGCGGCCAGCCACTCTGGCAGACCGGCTCCCAGCGTCAATCCGATGAAGGACGCTGACGCCAGCAACATGGAGGTCAGGTGAAGGGCCTGGCTAATCGGCATGAGCTGCTCCAGAAATGAGTTCCCCATCGACGAAAACCCGCGGGAGTTCGGCTTCTCCATCTCTCGAATCAGACCAAGCCTGCACGAGAACCACCGTTCCTCCTTCATTGACTTCGAGGTATCCGCCTGGCCATTCGTCTTGCCTCATGGACATGGCGGTGGGAGCTGTTCGCTGGCAGAGCGCGAGCATGCGAAGCAGCTCGACGCGATGTGTGTCTCCTTGGCCAAACGAAGAACCCTCTGCGCCTATGCGCAATTGTAGGGAGTAACCCTGATGAGTCAGATGCTGAACTAACGAGGCGGCTAACGAGACCGCTCGCTCAAACAGAGCTTCGTGACTTGCCGGTACGCTCGTTGAAACATGGATGATCGCGCGGCGTTGTTCCTCAGCTTCGGTCTCCCGAATGGTCAGTTGAGAGGTCCGTGCTGTTGTTGGCCAATGAATACTCCGAGAGTCATCTCCCGCGTGATACAGACGAAGATTGTACAGGTCACTGCCGTGTCCCCGCCGATGCACGCTCTGTTCATGCCCTGCAGTGCGCAGGCCACGTAGGAGACGCTCATGAATCGGCTGAAGCTCCGGACATACCAGGACCATGTCTTCCATCGGGAAGCACGTCCGCTTTGTGAAGAGCCCGAAGGGAAACTCCGTGCTGATTTGAACACCGCTTAGGCGCAATCGCCCCCGACGTATCGGAGTCAATTGGTAGGAGAGCAGCCGGCTCTCACCCGGAGGGAGGGCACGAATCTCCATAAGGGGTGAGATCACATGATCATCGCTGACATCACAGAGCCTCAGCGAAAAACTGGTTAATCGCGTTTTCCGATTTTTGACGACGAGCCCTATGGTGACCGCAGTATTGGTAAAGAGGAGATCTGGCACATGTCGACGGAATTCGAGTCGCCGCAGACAGTACTCCGCCGCAATGCCTGATACCAGAATGAGGCTCAACATCATGGCCAGGAGGAGATAAAACAGGTTGTTCCCGGTATTGATGGCCGCGATGCCGATCGCCAGCGCGAAGATCAGAAATTGGAGCCCCTCTGATGTAATCCTCGTGGACCGATATCGGAGCATTCCACGGGCGAAGGACGGCAACTGAACCGACATATCCCACCAACTCGTTGAGGGCTAACCGACGACAGAACTGCGCTAGACAGGGACAGGAATCGAGTCGACCAAATCGCGAACGATGTGTTCGGCCTGTTCAAAACTTCGTTGGGGAAGGCCAGCCTGACGTGCCACCATGATACGGTGAGAGAGAACGATCGGAGCAAGCTCTTTAATATCATCCGGCAGGCAATAGGTCCGCCCCCGCACAAACGCCAGGGCTTTTGCAGTCAGGCTTAACGCTAGCGCCCCTCTTGTGCTGACCCCGAGTGATAAGAGGTCGGACTGCCTGGTGCTCTGGACGATGGCCAGGAGATAGTCCGTTAAACTTTCCTCCATAAAGACCTTGTCGACCTGGTTCTGAAGCTGGACGACTTCTTGTGCAGTCACAAGAGGGGACAACTCTTCGGCCGGGTGCAGGGACGACGGTCGTTCTAGCACCTTCCTTTCTTCTTCCGGCGCTGGGTAGCCGATGCGCAGCCGCATCAAGAAGCGATCCAATTGTGACTCGGGAAGTGGAAAGGTTCCTTGATATTCTGCAGGGTTCTGCGTTGCAATGACCATAAATGGCGGGCTAAGTGGATAGGTCTTATTGTCGAACGAAATCTGTGCCTCGCTCATTGCCTCCAAGAGACTGCTCTGGGTTTTCGGCGTTGTACGATTGATTTCATCCGCCAGGACGATGTTCGCAAAAATGGGTCCAGGAATGAACTCAAACGCTTGCTTCTGTCGGTTGAAAATCGAAACCCCCACGATATCAGAAGGCAGCAGATCGCTTGTAAACTGGATTCGTTTGAACGAACAGTCCAGCGACCGTGCAAGACTATGGGCCAGCGTGGTTTTGCCGACCCCTGGGACATCCTCGAGAAGGAGATGCCCACGAGCGAGCAGCGCGACGAGACTCATCTCGATAACATGGGGTTTCCCCTTGATAACCCGAGCAATGTTCTCCTGGACGGCCCGGATGGTCTCCGTTGAAGTCATGATGGGATTTACGGTCTGCGATGGTGAGGGCGTAGGTGGTGATTGGACACGCTCGAAGTCTAGCAAATGGTCCGGAAACGGTCAATAAATCACGTGTTTTGCACGTTGGCAACGTTACGCCACGGCCAACTTCTTCTTCTTTCCTAAGCAGGAATCAGCGTCACCAGCCAGGGAGGAACTTCTTCGGTCATGGCTGAAAACTTTCGTGCAGTACTGCTGGCCGGCATACCGGGAAAGATGGCGCCTCGGGTGATCCGGACATATCGAAAGGTGCTGTCGCGGTCATCCGTATGAAGAAATCCCGCAGAATCAGAACGTTTCTGCCTCAGGGGCGCGAGCTTGGCGAGGTCGATCGACTCACCGACGGGCAAGCTGGTGAGCGCCTCATAGATCTTGCCGAAAATCATGGGAAGGTTCTCCGGATGAAAAGCCTGGTCTTGAGGTCGGTACCGGGGGTCATCGAGCAGTTGCGCGAGAAGCTCCCAAAACACTTGCACATCGACCGATCCTAGTACACAGACGACCCCGCGCTGAGCAAGCAGCTTCAACAGCGCACGGGGACCGATCACGTCAAATTTCCATGAGGGGAAGAGAAGAGCGCGGTCACGATGTTGCACTTCAAGCGCAACCTCTTTCCCATAGCGAGTCTGCCGAAACGCCCCTCTGGTCCGCTCCAGATCTTGAGCAATCAGCACCTGTGACAGTCTCGTTGGCTCATAGGCAAAGGTGGGGCTGGCTGGCGCCCAACAGGTCGCAATCGTATAGCGAGGGGCAAGGGATCCTCGTTCATCCAATGCGCCAAGCTCAAACATGTCTTGATTCCCGAAGAAGGACAACGACAGGCCCTCGCGTTGCTGCAGCTTGTGAAGCCTTTCTGGCTCCACGTGAAGCGGACCACCCAATCGCGATCGTGGGTCGAGCCGATCGAGACAGTGGAGGATGAATGGCCGATTCTCCTGGGTACAGCGCTGACCATACAGATCGACCAGCTCCTCTGCGAAGGACAGATCCCCGGCTCCGATGTCCAGTACGGACGCCACGTCGGCATGAGCCAAGAACTCGAATGGGTTCGTCAGCTGGCGCAGTTTCCCTTCGACCGCTTCACTCGACAGGCAAGTGGTCGGCCACTTTGAAGCCGGGGGAGGAACCAGTTGAAACCACACGCACAAGGCCCTGACCGCTTTAGCAGGAGGAAGTCCAGTTAGAGACTTCAGTGTTTCGCTGTTCAAGTCCTGAAGGCGTGACGAGAGCGGTTGATCGAAGAGAGACAGGAGAACCTGCCTGACCACCTCCGGAAGATCCCTCCGCTGGATGGCATCGGACAGTTGGGCCATCGTGGAAGGCAGGGTGGAGCCCTCTACCAGTCGTTTTGAAGCCTCCCACTGGGCAGGTGCCTGGCGCGCACGACGACTGACTGCATGGCGAAATTCGGTAAGCTCGTCAGATGGCATCGGAAGTGGGACCGACCGTGCATGTTGGGACGTAAACGATCATGCAGCAGAATAGTGAGATCTCAACTTCATGGTCAAGTCCGCTTGTTCAGACACACGCGGTATGGTAGGAGTGGTTTTATGATCGCACGCCTAATATCTTTGCCCGTTCTCCATGCATGGCTGACCACCTTGCTCGTCGTTTTGCTGTCCATCCCCATCTATTCAAACGACTCTTGGGCAGAAGACGAAACAAGCCTTGCGGTCAATCTCGATGTGGACTGGCAACCATGGCAAATCCTCGAGACTCGAACCGGTCGCACCCTATTGTTTGCGGAATGGCTCAAGACGCTTGAACAGCAGGACATTATCTACCTTGGAGAGGAGCATCATAACTCCTTCCATATTGAAGCGGCACTGAAAGTACTGGATCAGCTGGTAACGGATGGTATAGAACCCACGATTGGTTTGGAGATGTTCGGGTGGGACGGCCAACCAGCGCTGGATGAGTACGTGGCAGAGTCCAAACCGGTCACGGATGAGTTTTTGGAGCAGGTGCGCTGGAAACAAAATTGGGGTGGAGCGTTCGAAGATTATGGGCCATTGGTGGCTTTTGCCCGAGACCATCATCTGTCTGTCCGAGCCATGAACCCGCCCAAGCCCCTTATTCGTCGTGTTGTTCAGGTTGGACTCGAGCAGGCTAGGCAACAACCAGAATGGACGTCCTGGGGGATCCTACAGGACGAGATCATCGATGATCCCGCCTATCGCGACCGGATTGTCGATCAACTGACGCGATGCCATGGAGGCACGGAAGACCATTACCGAACGATGTACGAAGCGTCCATGGTTCGCGATGAGGGCATGGCGAAGACACTGGTGACTCGGCAGAAAGAACTTCGCAGGGATCCCAGTGAACCCCGTCGGATCATCGTAAGTTACACCGGAGGTGGCCACATCCAATACAACCTTCCTGTGCCCAAGCGGGTCGCCAGACGGATGGGTGAGGACATCAAACAAACCACCGTGTATTTGATGTCGTTTGATACTACTAAGGTGAACGACCTGCGAAGCCACCTAGAAGATCCCATTGCAGACTATGTCTGGCTTACCCCAGTGGGAAAAGCCAACCCCGCCAAACCTTGCCGATAGCGTCATCTCTCCATCTGTCGGACTTCTCCCCCTAAATACGGGATGCCTGATACTGAAGGTTGCTTGACACTCTCCAAGTCGGTCGGCAAACTGGCGCGAGCATGGCGTTTAGAGGAGCATCAAGAACCCCCTCCATGACGAACCGAATTCCATGTAGTGCTGATCGACTCGACCTCTTGGATCCAGAGATGATCCAAGCGATCTCCGAGGCATCCGCATTTCTCATCGCCCGTCAATACGTCACTGAAAAGCGCGTCCGTATTGTCGAGGCGAATCATTCCCAGATCTCCTCAACAGTGATCGGTAAGGCCGGGCTGTACGAACAGCAGATCAATTTGAAAGACGGTCACCTCGTTTCCTCATGCTCCTGCTCAGTAGCAGAAGATCCCATGTGCCGGCATTGTATGGCGGTCTTGTTGGAGTATCATCGATGGACCTCCCAGCCAGAAGCCTCACCATCAAGTTCCCGGAAGGGATCGCCATCACGACCACAGACCAATTCGAAAACACGGGCACCTTTGACCTTGCAGTCATCCGTCCCCGATATTAAACTGAGTGAGGTCTTGACATTTGTTGAATGGTTGCAGCACGCGATGAAAGCTATCGAAAAAGAGCAGCCACTTCCTCCTGCACCTGCCATTGACGGAGGAGAGGTTTCTGCTTGGATTATTGCGATCAAGAGCCTGGAGGATCGACGCCGAGAAACAGAGACTGTGTTAGCTACCTTAGATGCAGAACTGCGAGATCGTAAGGCCTACGCCGCTCGTCTCACGCAACAGCTCCAGGCCTCTATGGCAGACCTCAAAACAGCCCAGGTCACCACACGAGATCTGGAACATGAAGTCGACACCTATCGGTCTACCCTCATGAAACTTGGCAAGTTGACACAGGAGGTAGCACAGCATGATGAGCAGATCCGTATGGCAGCCCGTGAAATCCTAGATAAAGGGTCGCACTTTGACAAAGTCGCCACGTCCTTCAAGGAAGTGGCAGCGGCACTTCAAGCTGTAGCCAAGACCACACCGGAGCCATAACGGGTTCCCTCCATTTCCGTGGAATTCTTCTGTCCTGGTTCCACCTCTTGCACCATCCACGCGATGTCCAGTAAAATGCGCCCACTTTTTGTTTGTGGATTTAGAAGGGGGAAGAGATGAAGCAGTTATTGTCACACATGGGACTCTTCACCGCGGCCTTGTTGGGCCAGGCGTTACCGGCAATGGCGAATGTGTCGGAAGGGCCTCCGGATTATAGCGGGATCACCGGCCTGTACTACGTGCTGATCGCGATTGTGCTTATTTACGGCGTCTACGACACGTTTTTTAAGAAGTCCTAGACCATCGCGGTTTGCGGATCTGCTGTAGAGAGTCTTGGTTTTTTGTTGCTCGCGAGCTAGTTGAGAAACCTCCCACGTCAACTCTGTTGACGTGGGAGGTTGGGCTTTTGTTCTCGTTCGTTGAGTACTGGCCTGAGGACTTTTAGCAGATGCTCGACAACGACCTTATATCCCTCGCTGGTTGGATGAAGACCGTCCGCCTGATTCAATAAGGAATTTCCCCCAACGCCTTCGAGGAAAAATGGAATAAAGGGCACCTGGTGCTCTTGTGCTAGATTCCGGTACATGACCTCGAATTTCGTCGTGTAATCCTGGCCATAATTCGGCGGCAATTTCATCCCGGCTAAGATTACCGTGACCTGCGCCTCTTGCAGCCGGCGGATAATCTGACGAAGATTATTGTACGTATCGTTGACCTGCAGCCCTCGAAGCCCATCGTTAGCACCCAGCTCAAGAATGACCAGTTCGGGCTGACTATTCAAAATCCAGGAAACACGGCGAAGCCCGCCTGCAGTGGTGTCGCCACTGACCCCGGCATTGATCACACGATAGTGATAGCCTAGACTGTCGAGCTGGCGTTGTAACTGTGCGGGATAGGATCCGTCGACCTGTACCCCCAACCCAGCTGTGAGACTGTCACCAAACGCCACGATACGAGGTCGACTATCCGATGCAGAAGGAGCAGCGTCCGCCACAGGAAAGGGGCAGAGCAGTGTCACGAGCAGGAACCCAATGATGTGATAGGTTTGCCTGATCAACACCATAATCTCCTCCAACACTCGATCCTTGTCTTCGTTCCGTATGGTATCATCATTTGCACTCGCATCTCGATGACCAACTAGGTATCTCATGATCACCGTGAAAGATGTGTCGATGGTACTGGCAGCGGGGGGACATTCCGTCATGATTCTGGACCGCCTTACCTTTGACATTCCACCCAAACAGACGGTGGCGATTGTAGGACCATCTGGGAGCGGCAAATCGACATTGCTCGGACTCATGGCTGGTCTTGACCGGCCAACCTCCGGCCTCATTGCGCTAGATGGAACGGAGATCACGACGATGTCCGAAAACCAGATGGCACGGTTCCGACGAGAAAAAATAGGTTATATCTTCCAATCATTTCATCTCATCCCGACGCTGACGGCCATCGAGAACGTGGCGGTTCCTCTCGAGTTGAGTGGTGAACAACGGAGCACGGATCGTGCTGCCGAGCTGCTGACTGCGGTTGGGCTGTCCGGCCGCATGGAGCACTATCCCGTCCAACTCTCTGGTGGAGAACAGCAACGAGTCGCTGTGGCTCGCGCCTTTGCATGTCGTCCCCCGATTTTGTTTGCTGACGAGCCCACCGGCAATCTGGACAGTGCAACCGGTGCCCATGTCGTCGAACTCTTACTGGCCCTGCACCGTGACTATGGCACCACCCTCGTATTGGTCACACATGACGCCAACCTGGCGGCCTCAATGCAACGGGTGTTGTCGCTGAGAGATGGCCGCCTGATATCAGATACCTTGGCAGCATATCCCGAGTTTATCGATGCCGGTCCGGACGGCTCACCAGATGACAGCGGGATTTTCCCTACGATGGGTATGCAGATCGAGTCTCCCCCCACCCCTCGCTCATGACGTCTTTCTTGTTCAACATGGCTTGGCGAGAAACACGCGGAGCCTGGCGGCATTTCGTCTACTTTTTACTTTGTATCGCGATCGGAGTGGGTGCGTTGACCGGTGTCTCCCTGTTCTCCACGCAGGTCGAGCGAGTGGTACACAAAGAAGCACGTGGTCTTTTGGGTGGAGATCTAGAGATTCGCTTATCTCGATTACTGAGTCCAACCGGTCAATCGGTTTTGGACAAGTTGAGCGAGCGTGGAATTACGCTCACCCATGTGAGCGAGCTCGTCGCGATGGCCGCCAGAATGGAGTCTTCCGGGAGTGGACAGCCGACCCAGATCATCGAACTTAAAGCCGTCGAGACTCAGTATCCACTGTACGGCACGCTCCGACTGGAACCTCAATCCGCGTTATCAGAACTACTCAATGCACAGAACCGCCAATGCCCCACGAGGCCCTGTTACGGAGTGCTCGTCCAGGAGTCGCTCCTCATCAGAATGGGGCTGACGATCGGTGCTCGCCTCAGGATCGGTCAAGCCCAATTCATCATTACCGGCGTGCTCAGAACAGAACCGGATCGCATGGCCAATGCGTTCAGCCTAGGACCTCGAGTCCTCGTGTCCCGTGAGGGGTTGCACGCAGCGGAACTCATCAAAGTTGGTAGCAGAATCCGAGAACGGTATCTCCTCAAGCTTCCGAGTACAGTACGCCCAGAACCCTTGCTCTACGAGTTGAGGGGTCTGCTCGCCTCAGACTCGGCCCGCGTGTCGAGTTATCGGGATGCGCAACCACAACTGAAGCAGTCATTGGAGCAGTTAACTCGGTATATCGGCTTGATCGGATTGACGGCGCTGTTTTTGGGAGGCTTAGGAGTCGCGACCTCCGTCCATGCGTTTGTACGGGAAAAATTGCACACGATTGCCATCTTAAAAACGATCGGGGCGGATTCTCACGCCATTATTCGAACCTATGGATTCCAGGCGATGCTGCTCGGACTGCTAGGGAGCCTCATCGGCCTGGCTCTTGGCATACTCCTTCACCAAGGACTGCCGAGAGTGATCGCCTCCATGATGGCTTCGGATCTGCTCGACCAATTGGGATATATGAACGATGGGCTCGGAATCTCGATTGGCCCGCTTGCCAAAGGCTTGGCATTGGGCGTCTTGTCTACCCTGCTCTTTACGCTTTGGCCGCTGCTGACGATTCGTGACGTGAAACCAGCTCGAATCTTTCGGCGAGAGGTGGTGCCGCTTGCACCCTCCGGTAGCCAGAAGACAACCCGATGGTGGAAGCGATGGCGAGAGATGGATCAAATCAAGGCTTGTGCCTCTCTTGTCATTGGCTCAGGATTGGCCCTGTTATCAGTGTGGCAAGCAAATTCTTGGGGGGTCGGTCTCCTCTTCATCCTCGCGTTCGCGATGGCCGTGCTGCTGTTGGGTGCGGCGGCCCGTGGCGGGCTGGTACTCCTGAGGAAAGCTCCACGGCCGGGGCTGCTCATCCTTCGCCAGGCACTAGGCAACGTCGTACGACCGGGAAGCCAGGCGGTGAGTATCACGATCGCGATCGGGATCGCCGTGATGATTATCACGACTGTGTCCCTCGTCGAACAGGCCCTGCTTGAGCAAGTCGGCGCGAATCGTCCGAAGGATACCCCGTCATTCTTTTTTATCGATATTCAACCAGATCAAGCTGATGGGATCATGGCGCTCTTACGTCAACACTCCCGCGACCCGAACCCCAAACTGACCCCACTGGTGCGATCTCGCTTCTCAGCGGTTAATGGCGAGCCGGTGAAGTTCGATGCGATGTCGGAGGAGGAAGAACAGAGAGAGAAGTCTACCCCAAAGGAAGACCGCCGGAAGAAGTGGTACTTGACACGGGAATATGTTCTGACCTTCCTTCAGGACCTTCCCAAAGATAATCGGATCGTGCAGGGTGAGTGGTGGAAACCCAGACAGGTGTTTCCGACGCCGCTGATTTCGATCGAAGAAGATGCCGCGAAACAACTCGGCCTCACGGTTGGCGATTCTCTTGAACTCGACATTCAAGGCACACCCATCACAGGGGAGATCAGCAGCATTCGACAAGTGGACTGGGAAAACTTCTCCACCAACTTTTATATGATCTTTTCTCCGGGTTCCCTTGATGGCGCACCACATACCTATGTGGCTACCGTGCACGTCTCGCCATCTGAAGAAATCGCGTTACAACAAGCCGTTGTCTCATCCTTCCCTAACGTGACAGCCATCAATATGGGCGACGTCTTCGCCAATTTTTCACGTGTCCTTGATCGCCTGTCCCTTGCCATCCGTGCCGTGGCCTTGTTCTGCATCCTGTCTGGAGGATTGGTGATGGCGGCAGCCCTGGCGGCAACACGTTACCGCCGATTATATGAATCAGTTATTTTGAAAGCCTTGGGCGCCACACGCAGCGTGGTTGTGCGGTCGTTTGCAGCAGAATATGCGCTCCTCGGCACACTCGCGGGACTTCTTGGATGTGCAATGGCCAGTGCGCTCTCCTGGGGAGTGCTGGAGTCAATATTCGAGCTGTCTTGGAGTCTTCAACCAGCCGTGTTGGCCACGGGTTTCATCGCGACGATCGCGCTCACAATGCTGGTTGGGTTTCTCGGAACCTATCGGCTACTCGGTCAACCACCGCTGGCGGTCCTGCGCCAAGAATAAATGAGACGATTATCCACGTATTTCTTACACCACTCTATCTGACGCACCACATTCGCTGATGCCCACCTGGCGCTGTCTCGCTTGTACAGAATCATTCCTCGGCTCACAGGGAACCCCTACCCAACGTACTTTGCTGTGCCTAGCAGAATTCAGCTCGCGAACCGCTGCGCCATGAGGTTCGTAGCTTGGTAGTCGGATTCGTGAAGGGATCGCAGGCTATCCACGGGTCCGCCCCCAAGAATCAAATTTGATTCACCACGAGAATCGATTCCGATACACATCGCCGCGGTCACAAAAAATGTGTGTATACGTATATTGACTCAGCAAAGTCTTATCTTGTTGTAAATACATATTATTGTCCCATAACCGACTGTTGTCATTACACATGCTCAAGATTGGCATTGAGCTTGCTAGGTCCACACACAGAGCCGTTCTGGCGAACGATGCCAGCCTAGGCTTATGTACAACAGAGTTACCGCATCGGAAGGGACAGCGGGAAAGGAGGAAGAAATCCGATGTGCGCAATAACGGTAGAGGCAACTAGTAAAGAGGTCCAAATCATGAGGACAGGTGAAGCCGACTTATAGGCAGCCTCCTCACTCCCACTGGACCAGGACGATCCAGGCTAGTGGGATTAACCAATAAAGGAGAAACACATGGCAACACCAGGCGATGATATCATTGTCGGCACGCTCGGTCCGGATACAATCAACGGGTTGGGGGGAAACGATACCATAGTGGGGTTGGCGGGAGCTGACACACTCTATGGCGACGCTGCAGCGGGGCCGTATGGGAGGGATAACCTCATTGGTGGAGATGGCAATGATAAACTGTACGGCTTTGGTGGAAATGATTGGCTGATCGGGGGTAAAGGTAATGACCTCCTGAATGGGGGATCAGGCATCGACACCGCCGACTACAGCAACCGGAGCATCAAAGGAATTGGCTACATTGGGGCAACTGCCGCCGTCACCGTCGACCTCAATCTGGCGGGCGCGCAGAACACGGGAGGAAGCGGCTTCGATACGCTCGTGAGTATCGAGAACGTGACCGGGACAAAGTTTAATGATACCCTCATCGGCAATGGGAGCGCCAACGTGCTTGTTGGATTGGAGGGGAACGACTTTCTCAACGGCAGGGGCGGCAATGACCGGCTGGAGGGCGGCACCGGTGACGACTTTCTCAACGGTGGTGATGGCAACGACACTCTCAACGGCGGCGATGGCATCGATACCTTGGACGGGTGGAACGGCCATGATACGTTGAACGGTGGGGCTGGCAATGACACGCTGCTTGGTTACTATGGCAACGATACCCTTACCGGTGGAGCTGGGAAAGATACGCTCTGGGGCGAAAGTGGGAACGATAAGTTCGTGTACACGTCTGTCAGTGACAGCCCAGCCTTTGGTGGCAGAGATGTCATCCAAGACTTTGCTGGAAATGGAGCATTCGCAGGCGATCAGATCGATGTGCATGCGATCGATGCCAATGGCACGCTGAGCGGCAACCAGGATTTCACCTATATTGGTAGCAATCCATTTACGTTTAACTTTTTTTCGGGTACTTACATTCCCGGCCAGCTCCGATATGACAGTGGAACAGGAATCCTCCAGGGCAATACTGATTTTGATGGTGCTCCAGAGTTCGAGGTTCAGCTCGACAACCATGCGAGCGTCTTCTTCACAGACCTCATCCTGTAAGCATCCTGCCTCTGCGCTGGGGGCCCTATCCAGGGCCCCCGCATCCATGTGAGCAGAGTGACATCCGCTGTCGGTCCTATCGACACCCACCATACCTAATCATTTATTATTGCCCATCCTGTAATCATGGATTCGTAGTTGCAACAGGCCTTCGGAGAGTCGACTTGCTCACGCGACCGCGATGTCCTGTACCGAATACGCCTTGGTCTCGAAACTCCGCACACGTGCCTCGTACCACAACTGTGTACCTTCTTCCTGCCCTGCCATGGAAATAGTGGGCTAGTGGCCTGCTGCGTAAAGACCTGTCCTCTCGAACTCGTTTCACTGAATCGAATTGGATACAGCCATGGAATCGATTTCGATACAGCTCTTAGCGATGATCAGGTATGTGTTGATACGTGCAACGGAGCGTATTGGTCCTATCATGTTGTAATTACGTACAGTATACCAATCCTACTCTGTCGTTAACGTGCACACGGTAGATCGGCATCGAGTTTGCTAGATGCTGTGCAGCGAAACGGCTGCAAATAGTGACAAAGGAATCTACCCGTACGGCTTGAAAGCTCTTGTTATGATGCGTTACATACGTACCCCCATAAGAAAGCGGCAGTTCTCATGCGAGGGGTATCTGCCTCTCCATTATGGCTCCATGCACACACGACGACCATGATGACACCAAGTCTTTCCACCTCGACCATACGTCACCCGAGTGAACCCTCCGATCTACGACGAGCCTTGGCAGCTTGCCGTCAGTCCTTTCTCGCTACGGCCTTTTTTAGCCTCTTCGTCAATATCCTGATGCTCGTGCCGGCGATCTACATGCTGGCGGTGTATGACCGGGTGCTGATGAGCGGAAGCGAATCAACGTTGATGATGCTCTCTCTCATTACGGTATTTCTTTTTTTCGTGCTCGGCGGACTGGAATGGATTCGGACGCGTATCTTGGTGGCGACGAGTGCCCGCCTCGACGAACACCTGGGGGAACGAGTTTTCAATGCCGTCTTTGCCCAGTCCTTTACGAGCAGTGGGGCGATTTCCACCGCACAGCCCCTGACCGATCTCCTGCAGATTCGTCAATTTCTGACCGGCCAGGGGCTTCTGGCGTTTTTTGATGTGCCCTGGATGCCGATCTACGTCGGACTCATGTTTCTCTTTCATACGTACTTCGGCGCCGTTGCGGTCCTGTCTATGCTCCTGTTAACAGGACTTGCGATCTGGAATGAGCTGGCGACCCGCACCGAGCTGGCAGCGGCGAACCGCGCCTCGCTCGAGGCTACCCAGTTCGCCCAACGCAACCTCCGCAATGCGGAAGTCATTGAAGCCATGGGCATGCTACCGCGCTTGCGCGCCCGCTGGCAGGCGAAACAGTTCGACGTGTTATCACTCCAGAGTCAGGCCAGCACCAAAGCCGGCCTGATCAACGCATTCTCTCGAACGTACCGACTGACGATTCAATCGCTGGTACTAGGGCTGGGCGCATATTTGGCTATCCAGAAGCAGATCTCACCGGGACTCGTCATTTCCGGATCGATTCTCTTGGGACGGGCCCTCGCCCCACTGGATCACATGATTGCAGGTTGGCGCGGGTTTCTTGGAGCCCGCGAGTCCTACCAGCGTCTCGATACGCTTCTTCGTACCATTCCGGAACGAGAACCGCGAATGATATTGCCCCCACTCCGAGGGCAGGTGACCATCGAAGATCTCGTCATCGCGGTCCCAGGGCGGAGTGAGCCGATTCTCAAAGGGATGAATTTGACGATTGAGCCAGGAACGGCGGTGGCGCTCATCGGACCGAGCGCGGCAGGAAAATCTACCTTAGCACGGGCAATCCTCGGACTGCATCCGCCAGCACGTGGACGGGTGTGCCTTGACGGAGCGGAGATCCACAACTGGGATCGGACACAGCTCGGCCAGTCAGTGGGCTATCTTCCGCAGGACGTGGAATTGCTCGACGGCACTGTGGCCGAAAACATTGCCCGTTTTGGCGAGATTGATTCCGACCGTGTCGTCGAAGCGGCGCAGTTGGCTGGCATCCATGAGATGGTGTTGAGCTTGCCGCAGGCCTACGACACACCATTGATCGGTGGCGGCATCGCCCTCTCTGCTGGACAACGGCAACGAATCGGCATTGCCCGGGCCATCTACGGGCGCCCGCGTGTGGTGGTGCTCGATGAACCCAATGCCAACCTCGACGTAGCCGGGGAAGCGGCCCTGATGACGACGTTATTGCAGTTGCAGCGTGACGGAAGCACCGTCATTCTGGTCACCCATCGGACAAGTATACTCCAAGCCGTGCACAAGATTGCCATGATCGTCGGCGGCAAAGTAGCCCTGTACGGACCGCGTGAAGAGGTCATGGCCAAATTGCAACCACCGGCAGCCTCCCTCAGACCTGCAGGGACAGCATCCCTGGCGCACGCGATGCCAGCTGTCCCGGGACCCGCATCATGAAGCTGATCCCTTTGTCCAGTGAACAGCTTCCCATGACCGAACAGGTGCTCAACACTCCACGGCCTCTCTCGCGCTCGCTCTTAAGTGACGACCGCAAGATCCGCCGACAGGGGTTGGTGCTCGTATTGATCGTTTTTGGAGGATTCGGCGCCTGGGCCTCGCTGGCCCCGCTCCATAGTGCCGCCTTGGCGCCTGGTGTGATTACGGTGGAGCACTATCGGAAAACTGTGCAGCATCTTGAAGGTGGGATTATCCGGACGCTTGAGGTGCATGACGGGGACTCCGTGCAGCATGATCAGGTGGTGGCGACACTGGATGACACCCAATCTCGTGCACAGCTCGAGGTCTCGCGGGGACAGTTGTATCTGCGGATCGCACAAGAAGCCCGCCTGGCAGCCCAGCGCGATGGACTCCGTGCTGTGATCTACCCTCAGGAACTGCTCACCCATCGGGACGATCCACGCGTCGCAGACGCCATACGACTGCAAGATCAGACATTTCGTGTGCGCCAGGCATCCACTGATGGGGAAAGCGCGGTATACCGTCGACAGATCGAGCAATTGCGGGCCAAGGTAAAGGGGCTTCAGGCGCAGAAGTCGAGCCGTGACCGGCTCCTGGAATCCTATCGAGAAGATCTCACCGACTTCAAGAGTCTGTTAAAGGAAGGATTCACTGAAAAACAGAAGGTCGAGGAAATGGAACGGGCCCTGGCCCAAACCGAGGGCCAGCGGGGGGGGTTGTTGTCCGATATGGCGGCGAGCGAGCTGCAGATCGCGGAGATCGAACTGAAGATCTTGCAGCTGCAGAAAGATTTGCAACGCGACGTCGCCAAAGAGTTGAGCGAGGCCCAAACGGAACTGTTCGGCTTGCGGGAGAAAGTGCAGGCGCTGGAGCGGACAGTCGACCGGACTGTTATCAAAGCGCCGGTTTCCGGAATGGTGCTGGGGTTGGCCGTGCATACCATTGGGGCCGTCGTTCCTCCTGGAGGACGGCTACTTGATATCGTCCCACAAGACCAGAAGCTGATCATCGAGGCCCAAGTTACACCCATCGATATTGATCGCGTCAAGGTGGGGCAAGTGGCGGAAATCCGGTTCAGCGCGTTCAAGTCCCGCGATCTCCCGACCATAGAAGGGACACTGATCAGCCTCTCTGCTGATCGGATTGTGGCGGATAACAAGGAGAACAATGGTGGCGACACCGCTTACTACCTGGCTCGCGTTGAGGTCTCTCCCAGCGGCCTTCAGGCCCTGAGAGCGGCTGATCTCGAACTGGTCCCAGGCATGCCCGCCGAGGTGCTCATCAAGACGGGAGCACGCACACTGGTCCAGTACTTGATGCAACCCCTCACGGACACTGTCAAACGCTCCTTGATTGAGGATTGAATCGAGAAATCACGCAGTTGCTCGACAGCACGATGGTCGTCCCGACGACCGCTCACGTCAGAGACACGACGACCATGAACAAGAATTACCTGCTCATCTTCTTATTTCTCACAACAGTAAGTACGACTGTTGGGGCCGCAGAGGGACAACCGGCCAATTTGCTGCAACTCTACGACCTCGCCCTGACCACCAACCCCATCGTGGAGGGCCGACGGTATTCCATCATGCAGGCCGAAGCACAAAAGGATCAGGCGCGCAGCAAACTCTTGCCCCAAGCATCGGCCACCGGTTTTATCTCTTGGAACGAATTGACCCAAGAAAATACCAACGCCTTTACGCGACAGACCACCGATTTCACCTCGCAGTATCAGGGGTTGCGTGGTGTCGTGCAGGCTCGGCAAGCCCTCTTCGATCTGGCCTCCTATCGGGCCTACGAAGGCGCCGGGTTCACCATCAAGCAGGCGGAGCAAGATTTAGCAGATGCCCGCATGAGCCTCGCCACCGATGTGGTCGATCGCTACCTCGAGTTCTTGCAGGCCACCGACGAAGCTGGCTATCTACAGGGCGAGTTGGACTTGACCGATGGGGATACGCAACGGATCCGCCGTCTGTACGAACGCGCTATGGCAAAAATCACTGACTTGTATGAGGTGGAAGCCTACTACCAAACGCTGAAGACACGCGAACTCGAAATCCGCAATTTGCAGGCCGTCGCATTGGAAAAGATCCGAGAGGTGGTTGGTATCTCAGTTGCCGACCTGACTCGCCTCACGAAAGAGGAGTTACCGTCGGTGCCTGGACAGTCCGACCAGTGGGTGGCCAACGCTGTCACACATCATCCGGCGATCCATGCGTTGCAACATGCGATGGACGCAGCCGCCAAAACGATTGCCAGTCAGTGGGCCAACCATCTACCACTGGTGTCCTTACAAATGTCCGGCATTTATGCCAAGAATGGTGGGTTCGACAACCGCCAGCTTGACCCGTACACGGTTGGCACCTTGGGACTGCAGCTCAATATGCCGCTGTATTCTGGCGGCAGTGTGAAAGCCGGTGAACGTGAAGCCATCGCCCGCTTTGAAATGACCAAGTACAAGCACATGCAAAAGCAGCGTGAGATCGAACGTGAAACACGGACGGCGTATCTGAACGCGCAAACGGGGTACTCCCGTATCGCGTCAACGGCGCGTGAAGTAGAGGCACGCGTCAAGGCCCGAGACGGCCAACAACGCGGCTACGAATTAGGTGCGGCTACCATTGTGGCCCTGTTGGAATCAAAAAAGAATCTGTTGAAATCCAGGTTTGCCTACGCCAAAGCGCGGTATGACTATATCCGATCCCTCGTCGCTTTGCGGGTTTGGGGCGGAACCCTCTCACGTTCAGATCTGGAGGAGATCAACAGTTGGTTGGCACGGAACTAAAACTCCCCGCCGAGAACGCTATACGCGTAGTGATGCGCAGACACATTAGCGCACCCTACTTTCAGAGATGACCTGAGCTGCGGAGGGTCGTAGACAGGATGGCTCCTTCCCGCTCACGGAATGAGACGGCCACACGCAACTGCTCAAGATACTGATCCAGTGTTTTCCCGCCGAGATCGATCTTGTGAGACATAAAAAACCTGCGCACGTCCTGCTCAAGTTCGGGTGTCGCCAAACCGACAATGCCCCCACACATACGTCTGAGGCCTTGCTTAGGAAATAATTTATCCATCTGATCCCAGTTGGCCTTCACAAACTCCCAGGCCTGTTCTCGACCGTAAACATTAGTCATCAATGACCCCACGATGAACGGAGCGTCTTGAGTGCGGATCTCGCCGTTAATGGTACGGGCCAGTGTGCGTTCAACAAGCTCCTTGGGATGAAACGCAGCGAGAGCAAACAGATATCGCCGCTCTTCTTGGGGAGTCGGTGCGGTTTGGTATCGCTCTGAGAATTCATTATAACGCGCTTCATCCCCTGTATAGGTGAGGATGGCCACAAGTGCTGGAATGACATTCACATCGACAGTGGCTGGATCGTTTCGGTATTGTTGATACCGCTCCACGGCTTGGTGCTGGATCACTGGATCGTTGCCAAGCCGACCGAGTGTGCTGAGGAGGTCCCCACGTAGTTGTCTGACGAGGTCCGATTCGCCTGGTTTTGGATCCCATCCGAGATCTTGTGCGGCTGGCTTTACCCGGTCACGTACGAAGGCTTCCAGTGCCGGTCGATCCTCAGGTGTGATGATCCGATTCAATAAGGAGAAGGACTCTAGCAACACGGCCCAGACGTTCTTGTCTCGTTCATGCCTAAAGTGTGCAGTGAGCTGAAGGTATTCCGCGAGCGGCATCGCACCAGCCACTGTGGTTGCCCAGGCATCGCTGATGAGAATGAATCGTTCAATGGCTGCGAGACGATCCAACCCCTGATCGAGGATTTGCTGCAACAGTGGCGCACGATAGCAAACCCGATAAAACCCTGGCCCCCCTTCATTAACAATGAGGGCGGTGACATCTGCCGGCAAATCGATCGTGGTCTCACGTTGGGTCAGCACCACTCGACGATGCTCTGTATGATCCCCACGAAATAATCGAATTTGGATGGGGATCTGCCAGTGTTGATCAGCGTCTGACTCTTGCTGTAGATAGGTGAATCGCTGTTGGGAGAGTGTCAACTTTTCCCCCTGTCGCTCTACCGTTACCAAGGGAAAACCCGGCTGAAAGATCCAACCATCCATCAGTTCAGGAACCGGTTGACGCGCTACTGCACCGAGCGCAGTCCAGAGATCCTTGGTATCGGCATTCCCATAGGCATGAGTGCGGAGATATTGTCGAACCCCGTCTCGGAAGACTGTAGGTCCAATATGCTGCTCCAACATCCGAAGGACCGACGCCCCCTTTTCATAGGTCAGGATATCGAACATGGCGTCCGCATCCTTCGGGGCTCGAACGGGATACTCAATAGGCCTGGTACTCACAAGCCCATCCACGGAAAACGCCGCAGCCCGTGTCACCGCAAAGGACTCCCACCGTTTCCATTCCGGCTTCCAAGCGTCGACGGCCAGCATTTCCATAAAAGTGGCGAAGGCTTCATTGAGCCACAGCCCATTCCACCAGGACATGGTGACGAGATCACCGAACCACATATGGGCGTTCTCGTGGGCGACCACGTCGGCAATGCGTTCCAGTTCGGCATGGGTGCCTGTCCGTTGATCGACGAGGAGTGCCGTTTCACGGAACGTGATCGCCCCGAGATTCTCCATCGCACCGGATGCAAAGTCTGGAATCGCTAAGAGATCCAACTTATCCCCGGGATAGGGTACGTCGTAGTAGTCCTCAAAAAACTTGAGCGAAGCGACCGCGATCTCCTGCCCAAATGGCGTGAGTGGCTGCTTACCAGGCACCGTCCAGAGTCGCAACGGAGTCTTCCCGACGAAGAGCGGCTTGGTTGCTTCTATCCGACCCACAACAAACGCGACGAGGTACGTCGACATCTGGATCGTCTCAGCAAACCGCATGACCTTCTTGTTGTTCTCGAGCGCCTCGGAGATCAGAGAGGTGTTCGAGACCGCGGTGAGTTGCGGGTCAATGACCAAGGTCGTCGCGAACACGGCCTTAAAATCCGGCTCATCCCAACAGGGGAAGGCACGGCGCGCATCAGTCGCTTCGAACTGAGTCGCGGCAAGTGTCTGTGTCGCTCCGGATGCATCTTTGTAGGTGCTGCGGTAGAACCCTCGAAGCTTGTCGTTAAGTTGACCATGAAACGTGATGTGCAGCTGCCAGTCACCAGGCGAAATTGGTTCTCCGAACGTCAACCGGACCCGTTGTGTCTGTGGCTCCATCTCGATCGACGCTTTGAACGATGATGTGTTCTGTCTTTCTAATACGGCTGATTCGATCACCAAATCGACGGCGTTCAACAGAATGGTCTTTGTTGCTTGTGTGATCGTTATAGCGATGATCTCATGGCCACGAAACGTGGCGGCCACGAGGTCTGGCTCAAGTCTCAACTCATAGCAAGTTGGAATCACATGGCGCGGAAGTCTATACGGATCGGTCGTGGCGGACACATCGTCAACGGTCATCTCGTCCCCTTGTGGTCTGGTCATTGTTGTAACACCGGCGGATGTTGATGGTAGTACGGTATACGCTATCGGGAGGGTGAGAAGAAAGCGGGTGCGTCGCCCGATCGTCAACAGCAGATCTCGTCTACTGAGCGAGCGCTTATTTCCTTGGGACATGCAAGGTTTGAACACCCTGTGCGGTACCGACAAGGACGATATGCGTTCGATTGACAAAGAGGCCTGTTTCCACCACACCGGGAATCAGGTTCAATGCCGTCTCTAGCTCACCAGGATGGTCGATGCGGTTCATGTGCACATCGATGATCAAATGGCCTGCTTCGGTCTTAAACGGGGCCCCATTGCGTTCTCGAAGCACCACTAGGCTTTTAGTCAGCGCTTCAATTGCACACGCCGTATTCCCCCAGCCGAAGGGAATCACCTCAATCGGTAAGGGGAACGATCCTCCCAGCACAGGCACCTGTTTGGTGTGATCAACCATCACGATGAATTGCTTGGCCGACGCGGCTACGATTTTTTCTTTCAGAAGCGCACCACCCCCACCCTTGATGAGATTGAATTGAGGATCGACTTGATCCGCCCCATCAATCGCCACATCGATCGCCCATCGATTCTCTGCATCGATGAGAGGAATGCCGTACTGCTTGGCAAGCGCGCCGGTTTCCTGCGACGTGGGCACACCCCGAAGTTTCATCCCGGCACGGACTCGTTCGCCTAAGGCAATCACGAGATGCTTTGCGGTTGATCCAGTTCCCAGTCCGACCACCATACCGTCACGCACAAACTCTACGGCTTTGAGGGCAGCATCTTTTTTAAGTTTTTCGAGATCCGACGTTGTCATGAGGAGGAAGCAGATGAGAGGGCGCTAGCCACGGACGCTGCCCCGAGCAGAGCGGTCTGTTGATTCATAATGACTTTCACCGGCATGTTGCTAAGAAGCTTCTTATAACGTCCCTTGTTCAGAAACCCTTTCATAAAGGTCCCGTCTTGGAGTTTTGCGATGAGCTTAGGTGCAATGCCCCCTCCCACATACACTCCATCGAGTGAGAGCGCCTTCAAGGCGAGATTCCCGGCCTCTGCCCCGTAAATTGATGCAAAGAGTTCTAGGGCTTGCTTGGCAATTTCTGCTTGGCCTTGGAGACCGGCTTGGGCAATTTCTGCTGCTGGATTACCGGCCTTAATTTTTTCCATAAGCCACGTTGGCTCATTCTTTTTTGTGTCGCGGAGAAACTCATACACTGCATGCAGGCCGGGCCCAGATAGAATTCGCTCATAGCTCACGTGGAGATACTGGCTTCGCAAGTAACGAAGCAGGTCGATCTCCTGATCATTATTCGGGGCGAAATCCGCATGACCACCTTCTGACGGCATGGGACGGTAGGTCTTGCCGTCCCAGAACAGAATCGCTTCACCCAATCCCGTACCAGCGGCAATCAACGCAAGCGCCTGTCGTTTTTTGGGAGGATTCCCCACATTCAACACTTCCAGCTCGTCCGACCGCAGCGATAAAATGCCATAGGCAGTCGCTTCCAGATCATTGAGCAGCTGAACGCGCAGAATACCGAACTGTTTCGCAATGGATGGACCATCCACAACCCAAGGCAGATTCGTCGTCTCACTATGATTATCGATCACAGGGCCAGCAATGCCAAAACAAGCGGCCGTGAGCTTCACTGGTTCAGAAGGTGATTTGGCAGTTTTCTCATCTTCGATTTTGTCGTCCGCCTCAAGGAGCGCATGTGGGGATAGAGCTTTCGGTGCTGTAAGAAACTCTACGAGAATCTCCTCCAGCGACTTGTAATCGCCGCTATGAAAACTTTCCAGGCGGATTGGCTCCACTCGATTTGTGGTCCAGTCATACAGGGCCAGGTTCGTCTTCGTCCCACCGATGTCACCTGCGAGAATCATCGTCTACTTCTTGTCCCTCTCGAGATCCTATTTCAGTTGCGCACCAGCCGCCTGATCCAGCATCCAGATCAACTGACCTGATTCCGGTGCAACCCGTGCCGCCGGCAATGAACGATCCGCGTCTGTCTCAGGTTGAATCACTCGGCGAACCATAGTCGCCTTACCAGCACCGGTGACCAGGAACAGTACCACAGCTGCCCGGTTCAACACACCTAAGGTGAGAGTGATACGAGTCGGAACCCCCGTAGGCGCGTGCCCAACAGTGACCACACTACTCTGTTCTTCCAAGGCTGTGGTTCCTGGAAACAGCGAGGCCGTATGGCCGTCTTCCCCAATACCCAGAAGTACGAGGTCAATAGTCGGAAGGTTTGGAGCAGGGCATCGCGTGACGGTGCGAAGTTGGTCTTCGTATTCCTGAGCCGCGGCGCGCGGACTTTCATATTCGCCTTTCATTCTGAAAATATGATCGCTGTGAATCTTGAGCGGTTGGAACAGCGTGGCCCGTGCCATCCCGAAATTACTATCAGGATGGTCCGGCGGAACACAGCGTTCATCCCCAAACAGGAATAGGATCTTGTCCCACTTGAATCGTCCTTTCCATTCAGGAGTGGCGAGCGTCTGAAAGAGGGTCTTGGGCGTCGAGCCTCCCGAAAGGGCGATGAGGAAGCGGCCATGAGACCGAATGGCTTGTTCACTCAGGGCATGGATGTAGGTAGCCACGTCCTGCGCCCACTGCTGAACATTCCGGGCGATGCGAATGTCAGGGGTGGCTCTCATCGTGAACGACGGGTGGTCTTCCGGCCAGCGGCGGCCCCTGCACGCGGCTGGGATGCGGTGGTTTTCTCGAGTGCGACTGAGATGGCATTCACGGTCGAGGCTTGATCACGTCCCAGTTGCACTCGAATTGCCTGACGATTATGGGTATGCAACGATGCGAGATCACCCGCAGCCTGAGCCTGCGCCAATATGCCAAACGAAAACGGTTTGCCTGGAATGGGCACGTCGGGCGCCATTCGGTCGACAAGTTCTACAAATATGCCCGTATTGGGTCCGCCTTTGTGCAGCTGTCCCGTTGAATGGAGATATCGTGGTCCATATCCAAATGTCGTGGCGACTTGGTGTTGCGCCATAAGGACCTGGCGAAGCCGACGCATGGCCACCTCGAATGACTTGCTTGGTATCGTGTAGGCAAGTATCGAGACATAGATACCGGGTTTGAGATGAGTCGCGAGTGCTTGCGCCGCCTCTTTGGCTGAATGACTGGTTTGTTTCGGAAGCCGCCCGGTGGAGTGGAAACTCTCGAGAACCCGATTTGTGTTGTCTTTGCTTTCCTGGACATTCGGTTGATCGAACGGGTGAATACCAAGGAGATGACCTGCGACTGCCGTGGCAAACTCCCAGCGGAAAAATTCCGCCCCAATGTCATAACGATCTCGGAGATCAAACTGCAGCACCGGGTGCTTGGCCTTGACCAACGCCTGAACGGCACGGTCCAATGCGTGATTCTTGTCCCCTTTCAGCTTGAGATAGACAAAGAATCGATCGGTACCATAGGCGTTGGGTTTCAACAGTGGTTCTTGTGCGATGGGAATGAGACCTGTTCCTTCTTTCCCAGTACTTTCCGCAAGAAGTTGTTCTGCCCACAGACCGAAGGTCGACAGTGTTGGTGAAACCAGAACCGTCACCTTGTCTCGCCCCGCTTTTGCGAGACTCCCCATCGCTGCCCCAAGATACGCCCCTGGATTGGACTGCATGCCATCAACGTTTCGACAGTGCTCCGCCATGCCGGCAGCGCGATCGAGCAAACGCTTGATGTCGAGCCCCAGAAGCGCAGCCGGTACAAGGCCAAAAAACGAGAGGACGGAATAGCGTCCACCGATGTCTGGAGGATTTGTAAAGATCTGTCCGAATTCGTACTCTTTGGCCATCTGCTCCAAGCCAGTCCCCGGATCAGTGATCGCGATAAATTGCTTTCCTCTATGATTGCCCTTCGCCTTGGTCACGAGGTTCCAGAAATGTCCGAAGAGCGACATGACCTCGATCGTCCCACCTGATTTACTCGCGACCAGAAAGAGCGTTCTCGTTGGGGTGATGCTCTTGGTCACCTGTCGCACCCATCCTGGAACGGTTGAGTCCAGGACCCAAAGGCGCGGTGCCCCCTTCTGTGCTCCAAACACGGTGCGGAACACTTCCGGTCCCAAACTGCTGCCGCCCATTCCTAACAACACCACATCCTTTATCTTGAGATTCTTTGCGACTGAGACACAGTCCTGGAGCTGTGCATGCTGTTGCCGCATTTTATCCTGAACCGTGAGCCAGCCCAGACGATTAGAAATTTCTGTAGGCTCTTGTTTCCAGAGCCGGTAGTCTTTCCGCCAAATGCGCTCCACGGCTTGATCGTGATGGAGTGCCTCAAGAGCGGGCGTGATTGTGGATCGGAAAAATGCTGGAAGCTGGTCATTCCTGCGCATTGGCATGGGCCTCCTCTTGGATTGAACCGGCATTGCGGATTTGGTAGGGACTATAAGCGTATCTTATTGATCCACTGGGGAAAAGGCAATGCAAACTGAATGCTGTGCTTCTCTATGGATTGGAAGCCCGTCGGATGACGACCGCCATTCCATCTACCAACGACCAGGCAAGGGATTGAGCATGATCACCAGAGACAGTGAGTTGGAGTTGTCCACCCTGTTTGGAGGACTGATCTGAAAAGAGGGTTCCGGCCAAGCTCCTGGTCTGACGCCACCACGCTTTACCGAGGAACACCACCCCCTTAAGTAAACTGTCCGCCGAAGCAGATGGAACCACGGTGATGGTGAGGGCGGGCGTGAATGTCAGCACATAGTCAACCGGCATATCGTCGACAGCAATGGGTTCCTGCTCAGTCGCTGCACCAGGTTCGATCTTTCGCCTAACGACGGCCGGTCGCATCGTCAGCTTATGAATACCTTTCAAGTGGTCGTGTGAATTTGATGCCCATGAAATGATGGGGATCTGATGAAGATCCATCCCGCGGCCTTTGATATGAATGATCTTGGTGGCCAGATCGATGAGGACATAGGTTTGCGAACGTGCTGCAAGTTTGACCTCTTCCTCAAGAACACGGGAGGCTTCTTTAAGCGCCTGGCCGTCAGCCAGGTTCAGATCAGGAAAGGCCTCGGGCTCCTTTCCCCATCCCGGCGTGGTGAACGCGAGCAGCAGAAGAATGGCGCAGAGGTTCATGAGTAGTATCTGCGCGCCCTTGAGCGATCAAAAGATCATGATTGGTGTCCCCACTCGAGCGAGTTTGTAGACACCCTTCAGATCGTTGTCATTGAGGCGAATACATCCGTGTGTCACGTTCTTCCCCAACAATCGGGTATAGAGCGTCCCATGGATAAAGTAGCCTTTCCCAAACCCGAGTGCATAGTCACCAAGCACGCCAGGCTCTGCCCGCTCCGCCGAATTTTTTGGAAGATCGAGACCTTCTTCGACAAACGCCCAGTCTGGTTTAATCCATGTCGGATTGGTGATTTTTGACTGAACCAGAAACTCTCCACGCGGCGTATCGAAGATCCATTGGTCGTTGCCTTCGCCCGGCTTGTCAAGAATCGTCCCACTCCCCGTTGATGCAATGGCATCAAGCACGATTTCATCCTGACGCTTGACATAGAGGCGGTTTCGAGCCGTGTCTACCAATATATACGGCTGGTTAGGCATGAGCTGAGCCAGCTGTTTCGAAAGCGTCTTATATTTGGCCTGCAGCATACGAAGGGACGCTTTCTCCTCAACGCGTGGTTGCTGGACCTCGCGACTGGTTCCTGACGTGGGAGAGGTTGTCGTCGGAGCATTCATCACCAGCACCGTGATGAGGATGACCGCGAACGCTGCGAGAACGATTCGGCCCATTGGTCTCTGCTCAGATTTCTTCATCGCTACGATGGAGTTGCGCCAACGTCAAGGCCACCGCATTTTGCCTAGTCAACGCCCCGACAATGGTAACAGGTGCCCCAACAGGGACGCTCTCATAGAGCACCGTCATGTTTGGGTTGTCGAGCATAATGCATCCGAGAGTTTGTGCCAGCCGTTCATTGTCTGCGCCATGAATTTCGATCTGGCCCCCGATGTCCTTATACGAGGCGATTTTCCCCGACCTCTTTGCCAGCTGGAATCGCCGTCGATCCGCACCATTCGGGTAGTCCAGAGCCAATGCCCGGTAGAATTGCGTTTGGCCTGGCCCTCGCCTGTCGGTGATATGATACCGCCCTTCCGGTGTTGCCCCATCCCCCTGAAATTGTTTCTCAAGCATGCCGTTGAAGCCTAAACGCACAGGGTATGATACCACCTTCCGACCGTTCTTGTAGAGGCTCAACTCTCGCTCAGCCTTGCTCACCACAATGGCAGTCGCCTGATGAGTGCGTGACCACTCAACAGTCTGTTTGGCTAAGGTCTGCCAGTAGATGATCCGACTTTCGTCAGCATAGCGCCCCAATTCTTGATTGAGTAGGGACGCCTGCGCTTTAAGCGCATGATCAGCTTTTTCCGCAGTCTGTATGGCCCTCAGGTAGTCTTTTTGATCTAGGTATGACCGCGCCTGCTTGACGAGAACATCCGTCTGAACGCCCTTGTCTCCAAATAGAATACGCCCGTCTATCGCCTGAACCCGAACGGTGATGTAGTGGAGCTGAGTTTCGAGACGAGTGACCCGCTCCTGTATTGCCTGCTGTTGTGAGACCTGCCGATCGTGGAGCTGTGAAACGGTACGCTCCCCCATGACGTAGAGCCAGCGTAGGTCAGTTTCAAGATCACTCGATTCCCAGGGCCACCGAATCAGATCGTCGTCCAGTTGGGTACGCGCTTTGAGCAAGGCCCATTGTCGAACGAATTGTCCGTACTCTTCGGGAGCCGTTTCTGGAGCACGCAGGGCGATGAGATCTTGATCGATGGTCTCAATAGCCGCAACAAGATCGGGAGGGACAGCTTGCACGCAGCCGACGAGGCAAGCCGTACTGAGCAGTACAACAAGTGTGCTATATATGTGGCCTCCCCGCATTGCTGTGATTATCTTTTCCGCCCTGGTTTGCCTTTTCCAACTTTCGCGAGGGCGTTTTGTATTTCGGTTGAAACCCCTTGGCTCATATCGTGAATGGCCTTGGCCTGAGTTTGTGCAGCGGGAAAATCTTCCTTATCAATCGATGATTGAACCTGTTTGAGCAAGGACTTCAAACCTTCAACATCATTCTTGATCGCTTCTACGGCGGCGCGATCCTTTCCAACCGGGGCCTTCGCAACTAGATCTTGCGTGGCTCTCACAGCTTCTTCCGCCACCTGCTGGGCCTGCAAGGCCGCAGCTTTGGCTTCTTCCTTCTTTTGAACTGAGGCGGTCTTTATTCGATCACTTTCTGCCTTGGCTGAAGCGGAGAGCTGTTGCGCCTTGCCGTAGTCTCGAAACAGTCCGAATTTTCCTTCTTGATCTGATACTTCCTTCCTCATGGCCGCCAGAGTTCCCTCAAGCTTGGCGTACTCTTCGGCAGAATACGTGGCTGCCCCACTTTCCTGCACTTCTTTCAAAGCCTTTTCAGCCTCTTGGAGCTGTTGGGTAGGGGGATCCGCACACCCGGCCGTAAGGGCCAGAGCTAGTGTTATCGATACAAGGGTTACTCTTCTTGCCATGCTGTGGGTCCTCCTCCTTCAATAAATTCGATTCTGAAACCTAAGTTACTACCGATCTTCCATGGACGGGTCAACGAGATAACAGAGACCAGCGCATCGGAGTTTGGGCATACTAACACACCCAAAGCAGCGAGCAAGCCCGGTGCCACCGACTGTCATGACCATTGAACCATGACCCCGTCGATTTCAGCTACTTATATCGTAATGATTACCTCGATGAAGGAGGGTTTGTGGCATTCTGGTGACGGAACGCAAAAGCGCCTCATTAAATAATAGAACTGATTGGGAGGAGCAAGTGTGGAATCCTTAACAGGTGACACTCACCGTAATGCCATCAAATTGACAGACCCCTTTTGCTCCCCTATAATTCGCCGTTCATTTTGTCTCGGCCGGTCAGGCTCGGAGAAGGAGAAGGGGAACCATGTCGTTTACATTTCAGCAGCCGTCTAACTTAAAGAAAAAACGTGAACATGGGTTTCGAAAACGCATGAGCACAAAAAACGGGCGTAAGGTCTTGGCCCGCCGACGCGCAAAAGGACGGGCTCGGTTGACTGTCTAAACCTATCGTCTCGGGTTATGCTGGTGTTCTTCGTGTCGCTCCCCAGTCTCTTGCGTTCTTGTTGAGCGTACGCCCACCTACCAGTTGCGATCTATTCCGGGGTCATGAGCAGATGGGACACGACAGAGGCACACCCCCTTACCCGGGTGCACTCGAGGCACAAAAGCACGACAATATTTTTTTAAGGAATCACCGCGATATCCAAGCCGTCAAGCATCATGGCCGTCGAATATCGACAACACTCTTTAACCTTCAGGCCTATAAAATGAATGATGCGCCGAGTCGTGTAGGAATTGTCGTGGGAAGACGATTTGGAAATGCCGTCCGGCGTAATCGTGCAAAGCGGGTGTTCCGCGAGTTAGTCCGTCATTCTTATTCCGAATTGGTTTTCGGACGTGGGGTGCTTGTTTTTCCCAAGAAGGACGTTCTCTTATTGTCTCGAGCCGATTTAATGCAGGCCTGGAAGACGTCACTGCAACGCATGCATCTGCTTCGTCCTAATTGACACTAAATTATGAAACGAGTTCTCCTATGGATTCTGCAGGGCTATCGTCTGGTGATCTCACCAATGTATGGTCCGACCTGTCGTTTTTATCCGTCATGTTCACGCTATGCTTCAGAAGCCATCGCCAAGCATGGCGCATGGTATGGATTTTGGCTGGCCTTTGTCCGACTGATGAAATGTCACCCCTTCCACCCGGGAGGGGAAGATCCCGTCAGGTAGTGATAGACGCCTTATTCACTAACGAAAGTACAATTTCCACATGGAAAAGCGCCTTGTTGTCTTCCTAATACTCTCGGCCGCAATTGTTTTTGGATACGAGTTTGCACTCAAGGGATTAGGCCTGCTTCCGCCACCGACCATTTCAGAACCTGCCGGACCAGTCCCCGGCGAAGCAACCCCTCCGCCCGACACAAGTCCCGGCAGTCCCCCGGTGACGGCTGCGACGGGGAAAAATCCTGAGACGCTCAACTCCACTCCTGGTGCTGTTTCAAAAACGCAATCTGTTCGCGTGGAATCGGTTACTGGTGAAACGGTCGAGATAGAGACAGAGCTCTATCGCGCCAAATTCAGCTCCCGGGGAGCCGTTCTGACAAGCTGGGAGCTAAAACGATACCGCAGTAGCTCTGATGGGAAACCTCTGGTCCAGCTGGTTCGACAAGGGAGCAAGTTTGCTGATCCATTGACGGTCACAACTGACGACGCAGCACTGACGAAGGAATTTAGAGATAGTGCGTACAAGGTCGAGAAGGATTTTACGACGCTAGACCAGGAGCACCCGACCGGTCACATTACATTCTACTACAACAACCCTGGTTCCAACATACGACTTGAGAAACAACTCACTTTTCATGCCGACAGTTACCTCGTAGATATCAGCTTGACGTCAACGGGCCTGACGAGCCCGGTTAAATTGGAATTGGGCACAAATTTCGGCGTCGTGGAGTGGGGCGAAGGGTTCATCGGCTCAGTTGGGACCGTCTCGTTGATCGATGACAAGATTGAGACTGACGCCCCAGAGGCTGACACGGAGCGTAAAGGTGCCCTGGCTTGGACCGCCCTACAAGACAAGTATTTTATGTCTGCCCTTATTCCAAAAGGGGCTGCCTCCGCTTGGCCGAAGAAGCAGGGTGAAAAACTGGTCTCAACCGGCGTTCGCATGGCTGGAGATCCATCTGCGGCACCGCTCATGTTGCAGTTATTCGCCGGCCCAAAAGAATTTGACACGCTTCAAAACCTGAACATTCGGCTGGAAGATACGATTGATTTTGGATGGTTTCTGTTCGGTAGTTGGGACACGGTGAGGGCCGTCGCCAAGCCGATCTTCTATGTACTACGTTCCATCAATGAATACACCCACAATTACGGTGTGACCATCATCCTGCTCACCGTTGCGATCAAGCTGCTGTTTATCCCCTTGCAGTACAAAAGCTACTCCTCGATGAAGCAGATGCAGACCATCCAACCAAAGGTAGCGGCGGTCCAAGAAAAATTTAAGGATGATCGTGACCGTTTAAATCGGGAACTTATCAAGCTCTACCGCGATCATAAGGTCAATCCTGTGGGGGGATGCCTCCCAATGGTCCTTCAAATGCCAGTATTTGTGTCGCTGTTCAATATCCTGTACATGACGATTGATCTGCGGCAAGCACCCTTGGGCCTCTGGATTACCGACCTATCCGTTCAGGATCCCTATTACATTCTCCCCATCATCATGGGAATCAGTATGATGGTGATGCAGAAGATTCAGCCCACTACGATGGATCCTGCGCAAGCGAAGGTCATGCTGGCGCTGCCTGCCCTCATGACGTTCTTATTCATCAATTTTCCGGCAGGTTTGGTCCTCTATTGGCTGACCAACAACGTGCTGTCCATCCTTCAGCAGTTTGTCACAGACAGGTTTTTCATGAAGAATCGCTCGGTGGCCCTCAGCACGGAGGACGCAGGGACTCAGAAATAAGACGCGCTGGTTTGGCCTAACGCGATGACGCATCAAGTCGATGGTGGATCGTGCCTATCGATGGAACACTTGAGGACACAATTTGTGCCATCGCAACTCCATTGGGAGAGGGAGGCGTTGGGATTGTTCGAATTAGTGGTCCAGGCGCCACAGACATCTCCTCTAAAATTGTGCGGCTGCATATAAATCGCGCTCTCGACACTCTTCCCACGCATACGCTACACCTCGCTGATATCATCTCAACTCCACGTCATGATTCAGATGGTGATTCTCAATCATCCATGAGTCACGAACGGATCATTGATGAAGGCTTGGTGGTCTACATGAAAGGGCCTCACTCGTTTACTGCTGAAGACGTGGTGGAACTCCATTGCCATGGAAGTATGACGATACTTCGTCGTGTATGTGAGTCCTGTGTTGCTGCTGGCGCTCGACTGGCACAACCGGGTGAATTCACCAAGCGTGCGTTTTTAAATGGACGCTTAGATCTGTCTCAGGCTGAGGCTGTCCTCGATACCATCAAGGCCAAATCCGAGTTTGCTTTGACCGTCGCCCAACGCCAGCTTCGCGGAGAATTAGGCTGTTATGTGGGCGAGCTGCGGACTACTATTCTGTCCCTACAGGCACGCGTCGAGGCTGGAATCGATTTTTCAGATGAGGACATTTCTTTCGTGACGCGCGCTGAGCTCAAGGCGGGTCTCCAGAACGTTGGACGGCAAATACAGAAGATGCTCGACACAGCCAAGACCGGTCGGGCCTTGCGCGACGGGGTACGCGTGGTGCTTGCGGGCCTTCCGAATGTCGGCAAATCCAGTTTACTTAATAGCCTCATTCATGATAATCGCGCGATTGTCACTGATATCCCTGGAACCACACGTGATGTTATTGAAGAATCAGTCATCTGGAACGGGCTTCCCGTCACATTGGTGGATACAGCCGGTTTGCGAGACACCACGGACGTGGTGGAACGGGAGGGAATCAAGCGGTCGAAGGATGCCCAGGCTCAGGGGGATTTGATTCTTTATGTCCTGGATGCAGTGGAAGTTGAGCAGGCTACGACTCTTGAGTTGCCTTTCCGATTACCTGGACGAAAGGATCTCTTTGTTCTCAACAAGATCGATGTACTGACTCCTCCAACAATACGGACCCTTTCCCACGAGTTGGAGAGACGGATAGGCCAAACAATTCTCCCCATTTCCACAAAGACCGGCGCAGGCTTGGATGAGCTCAAAGCGGCCATCGCCTCATGCTTTGTCACTGGATCCTTTGAGTCTACTGAAGGAGTAGTGATTACGAATGTGCGTCATCGTGTCGCATTGGAGCAGGCTTTCATCGCGATTACAGAAACCCTCTCTTCCCTTGAGCGAGGAGCACAGGCAGAATTGTTGTCCGTCGATCTTCAGGAAGCTGCGGACGACCTTGGGGAGATCATCGGAAGTATTACCTCTGACGATGTCTTGGAGCGAATTTTTTCTGATTTTTGTATCGGCAAGTAAGGGGCGTCCGTGGCACAAGCTTTCGATGTGATCGTGGTAGGTGGTGGACATGCAGGCTGCGAGGCCGCTCTGGCTTCCGCACGAATGGGCGCGACCACCTTACTCTTGACGATGGACCTTTCTCGTATCGCCCAGATGTCGTGCAATCCAGCCATTGGTGGGATCGCCAAAGGACACCTGGTTAAGGAAATTGATGCCCTTGGCGGAGAAATGGGCCGAAATACTGACCAGGCGGGTATCCAGTTTCGATTTATCAATACAAGCAAAGGTCCCGCAGTCCGTGCCCTACGGGCCCAGTGTGACAAGTCACTGTATCGACAGGCGATGCAGGCGACACTCCAGCGTCAATCCCTACTCACAATGGCGGAAGGAGTCGTTGATCGATTGTTGGTGCAGGGTGGAACTGTAACCGGAATTGTCACCGGTGCTGGCGAAACAATAGTCGCAGAAGCCATTATTCTTACTTCAGGTACTTTTCTTAAGGGACTTATCCATATCGGCCTGCAACACTTCCCCGCTGGCCGCGCTGGTGAAGCGTCGGCTGAACACCTTTCGGATTGCATGCGTGACCTTGGGTTCGAAGTTGGTCGGCTGAAGACCGGAACGCCTCCCCGGTTAGACAAAGAGACCATAGATTTCTCTGTGATGGTTCCCCAGCCTGGTGATGCACCACCTCCTGCATTTTCCTATCGCACCCAGACCATCACCAACCAGCAGGTTCTTTGTCATTTAACCTATACGAATCAAGAGACACACGAACTAATTCGAAAAAGTTTGGATCGGTCACCGTTGTACAGTGGTGTGATTGAATCTACAGGCCCTCGGTATTGTCCTTCAATCGAGGACAAGGTGGTACGTTTTGCTGATAAGGAACGACACCAGATTTTTATCGAACCGGAAGGCTTAGACTCCCACGAGTTCTACCCAAACGGCATTTCGACAAGCCTACCTGTCGATGTCCAGACGGCGATGCTCAAAACGATACCCGGTCTTGAGTACTCGAAAATACTTAAGCCTGGTTATGCCATTGAGTACGATTATTTTCCCCCTCGACAACTGTTCCGAACGCTTGAAACGAAATTGGTCGCTGGCCTCTATCATGCTGGCCAGATCAATGGGACCTCTGGCTATGAGGAAGCCGCCGCACAAGGCCTCGTGGCGGGAATCAATGCCGTCTTGAAAATAAGAGCACAACTGCCGTTTCTTTTGGATCGCTCTCAGGCCTATATCGGGGTCCTTGTTGATGATCTCATCACCAAGGATGCCTATGAGCCGTATCGCATGTTCACTTCACGAGCTGAATATCGCTTGCTCCTCCGCCACGGAAACGCCGACCTTCGGCTTATGGAGATCGGATATGGTTTTGGACTCATCGCTCACGAAGTCCGTGAAAATCTAATACGCAAGAGACAAATGATCGAAACTGAAATCTCAAATCTTCAAAGATTGAGACCTCAATTTACTGAGCGGACTAGTTTGAGAGTGAGAGGGACCTACCTAGAGAACGCTGCTTCCGTCCAATCCATGGCTCAACTCCTTCGAAGGCAAGAATCCAGCTATCACGAGCTTATGAATATTTTTGAGATTCAACCAGTTGATGACGATATCGCTGACGAAGTCGAGCTTCAGATCAAATACGAAGGATACATACAGAGGCAAGTTCGTCAGGTGGAAAAATTCAAGAAATTCGAGAAGAAATCAATTCCCTATACTTTTGACTACAATATGGTCTCTGGATTTTCACGGGAAGTCCGTGAAAAATTCAATCGTGTGAGGCCTGAGACCGTCGGCCAGGCATCACGAATATCTGGCGTCACTCCCGCTGCCATTTCTTTGCTGCTAGTTGCCATAGAAAAATGTAGGCGCCAATCTCACCGTTCTCATACTGAACTTTCAGAGAATCCTCGATAAGCACCTTTTCTATTGACCTCCTCTCTCTATCGGCGTAAGTGTTCCACGTGGAACAATATGGAGCACTTGAGCACCTATTTCATGAATGTTCGACAGAAATTGGAATCCCAACCGAACCAGACCAAGTTCAACTATTTCTGATTTACCTCAAGCAACTTCAACTTTGGAATCAATCCTTCAACCTCACGGCCATTACAAAGGATGAAGACGTTATCATCAAACACTTTATAGATTCATTAGCAGTACTAAAAGCTGTGAATATTGGACAGGGGTCACATATCTTGGATGTCGGAGCAGGGGCTGGATTTCCTGGAATTCCTCTCAAAATCCTTCGCCCTGACCTTTTCATGACCCTGGTTGAGCCTACCCACAAAAAGTCAGCTTTTCTACATTTTATGGTGGGTGTTCTTCGATTGAAAAATGTAGACCTGTTCCAGGGAACCGTGGAGCGGCTTATTCATTCACACCGTGAATCAACCAGGTACGACTATATTACAGCTCGAGCACTAAACCCATCGTTAATCTTTCATACAGCTAAGAAATTGCTCAAATCGTCTGGTAAAGCGATCATTTATTCATCCAAGCCACTTGTTTCTGCATCCATACCAAATGAGTGGCGTTTTATGAGTAACTATACATTTGAACTTCCCCATGCCTATGGGTCTCGAACTATTTCAATATTTTCCCATCACGGTGATTCATCATCTCTTACTGTTCCACGTGGAACATAATCTGGATTAGGAGTTTTCTAGTGGGAAGAGTCATAGCAGTCGCCAATCAAAAAGGCGGGGTTGGAAAGACGACTACTGCCATCAACCTGTCAACAGCAGTTGCCCTCGAAGGAAAAACCGTGCTGTTGATTGATATGGATCCACAAGGAAATGCGACAAGTGGTCTTGGTATTGACCAAAGAACATTGAAAAGAAGCACGTATAGCTGTCTTGTAAGAAACAGCACCATTCATGAGTCGATCATTGAAACAACGATCTCTGGACTTACACTTTTACCGGCCAATGCTGACCTTGCCGGCGCTGAGGTGGAACTTGCCAATCTTGAAGGCCGTGAAGGTCACCTCCGATCACTCATTGCGGAGATACGGGATGGATACGACTTTGTTTTCCTTGATTGCCCACCGGCACTTGGCATCCTCACCATTAATGCTCTCACCGCCGCCAATTCGGTACTCATCCCTGTTCAATGTGAATATTATGCGATGGAAGGGCTAACCAGACTCATCGGAAGCATTGACCTGGTTCGTCAATCCTACAATCCGAACTTGGAGATTGAGGGCATCGCCCTCACGATGTATGATTCGCGAATCAGCCTATCTAGACAGGTGGCTGACCAGGTACGTGCTCATTTCACTCACAAGGTGTATCAGGCGGTCATCCCACGCAACGTTGCACTCGCAGAGGCACCAAGTTACGGTCGTCCAGGCATCTTGTACAACATGGCATCATCGGGGTCACAGTCATACGTATCATTAGCTAGGGAGTTTATTGCCCATGGAAAAAAAGGCCCTCGGTAAAGGACTCGATGCGCTCCTGCCTTCGCCGACATTGAGCACGGCGGTAGCAACGGCCGATGTACAGCGTATCCCGCTCAGCCAGATTGTGCCCAACCGCTACCAACCGCGCCAAACGTTCTCTCAGGAAGAACTGGCTGGGCTCGCCGCCTCCATTAAGGAAAGTGGTGTCATTCAGCCAATCATGGTCCGCCGGAAGGGTGATGGCACCTATGAGCTGATTGCAGGGGAACGCCGCTGGCGTGCCTCTAAAGACGCTGGACTTACTGTCATTCCTGCCGTTGTCAAGAACTGTACGGATCAGGAAGCCCTCCTCCTGGCACTGGTAGAAAACCTCCAGCGTGAAGATTTAAACCCAATGGAAACAGCCCGTGCCTATTCCCGAATGATGAAAGAATTCGGTCTGACCCAAGAGGCCGTCGCTACCAAAGTGGGACGGGACCGTTCTTCCGTGGCGAACTTCATCCGCTTGACCCACCTCCATCCCGAGCTTCAGATCCTTGTTGAAGAAGGTGCCCTTTCCGCAGGGCATGCCAAGGCACTGCTCAGTCTCCCAACCCCAGAGTCCCAACTCCGGATTGGGAAACAAGTGGCAACAGCACGTCTGTCCGTTCGTGAGACGGAAAAACTTGTGGAACAGTCCATTGTTGGGAAACAATCCCTTCCGAAGACCCCTCGGACCCCGGAGTGGGCAGACCTCCAGGACAGACTCCAAAAACGCCTTGGAACCAAAGTAACCCTCCACACTCAAGGACACGGTGGCAAGCTTGTGATCCACTACTTCTCCCCAGACGAACTGGATGGCGTCATTGAAACCCTATTGGGCTGAAACCATCCCCTAGCCTCCTCTCCTGCCACCCATCATTTTTTTCCTCACCCCCCGTTCAACGCTAAATTTCTTCCGGTGACCAACCGATATGAGACATAACGGCAACGCACCACGCGTTCGAGCCGGAGCCAGCCACATTGTGAGAGGAGGCGATCGTATGTGGAAAGATAAGCAGGATAGCAGGCGTATGGATGACAACGACCTAGATGCCGCGGGAGCCGCCCTCGACACACCGCGACCGGAGTCGAACCAGGACGTCAGCGCCTTTGTTGGTAAAGGGGTCGTTTTTAAGGGCATGATTTCCTATAACGGAACCGTACGAATTGATGGGACGCTCGAGGGGGAACTTCATACGGACGGTGTCCTCCTCGTGGGGGAAGAGGCTGTTCTCAATGCCAAAGTCACTGCCGGAACCATTGTGTGTAAGGGAAAGATCACAGGCGATATCACCGCACGGGAAAAGATGAAGTTGCGAGCACCAGCCGTGATCAACGGTGGAGTCACAACCCCGATGCTCTCTATGGAAGAAGGCGTCTTATTTAATGGCACTTTGGAGATGGAACAACAGGCCCGCCCCGTTCACAAAGAGCCACCACTGCATGCCCTTGGGACCGGTAACGAGCCACCAGTTCGGAGGCTCACGTCTAGCTAAGTGGCATCGCCTGACAAGCGAGTAACACCCGTCAGATGCGGCGGCATGTATTCATTCGTCTACGGAAAGCACCGCGACCTTATACTCAGCCCTGTCAGAAGGAGCAGAGAGCGCTCATGTGGTCTATCGGAGAAAAACACGGGGCCGACGCCGCTCCAGATGAAAACTTTACCTTCCTCAGCAAGGGGGTCGATTTTAAGGGAATTGTAAACTTTGATGGAACCATCCGCATTGATGGTCGCGTCGAAGGAGAAATCAATACCAGCGGGACGCTCATCATCGGAGAACAAGCTGTAGTCAAAGGTGTCATCTCTGCCGGAATTCTGATTACCAGTGGCAAAGTCCATGCGACGATCACGGCAACTGCCAAAATTCAAATCCAAAAACCCGGTATCCTCATCGGAGATATTCGTACACCTGGAATCTCCATTGAGGATGGGGCCCATTTCCATGGGATGTGCGACATGGGCGCCCATAAATGGGTAGATGAACACTCCTCCATAAAAACCGTGCATGACCCCACAGCCTATCGGGGAAAGGCTCGCCCAACCACCCTCTAGCCCTTTCCCTCGACCCTCGGTACAATACCATCCTTATGGCTCGGAAGTCTGTTCTCCTTGGCATGAGCGGGGGAGTCGATAGCTCTGTCGCAGCGGCATTACTCGTCCGACAAGGCTACGATGTCCATGGTGTGACCCTTCAGGTGTGGGAACATGAAGACGAATCAGTCGCCACATCAAAGAAATGGCAAGAACGCGGCTGTTGCAAAGTTGGAATCGCACGACATGTAGCAAATACTCTCGGCATCTCGCATGAAGTGATCGATGCCCAACACACATTTCGTCATGCCGTCATCGACGACTTCATACAAGGCTATACCACTGGTACGACCCCCAACCCCTGTGTGCGTTGTAATGAACGGGTCAAGATCCATTCGCTCATCGAACTCGCAACTCAACGGTCATTCGACTATGCAGCAACTGGACATTATGCTCGGTTGCATGATCAGCGAGGCTTCCCGGTCATCTCCCGGTCGGCAGATCTCCGAAAAGACCAAACCTATTTTCTGTATCGGCTACGATCGGAGTGGTTACCCCGTCTCCGCTTTCCGTTGGGCGGCCTCGAGAAAACCGCGGTCTGGAAAGAGGCGGAAGCAATGGGCCTACCCGTGGATGAACTCAAAGAAAGTCAGGAAATCTGCTTCGTCAGCCACGGTGATTATCGAACCTTCATCGAAAAAGAAGCACCGGATGCGAAAAGACATGGGGTCTTTGTTGACCAAGATGGCCGGCAGCTTGGTGAGCATGATGGGATCGCATTCTATACGCCTGGCCAGCGTCGCGGCCTTGGGATAGCTGTAGGACATCGCCTTTACGTGCATCACGTACATCCCGCGACCAATACCATTGTCGTCGGACGTGACGAGTTACTTCACTCTCAATGCACGGTTGGTGATCTCAACATGTTTGCCCCAAATTTCCTGAGAGACAGCACCAACGTTCACGTGAAAGTACGCTATGCAACCCCCCCCACACTCGCCACGGTTACACCAATCAACTCTTCAAACCTAGACGTCCAATTCCATCAACCCCAACGAGCGCTCAGCCCTGGCCAGTCCGCGGTCTTCTATGATGGAGACGATGTTCTTGGCGGTGGCATCATCCAATCATTCTCTGCACCCTAAACAAAACCGTTCATCTTGACTTGTCCCTGAATTTTCAGATAGCCTCAGCCGGTACAAGTGTGTAGTTTCCCGGCCCGATTAGGTCAGAGGCAGGGGAATCGTCCTTTTTTTCCGAGGGAATCATGTTCGGCTCATTTGGTTGGATGGAACTCCTCCTGATTCTCATTATTGTGCTGATCATTTTCGGTGCAGGAAAGCTCCCTCAATTGGGAGAAGGGCTCGGCAAGGCCATCAAGGGTTTTAAGAAATCCGTGCATGAGGCCGACGCGATTGATGTGACACCAGGGGAACAGCCTTCGCAGAGCGAGCCACAGGCCGCCTCTTCTGCTCAGGTCGCCACCCATTCAGAAACAACACCATCGTCTCGGCCAGCGACGACGCAACCCGGTCAGGTGAAACAAAGCTAAGAGCCCACCCACCTGACGGATGAACAGATAACGGGCTACCGTCTCGGACCATTACCACAATAGCCAACCATGTTTGGACTGGGCGCAAGCGAGATCCTCATCATTTTGATCATCGCCTTCCTTCTATTTGGACCAAAAGAGCTCCCAGAAGTCGGTCGTCAAGTCGGTAAGGCCATCAAGGGCTTTAAAGATACGGCTGAAGATCTTCGCAAATCTGTTGAGCCGGAGCTCAACATGATTCAGCAGGAAGTCAAAATGGTGGAGCAAGACCTTCAAGCCTCTCTAAAAGAGGCCGAAGAAGAAATCACAGCCGAGCCAAAACCGTCAGAGACGAACCCCGCATCATTGTCTAAGTCTGGCCCTGTTTGACCGGATGTGATCACCACCTATTTCATCACCCACATTAAGGAGAAAGACAGCCGACACACCGACATCTCGTAGGCTCGCCCTCATCAAAAGCTTCGTGACCATGGTCGTATAGTCTGACCAAGCTGTTCTCCCCCTCGGGTGTGCCACTCAAACCCAAGGACGTTCGAGACCGCAACCAATACCACATGATGATGAGAGCATGGAGGTGGCACCTGCCTGTCTAATGCAGATCATGGAGAAACCACAAAGCATGGGAACACCGAAGACGTTTGGATGCGGGAAACGAGCATTTGTACAGTGTCTGACACTAGCGAGTCTCCTTGCAGGTCCTGTCACCCTACAGGCTGCATTCCAGCTCCCAGCGGGAGAGAAAATCACGAATCCGATCGTCATCGGGCGGGGCATTCCTCAAAAAGAGGCCTATGAGCCATTCGATCCGAAGATCGGACGAAATTTCGACCTCAAAAACCTCTGGATGCGAGCGGACATGCGCGTCCGACCAGAGTATCGAACCAACGTCTGCTTTGGCGGTGGCATAGGAGCGGCCGGCCAATGTAATGCTCCCAGCCCTATAGCCAATAACCTTCCTGGTAAGGCCAACGACCAATTCGTACAACAGATGACTCGGTTGGGTATCGGGTATGATCTTTCACCCGATGTCAATTTCTACCTAGAATTCATCGATTCAAGAACCTGGGGGGGTAATGGAACGCCAGTTGGGGCGGGAGGTGCAGGAAATAATGGAGATCCAGCCATTCATACATGTGGATCCACCCTTGTTGGATCTAGCCCAGCAAACGTACGTCCCGCTTGCACCCTTGGAATCCGTGCCGGCTACATGTTGATTCGCAACTTTGCAGGCGTTCAAGGATTGGGGCTCAAGGCCGGACGGCAATACCTCGTCTTTGGAGATCAAAGCCTCTTCGGTCACTTTGACTGGGCTAACACGGGATGGTCATTTGACGGCGTGATGCTGCAGTACGCAAATACCATCATGGATACGCACCTTGGCTGGTTTCGCACTGCAGAAACCGACCTCTTACAGGGCTCCACTCTTGGAAGCGGCGGACCGAATATCGGTGGAACTGGTCAAGCAAAAAATGCCGCCGGTGACGCGGATCTTATTATCTTGTATAACCAAATCAAGACAGTCCCAGGTTTCCTCGTTGAACCATTCTACGTCTACTACAAAAGTAATCTCGGTGGAGGAGACATCTCCTCACAAGGCTTAGGCACCCCAAAACATGGTAATCAGACCCGTCACACTCTGGGCACCAGAGTCGCCATGAAAAAGGGTTATTTCGATGCTTCCAGTGAGGTCGTCTATCAGTTTGGACAGATGGGAGACACTGCTGCCAGTGCCAGTAGTCTATGCGGTGATCCAGGCGGCGAGGGAAAGTGCCTTCACATCAATGCCTGGGCGACTAGAAACTGGATCGGATACACAGCCTTTGACTTGCCTGGTAAACCTCGCATCGCCTTCAATTTTGACTACGCGTCCGGCGATGGTCGTGCCAATTGCACCTTAGCGAGCGGAGCCTATGGCGATTGCAAAACCGCGAACACGTTTGAAAACTTCTTCCCCACAAATCACATTCACATGGGCTACATGGATGTCATGGCGTGGAAAAACATGATGAGCTTCTCGGGGAACTTCCAAGCACGCCTGACCCCGGACGACCATATCGAACTGTGGTACACGAACCTGCATATCGCCAATGCTAAAGACAACTGGTATCGCGCGAGTCAAGGAGTCTATGTCTTCTCACGGCCTGACAATACCGTCACACATATCGGCGATGAGGTAAGCTTCGTGTGGACCCATTTCTTCATGAACGGCATGGTTGCGTTTCAAAGCGGCTATGGGCACCTATTTCCCGGCCCCTACATTTCCCATAACTTGGGACGTCGTGCCGTGAGTCAAGATTGGGCCTATGCCCAGCTCTGGATCAACTTCTGAGAACCTGTCAGGCTGCATGCATCACAAGATAGCCGCAACAGCTTGTGACATGGGCACATGGGGTTATCCATACGAGGTGGGATAGTGTAATGAGCTATTATTAAGAACGGGGCCGACTCACTCTTCCTCTAATGATCCGGCCCCTCTTCAAGCTGAGAAACATCCAACCTTGAGAAACCACTCCTGAAGTTCCCCGTAAGTCTGGCTTACTGGAAACGCTGGGAATTCCTTCGGCAAATGGTCAGGCGGTCTGAAGAAAAACCCTTTATCTGCTTCTCCTAACATCCCAAGATCATTGTACGAATCCCCTGCAGCCATGGTGAAGAAGTTCAAGGCCTTCAGCGAGGCGACTGCACGCTTCTTCGGATTCTGCATTCGCATGTGGTAGTTCACAATCCGACCCCCCGGGTCAATGTCAAGTTGGTTGCAGAAGAGCGTGGGGTAACCCAGCAGTCGCATGAGCGGTTGGGCAAACTGATAGAAGGTGTCGGATAAAATAATGACCTGACTACGCTCCCTGAGCCAGTCCAAGAAGGCCGTAGCCCCCTCTAATGGACCCATCTCGGCTATAACATCTTGAATCTGCGCAATCTTCACACCACGTCGATCGAGAATCCCTAACCGTTGCTTCATGAGTTGGTCATAGTCGGGCATCTCCCGGGTGGTGATCTTCAACTCATCAATCCCCGTCTTTCGCGCAACATTAATCCAGATCTCAGGAACAAGCACACCTTCCAAGTCTAAACACACGACAACAGGTTTCTGCATTTCTTTCTCTCCTCTCACGGGGAAACCAACGGATAGGACGATCAGCCGCCAGCTGCCTTGTCCCCATCTGAAAATGACTGGCTTAAAAATCGCCACGCCTTATCCAAAGCCTGGTCGAAGAGCTGAGTGCCCCTCCACATTTGGTCGTTGTCTCGTGCATGACTTTTCGCCCAATCCAACGCCAGTGGCAATGGAATCAACCGCGTTGAGCTACAGGACAAGTCTTGCCATAGCAAGCCTAGGACCGTGCTTATCCGCATCGGTGTGGGAACAGTCTCTACCGGGTTTGCAATGAGATCATCACATTGGTCGGCTGGAGACGTAACCAACAACTCACGACATGCGGCAGGGCGTTCGTCATAGATTGTGCATGCTTCTTCTTCCAGGAAAGGGCACGCCATCCGCAGCGCGTAATACCTATGATTCACTTCGTCAGCGACTTCGTCGCTTGTATGATCAGAAACCTCACATAACTCCGAAAGCTGTTGCCAGACCCCCTTGGCTAACAACCTCACTTTTGCTTCAGCAAACCGCGCAACAATCCGACCTTGTTGCTCAGCAGGACGGGAGCGAACCCAGTCGTGTACTGCAAACGCTTCCGGTACGGACAGGGGAACCAACATGCGACAGCAAGCAGCACAACCCTTTTGACATGAAGGCACCCTCCCCTGCTCCGCCAACCGTGCGACATCCAGGGCTTGGGCCTCCTCCCCCAACCGTCTCATGAGCGGCACGATGGACGTAATGGGAACGAACCCGGTCGGCACATCAACGGCCGTGGTAATTTGGCCAACAGACGTGTTCAGCGAAATCTCGAAGCGTTCAGTGATTGGGGGAGTCATCCACAAAACCAACTTGGAATTGGACCAGTCTCCTTCATGCACCCACTCGTAGAAAGTAATATGCGTCTGTGCGGCGAATCAAGAGCTCTGGTTCCGTGGTCTGGCCACGCAACAGAAGACCCAGGTGCGCATGAGACCCATGCACCGGGGGCTTCATGAAACCATCAGATTGTCCTCGTCAGGCACAACAGATCCTACCGGCTCAATGCCCGTACCCCAAATGGACTTCCATATAAGGCCATCTTTGGGTCTTGCGTGTATAAAGAAAAGGCGTAAAGTTTGCAATGCGCGGGTACACCGACCCTGCCGTCCATGAGATAGCCAATGAGAGATCGTCACTCATACCGAGTCAGCGAGGTGTACCCCCGCCCAACCGCCACGGATCTCTTCCAAATACACGCATGGTCATCCTTCCCAGCAGACTCCTCGGCTAGCCCACATCCATAATCGATCACCTTGCTCCCTATTGGCAGAAGCTCGATAATGGCGCATGGAATCGCCGAAATGGTTTTCCGGTCATGTCATTGGCTTGCTCAAAACGTACATGCGCGACTTAGTCGATCAGGCTGAGCAAGAGATGCATTCCCACGAACAATTTGGCTTTACTCCCCATCCCTACCGACCAGATCAGGCGCTGTCTGATCTGCTAGCCTTGCTCGATGATCGCATCGAGTCGGAAGGGGTACAGGTGGGCTTGCCAAATACTTTCCTCCATGACATGTGGCATCTCTGTGACGAGGCTCTCACTCTAATCTCGGATCGTGTTTGGCTCGAGAACAATCTTGACAGCCAGAACCCCGGAAAAGCGAGAATAAGGGAACTGACCTACCACGCTCTGATCGATTTTATCGATTCCCGCTCACGGGAAGGGAGTTGATCCTGTGAGACAGAGCTACTCACGCCGTGATTAACGGCTCACAGTATTGCTCTAGAAGAAGGGAGCGTGACGAATGGTTTCAAAAAAGTATTGGCTGATGAAATCAGAGCCTTCTACGTTCTCGATCAACGACCTCACACGATCCCCGAGGCAGACCACCTGTTGGGATGGGGTTCGCAATTATCAAGCGCGCAATTTTATGCGCACGATGATGGTTGGTGATCAGGTACTGTTTTACCATAGTAATGCGGATCCTCCCGCAATCGTTGGTATCGCAGAAGTCGTCACAACCGCCTATCCTGACTCCACACAATTCGATAAGAAGGACAAACATTACGACCCGGATAGCAAGCCCTTCGCACCAAGATGGGATATGGTCGACATCAAATATGTCAGGGCATTTCCCAAACCATTGGCATTGGACAACTTACGAAGAGATTCTACACTCAAGAGCATGGTCCTGTTGAAGAAAGGCTCTCGGCTTTCCGTTCAGCCAGTAACGTCAGAGGAATGGAAGCACATCTTGCGATTGGCCGAAGGTTGATCGGTGAACGAGTCAGATACTGGCTTTCCCATCGTCCATATATCGATGTTGCCAGTCTAGCCATGCATGGCCAAGCTCGTGGGCGAGGATGTACCGGCGGCGAGTCACAGGAAGCCGTTTTCGCACATAAATTGTTTTTGTGTCATCGTCCCAGATCCCATCAGCATTAGGATCTCGTTTGTCCATCTCCGCATCCGATAGCTGCCGAACCGCTATTCGATAACCAAACGGCAGAACAACCTGATTGGGAATACGGAGCATCTTCCTCCGCTCTTTTAGCATAGTCCCCATGGGTCACTCCTTCTTTTTCCTCCTCGTGGATTAGCCTACCACAAGCAAGCAACAGGAGTAGTAGTATTTTTCTTCTTTACTATTAACTGGTTATGCGACCATTACACAAAAAGACGTGGCTGAAACTTTTATCTTCCGCGCGTCTTCAACTCTTTTCACCATGCGAGAGAATTGTGTATGATCAGCATATGGAATCCGCCACGCACCAAGACCTATTGACCCCCTGGCCCACATGGGTACAGCTGGTTGGCGTCAAAATTAGGAACCGCGGTGAGGTCAAGAAGCTAGGGTCCAATGGACTACCATTGTCACATGGTGACCCCGTCCTCCTCGAGGCTGACGGCGAGGTAACCTACGGGATGGTCTATACTGAGCCCTACTCAGCCCCTTTTACTCCACCCATGCGGGCCATGAAGTCAATCTTGCGCAAACCGGACTCCGAGGAAGCTGAACTCATTCCTCGGCTGGAGCACCTTTCCGAAGAGGCTACCACCTACTGCAAGGCGAGAGCCGCCCATCTCAACATCCGCCTTAAGCTGGTTGAGGTCTATGGAGCAATGGATCGCCGGCAACTCACCTTTGTCTATACGGCAGACGAACGCGTTGATTTTCGAGAGCTCGTGCGTGACCTTGCCCGGCGGTTTGGCGGTCGAATCGAAATGCGGCAGGTCGGAGTTCGTGAAGAGGCCAGACGTCTGGGTGGAATCGATACCTGTGGTCTGGTGTTATGTTGTGCGTCGTTCCTCACCGATGTGAAGCCGGTTACAGCCAAGCAGGCAAAGAAAATGGACCTGCCGATAGATGATCCACGCCTCCTGGGTGTCTGCGGACGGCTGAAATGTTGTTTGATGTTTGAGATGATGGACGCTCAGGGAAAGATTCTCCCCCAGGCACATCAGCTCATTACTCCGACCAAAGCCGACTCGCCGCCCTCGCCGATTCTGCCATCCTAAATGTGCGCCACCCCGACTCTGTGGTGAGGCGGCTCTTTTTCTGGCATCTATTTGAATCCTTTTCTACACAACACTCTCTAATACGCCATCGATTACTGAGGTCGTTCTATGCCTAGATGGGCTAGGAGAGAACTCCTCAAACTGAGGAAGGGGTATTCCCATGAGAAAAGGACTCTTAGTCATTGTCGCCATCGCTGCCGTTGGATGTAGCAGCGTCGCCGCGCAAAAAGCCGTCAGCGCAGAACCTGCCAGTCCGGCAGTTGGATATGATATCCATGTCCAGGCTCCCCATATGATGCCGGACGGAACCCCAGGAGGACCGTTTCACCACTATTGTAAGGGTATCTCCGATAAGATCCTCCAATGTCTCCTGTTTGAGTCTACTGATCCTAAAGCACCGCTGGTCGCCATTGAATACTTCGTCGCTAAAGACCTCACCCGGAAGCTCCCGGCTATTCAGTGGCACCGTCATTTCCATGATCACAAGGTAGAAATCGCAACAGGTCGGGTCCAAGTGCTCGGCGTGCCCCCTGACCAAGCTGCCAAGATAGCCGAAGCTGCTGCCGGGACAGACGGCGTCATCTATCAGCTTTGGCAACACGGTCAAGAATTCCCGGATGGCACCGTGACTTTTCCACAGTCCCTCGGGCATAAGTTCCCAGGGTATTCCGACAAGTAAGTAGCTACACGTTGGCTTCAAGCCGCCGGGAAGCATCGTTTCAATCGCCTCCCGGCGGACCAGAGAGGAAATATGCTTCCAACAATCAGTCTATTTGCTCTGCCAACTACGATTGCCGGAGTCCTCGCTCTCGTCTCTTGGACGAGCCCTGCTCTTGGAGCCGATGACGTGGTGCTCAAACCACGAGTCCCAGCCGATCAAATCGAGCAGGCCAAAACTTGGAAGAATCCCATCCCGCCAACGCTAGAATCCATTGAGAAAGGCAAGCTGCTCTTCCAGGGGAAAGCTTTCTGCGTCACCTGCCATGGACGAGACGGTAAGGGACTCGGAGGGGACATTGAGCCGGGAACGCTTAAGGGTCCCTTGCCGCGCAACTTCACGGACAGGGATTGGCAAACAGCCAGAACAGATGGCGAACTCTTCTGGATTTTGAAAAACGGCAGCAACGGTACGGCGATGGCGCCGTTTATCCCACTGATCCTTACTGAGGAAGAAGCCTGGCAGGTGCTGCTCTATGTGCGCTCATTCGGTCAGAACCAATAATCCATCAGGATCCCGCCCTTGTGCTTCAGGCCAATCAGAATACTACGAGCAACGCAGCTCTAGAAACGCCTCGCCGGAGAGAGGCCTCACTCGCGATTCGTTAAGATTCAGTGGACTGAGACGGTGGGCGGTCTTGTAGGAGTGACGAGATCGTTTCTCCAGCTAATGCTCGCTCTACTGCCTGATCGCGACGGCGTAAGAGTGCCGACACCGGATCGCTTGTCTCGAGGTGGGGCACGATCCACGGCGGGGTGCCATTGCGCACCGAATTCAGTACCTCCTGCACAAAGATCAAGTCCGGTGACTTAATGAGGCTGAACCCTTCAGGCTCTTGAAGTCGGCCCACGAACCCATTTGTCACGAGACGCTCGACCTCCGCTTCCACCAGCGACAAGGGCATATTCAATTCGCTCGAGAGCTCCGGTAGCTTCAGTGGACGATCCCCCTTGAGATAGTGATGGCCCAAGACTCGCAAGACTTTCAGGGCCAATTGCTCACGGAAGAGATACGTGCCTTGATCCCAGAGCAGACGCGACAAATAGGCGGTAGGGTATTGATAGAAAAAGGAGAGCTGCGCACCGATTAATACAATCATCCACCCGGTATAGAGCCACAGGAGGAACAGGATGAGCACGGCAAAACTCGAATAGATCGCACTATAGTTGGCCGAGGCAACCACAAATTTCGCAAACGCCTCCCCAGCGATGATCCACAGAATGGCCGCCGAGACGCCACCAATTACAGCTGAGCGCACCTCGACATAGGTATTGGGAATGAACTTATAGAAAAACGTGAACAGCGCACAGAGCATGACGAAGGGAATGATGTCTCCGCACCACACCAACAACGTGCCAAACGGCTCCATTTGCGAGAGATACTGGACCAGCGTGTGGCTTTGTAGTGACGCCAACAAGCCAAATGCGCTCATAACGAGTACCGGCCCCACGAGAACCGCACTGAGATAGTCGGCAAACTTCCGTTCCCACGTACGCCCCTGCTTGACCTGCCAAATGACGTTCAAGGCTTGTTCGATCTTATCGATTAGCGAGTAGGTCGTATAAAAGAGACCGGCAACGCCGGCAACCCCCAAGACACTGATCTTGATGTTATCCACAAACCGAACAATTGTGGCCGTAACCTCGTGACTCTTCGAGCCCAGCGGTTCCAGCAACTGAGCCAGCATCGGTTCGATCACGTGGTGGACATCAAAGGCTTTGAGTACAGAGAACGTCACGGCAAGAAACGGGACCAATGACAGCAACGTCGTGAAGACGAGACCTGCGGCGCGCGCATCCAGTAGGCGGTGTCTGAACTCCATGCCCACAGCCGTGGCTAACCTGATCACTTGTGTGACTAAGCGCCTGGCCCACGACATAGTTGTCAGGTCCTTCGTCCAGAGGTCCCCTTTTTCAAATGAGGAGGTGCGTGTAGAGTCAGCCATAAGTCTTACTGCTCGGAGTAGGATGCTCAAAAGCCTTAGGACACTGTACCGCGAATCACACTGCTGGTGGAACCCCTATGGCCTCAAGGACTCCATTCGGAAATTATTCATGCACTCCGTACGTCGTAGATACAGAGTCGACTTCGGAGAGGACCAAGTGGCCTTTTAGTTTTCTCACCCAGACGAGGGCCCAGCATATTTGATGCCCATACCCCAGTGTGCTAGGGTCCGAGTTCTCATGCCTGATTCCCCTCACTCCTTCGGATTAGTCGATGTACCAGGCGCGGTGCCCTTGCTGGGACACCTCAGGGCATTCAGGCAGCATCCATTGAAGTCTCTCTCGGCCTGGTGGCGTCAGCATGGTGATGCGCTCCGCTTTCGGCTTGGCCCAAAGACATTCTATCTATTCAGCCATCCCGACCTCGCCGAAGAGATCCTCGTCAAACAATCCGACCGTTTTGTGAAGGTCTACAACCCTCAGAAGCCACATGGTCTTGCTCTGGTGCTGGGTAATGGTTTGGTGACCAGTTCGGGTGAGCTGTGGAAACGACATCGCCGCATCATCCAGCCGATCTTCCACCGTTCACGAATGGCCGCGATGGCTGATCGTATGGCGCAGGTGGGCGAGCAACGCCTGGCAATGTGGAAAGACCGAGAAGGGGACACGATCGACATCGCCGCAGAAATGATGCAGCTCGCCCTAGAAGTGATCTCGCAAACGATGTTCACCACCAGCATGGCGCAACACACCGACCGAATCAGCCATGCGCTGCAAGTGAGCATCAAGTACGCCTTTGACTCGTTCAGTAATCCTCTCTCCCTCCCCTTGTGGGTGCCGACCGCACGCAACCGCGAGTTTCGGTCGGTGATGCAGTTCATGGATGGCCTCATGTACGGCTTGCTCGCTGAACGGCGCCAGAGTGGCGCGCACCATGATGATCTGCTCGATCTGCTACTTCACGCTCGAGACGAAGAAACCGGTGAGGGACTGAGTGACCAAGAGTTGCGCGACGAAACATTGACCATCTTTGCCGCGGGTCACGAGACCACGGCGAACGCACTCGCCTGGACCTGGTATCTCTTAGCAACTCATCACGAAGCGAAGGCGCGGTTTCATGAGGAAGTGGATCGCGTGCTCCAGGGGCGAACCCCCACCGCCGAGGACCTTGAGCATCTCCCCTACACACGCGCGATCTTCGAGGAATCACTCCGCCTCTATCCACCTGTTCCGGCTGTCCACCGTAAAGCGGCGACGAACACGATAGTCGGTGGGTTATCACTGCCGGAAGGCGTCTTCGTCTTGGTCGGCACATACAATCTGCATCGACACCAAGATTTTTGGACGGACCCTGATCACTTTCGGCCGGAGCGATGGCTGGATGGTGAGCGCCCACGTTCTCGCTACGCGTACATGCCATTTGGCGCAGGACCGCGCACCTGCGTGGGACTCCATTTTGCGTCTGTCGAAGGACCGCTCTTGCTGGCCTTAATCGGCGAGCGCTACGACCCCCAACTTGCACAAGACCACGTTGAGCCCTACCTCATGGTGACCTTACGGCCAAAAGGCGGCATCAAAATGAGGCTTCAGCCGCGGCGGGTGCCGGTCGTCGTCTAAAACAACGCCGTGAGGAAAAGACACCATCCACAGAGAGAGTTTTCTACCTGCGAACAGTCACGATAAGGGAATAAATAGCTGGCGGGATGAAAGAGGTTTGGTGGGCCGTGTAGGGGTCGAACCTACGGCCCGCTGATTAAGAGTCAGCTGCTCTACCAACTGAGCTAACGGCCCCACCGGGTATTGAATTGTCGCTGCGACCACAAGAGGCGGTTTGGTGCGCCTGACAGGATTTGAACCTGTGGCCCTCAGCTCCGGAGGCTGATGCTCTATCCAGCTGAGCTACAGGCGCTCCCGTAACCAAGGCTCGTCACCTTAGCATAGCAAGAAATATGGTGTCTAGGCCGACTAAGACGATCTCTCCGGTACGAATGCGAAGGGGAGGAGTATCTCTTCACCTTCGGCTCCTTGCTGAAGGCGCAACGACTCCAGTTGTTCCGCTTCCAGTGCAGCAAGACGATTCTCCTCTTCGCGAAGAGCACTCGAGAGTCGGATCAGTGGAACCGCTGTTTGTACGGAACAGGCACCATTGACACAACCCTTGTCATCCGAGGGAATCCCCATGGATCGACAGACGAGCGGCCGAAACTGATAGAGCGCACACCTTCCGTCATTCTCCAATGCAGGGCAAGGCCAAGCAGAAAATCGTTCGATCACCCGGTCACATTCTGGCTCTGCCCAGTGACCGATGAACCGATTTGTGAGCAACTGTGGAGCCACCGTCGTCAGTTGCGCGACCTGGGCGACCGCAGCCTCCAGAATTCGCTTCCGGTTGGGGTCGGAAAGAGTCTTCAGCCCGAGTTGGATAACCTGTTCATCAAGAAGTGTGACTGGGAAAATTCCCACACAACAGTGGGCGCAGCCTTGCCGGCATGGCAGTTGGCCCAACATGGCAGCGTTCGAACGGTCAAACCATCGTGCCGTTTGCTCGAAGAGTGAGGAGGATCGGCCACTCAGCGCCTGCACCACATCAACTCTCGGTAGGATTTGACAGATCGACAATTAATTCTCCCTTTGGAGAATAGAACCCCTGCCGATCAATTTGCACGATGCCGTTGCACTGCTCTTGGTAGAACTCGAGTATCCATCCGTTGAAATCATAGCCTTCGTCGCTGACATCCTGTTCAACCATACGAGTCGTCAAAATAAATCTGCACCGGCTTACATATTCCAACGCTAACTGGGCTTCCACATCGGCATAGGCCGTGAGTAAATCTAAGAATTCTTGCTTCTCTTGCTCATAGACATCTCGATAGCTACCGCGATCGCGTACGCAGAAGACCTGGATGGGCTTCCGATCCCGGTGATAGCCCAATGCGACTTGAACCCAAGCCCACTCCTGCAGCATTCCAGACTCAACGGTGCTGGGGAGAATCGGATCTTGGCCACGAGACCGGAGAAACTCCATCAACAGGCCGAGGGGAGGTGAGTTTTCCTTTTGGCAGAAGACTCGAGAATAGACAAAGTTGTCAGACTGTTCCGATGGAACTTCTGGTGTACCTACGGAGATTATAGGAAGGTCTTTACCCATCTTATCTGATCCTTGGTCAAGAGCCGTTTACGCTATCCGTGCCATCCATCTAGCCCTACTGTACCCTTCCATTTGCAGGATGCGCAAGAGGCCTTGTACGCATTTCATCGCGCCAGTCGCGCGTTTTTCTCGTTGACACTCCTTCGCCTCTTGGCTACACTCTCGCGGACTTTCACGAGGCGAGCACGAATGAACATTCAGGCATTCCCAACTTCTCTGCAGAATGTTTCAGTGCGAGGCGCGTCACACGAAGCATAAGTTTCTTTCATTCCTTACCCTCAAGGAGGTTTACGAATGGCAAAATCAATGACCAAGTCTCAGATTGCTGACTATCTCGCCGGGAAAGCTGGCATCACGAAGAAAGGGGCCGTCCAGATTCTTGATGATCTGGCAGCCTTAGCGTATCGTGAAGCCAAGAATGTCTTCACTGTCCCGGGTATCGGCAAACTCAAGCTGGCCAACCGGAAAGCGCGGATCGGGCGTAATCCGCAAACCGGCGAAGAGATCAAGATCCCCGCAAAGCGCGTTGTGAAATTCCGAGTAGCGAAGGCAGCCAAGGACGCGATTCTCGGCAAGAAATAACACGAACTCCTGTCCTGGCTTACTGCAGCGCTTGATCTACAGCTAACCGGGTCATCCGCTGTAACTCGCTCCGTTTCATGGGGGGATCGAAACCTACACCGCTTCGATCCCCCCGTTTTCTTGAGATCTCCTGCCCCCTACAGATGCATCGGTCCAAGCCCGTTCCCGCCCATCCCGTCGTGGCCTATGAGACGAATGGCATCTCCGTCCTGAACAAGTGAATCTTCGCTCGCGATTCGCTTATTGATGGTAACCAGCACTTTTTTCTCCCGTAACAGCTGTAGTAAATGGCGCAACCGAATACCTTGCCGTTGAATCAATTGGCGAACGGATACGGTCTGATCGATATCACAGGCCAGATCACATTCACCATCCGTGGTTTGGAGTTGTCCCGTCAACACAATCGTCACCATTTCCTCTACTCCCCTTATCGATCGCCACAAGGCATGCACAACGGATCCGAACCGTTGACTCGCTAGGCATCAACACGGATAATGTCTCGATGCCTTCTCTCAATGTTAACCATCCGGAAATGCCTGAGCTCCAGTTTGTCTTATTCGTGTCAGCGCTTTGTACCGCGGATCTGACGACGATCAATGTCTCCCAAGAGCTTCGCCAAACAATTTTCGACCGCTGTTGGAGACTACTTCATACCGAGCCACCCCCGACCAACCCTCAAGAGCGCGTGCTTGATCTCCGTGGGGGAACTGAACTCACACTCGAGGCCTGTGCGTCTACGATCCGGTCGTTGCTCCAGGAAGCCAATATCTCCACCTTGGTCTGGGACCATCCTGTCAGTGCCCCGAGCATGAACAGCACACCGGAGGCATTGCCATTGGTAGACCGATTTGGAGAATTGTACCCCGATACAACTCGAGGCGTCGATCCTTCACCGCACCACCAGCCTGGACAGCCTCCTAAGCCGGAATAGATAGGGCCCATGCGCGTCACTTCCATCGGCATTCCAGGCGTCCTCATACTTGCGCCGTCTGTCCTGACTGATCATCGAGGCTCTTTTGCAGAAACCTATCATGAGCAGCGATACCGTGACATGGGTATTACGGAACGCTTCGTCCAGGATAACTACTCCCGATCCATTCGCAATACCCTACGAGGCCTTCACTTCCAACACCCCAATGCTCAAGGAAAGCTTGTCATGGCCCTTGAGGGTACGGTGTACGATGTGATTCTTGATATACGAAAAGGCTCGCCGACATTCGGCCAGTGGTATGGGATGGTGTTGTCCGGCTCAACCCTTCAGCAAGTGTACATTCCCCCTGGATGTGCCCATGGCTTTTGCGTCACCAGCGAGACGGCTTGTTTCCTCTACAAATGCACGGCCTATTATTCCCCCAAAGATGATCGCGGGGTACTCTGGAATGATCCAGCTGTCGGAATTTCCTGGCCGGTGACGCAACCGATTCTCTCCCGCAAGGACCAAGACCACCGCGCCCTCGCTGCCATGGAAGAAGACCTACCGCCCTATAATCCCTCGCGTGAATGAAAATTCACGTACTCTCACCCTCACCTACAGGTAGGTCACCTCTACCACGCCATACACCACACGAGGGCTACCTCTCCACACCAACATAACTCATGACGGTTCGTCACGAAATCGCGCGGTCGCATTGCGAGACCGGTACGCGGAGTTCCGAGGGATCAAGGCGTACTTGAAACAGTACGTCGAGGTCACAAGGGGCCAGCCTACCCGCCGAAGGCCTGTCCTAGCCACGAATCCGCGATTGCAGTAGACGCGTTCATGAACAATGTGGGCTAGTGACAGCACCGCTCTGAATGTGGTATCCATTTCTCCTGGCCCTTGCGGTCACGTCCCCATCGTCTAGCCTGGCCTAGGACATTGCCCTTTCAAGGCAGTAACACGGGTTCAAATCCCGTTGGGGACACCAAACCTTTCAATGCACGCTAACCCATTGAAAAATCCATTCACTGCAGCTTCTCTCTCAAACGAATAACGCTTCTCTCCGTCTCTCCTCATCATCGCTGTAGCCGAAAAGCTCTCTTCTTCAGCGAGGAAGTTCTCACTCATGGCATGGCTCCTCTGTTGTGCACCCTCTGCTGGCCTATCTCATGGACGCAGACCACGGGCGTCAGGTGTGGTGTGAGACACAGTTGTCAGGGTGATCGGCATCGCCCCTGTCCTCCACAGGTCCTCGGTGAGGAAGAGAAAGACCCCGCGACCGGTGAGGTGCCGGTCGCAGGCGCGAGGGGATTAGCCCCGCGCTTGGGTCTCCACGTCACAAGCAAGGACGTGGGGCTATCGTATGCTGGGGGCGGAGGGGATGTACATATGTGCTGAGTGCAAGGAAAGCGGAACACACAGGCTGGGCATGATGGTCAGGCAAGCTCACAGAATACAAGAGTCGCTGTCTAATGGTACCAAGCGAGGTCCTCAGTCAACTCCTGAAAGGGCTGGACCGCCGGAGGAGTTCTTGGTCTGGGTCCGAGTGATCTTGGCAGGAAAACAACGGGCTACGTATTGCGGGATGATCCAACACTACTTTCGACGAGCGTCAACGACCGCTGCAAAGCGAGATTGATCCTCTATTCTTCTAATATGTAGGCCAACCGCATAGCTATCTCCGTTTGTATGTTCTTCGCCATCAGGGGAGGAGGCATGGACTGATGTGCCAGTAATCGTAATGTCTTCAAGAGTCAAGCATATCTGTTGGTTCTTAGAGAAGGTCATGGTCTCGAGGGAATGAGTAACATAGGCTCCACTTCCATTTTCAGAGATCTGGACTACCCTACCAACTCCTGATCCCGACTCCCAGGCAATACGGCAAACTAGTTCGTTAAGCAAACGGTGGCGCGCTACCCTTTGCTTCTTGCTCTGCGTCTCTTCATTGACCCGTGTCCCTTTTTTCCGGAGAAACTCTTTATACTGATTTATGTGCTGCTCAGCACCACCAAACCCATATAGACGTATTAGACCAGTAGCGATGATGTGGGGCTTGTAAATTTGGCTACTTCCATCAACATCTTGATTAAGAGTTAGAAGATCAGAATCTTTGTGATGTGTGTGTCGGTGATGTTTATAAAAACTAACCAGCATATTCTCAGTATATTTAACCACGAGAAGGTAAGCACAACCATCAATAATTGGGCCCGTGGACTGGTAGAAATGTTTATATATTGGGGCCAGCATGCTAGGAACAAGGTAATACAGGAGCTTACCAAGATCTGTCAGAGTTCTCCTTCGAACGCTAGTACCCGATGTTGATTCACCAGTGATGTATTCTATGGGCAACGCCTCTTGTTGTTTACGAACATAATGATAAGTCCTCCTGGTGAGAAGAAAATGTCCTACGACCGTAATCAGTATCAAACCAAGCAGGTGAATCTCTCCCAAACCTGGTGCGTCTTCGTGGTAAACATAATTATAGAACTTCTTTGCCAAAGGGATTCCCCCTAGCTGGATTGTGCAGATGAGAAGGGTAGACACTGCGCACGAGGCGAGGACCCAAACAAAAACCCACCACGCATGGCGTCGGATGCTTGGCCACCCTCCAAGGGAATCTGGGTTTCTAAGAAACCGAAGCCAAGGGACTTCTGTAAGTGAATATCTTGCAGATAAGGCGGAACAAATCGAAGACAGCGCAGTACACGCCATTATAATAACATAGTCACTCCAAACTATACTTATAAATGGAAAGACTGGCTGATCTAGAAATGGCAAGGGATCGGTCAAAAGCAGCTAACCTTCTTAGGCACTAGTGCAAATACTGTATACTCCCATCGGTCCTGGCTTCGGCCAGCCCTTCTGAATTGACCAGCTGATATTCGCCCTTCCCGTTGAAGTCGCTCTAGAACTTCGTCCAAGTCTTGCTCGGGAACACCTGTGAGCAAACGTAGATTGGAATAGGATTGGGCACCCTCTCTCCATAGGGTGTAGATGACCTTTTGTTCTATTGTTTGAATTCGTCGTGGGAAATATAACTCAAGCTCTATATCGTTGGGGAAAGCCCGAGATCGTTGAGGTCCAATACATTGTTCTTCTTCGGCTATCATGCGTCACCTCTGCATTACTGGTCTACCATGTAGATAATGTTCTAACGCAGCGTAAGAAAGTGCAGAACAACTGCTTGACTACGTGACCTGCAACTGAATTCATTTGAAGCTAAGAGAAGATTTTAGGGGGACAGTATCAACCTCCCCCCTTAATCCTACTTATAGTAGATCGTACCAAACCTGGCAACAGGAATCCGGCATTCCGTGATGGCGTAAGCGGCCCTATCTACTAGGTACATATGCACCTACTCCTGGAATTGGTTCCGTGGTCAGCCATTGCGCGCTCAACCAGAATTATCATTCCCCTGGGGTATCAGTGCAATCTCTGCTAATATCGTCGCACTAGCCAATTGGGATTAGATGGGGGTGAAGATGACGACCAAATTTCATATCAAAATGGGGTTGGTAGAGGTTGATTATGACGGTAGCGAAGAATTCCTAAAAGCGGAATTGCCTGCCCTACTCACCGCCGTATCGGATCTTTACAAACAAAGTGGACTCCACAACGAGAGGGAGCGCTTGAACAATGTCGGAGAAGCTTCGGAGGAAGATGAGCTCGACAATGGATCAGGACTAAAAATGTCCACTACTACAATTGCCGGAAAACTAAGTGTCCAGAGTGGCTCTGATTTGACACTTGCAGCAGGGATCAAGCTGGGGGTCGTGCATGGCCAGGGAACCTTCACAAGAAAAGAAATATTGAAGGAAATGCAATCCGCTACAGGTTTTTACAAAGCCTCATATGGGGCGAACCTCTCAAAATCACTTTTAACACTCGTAAAGGACAAAAAGTTTAATGAACAGTCCAAAGGTGTTTATTCATTAGTTCCCAGTGCTAAAGCAGAGTTAAAAGCTAAACTTGCTAACTAGACCTCACCTTAAAGACGCACTGCATCAGGCAGGCCTATCAAAGACAGACAGACTGTTAATCTGCCTCCTGATAGACCCGCAACACCCAAAATCTGTAAGTGCCATTAAGGACCTTGCTCGTGCAGGCGGAATTCATAGTATTAAAACATGGAACATTTCTAGTCTTCTGAGCGCTTCCAAGGGGAAAGCCGTTCGTACCGGTGACGGTTGGGAGTTGACCCAACCTGGAATCGATCACGCGAGGAAACTAACAAGCCATTTATCTAATACAGTTGCTCCTCTTCAAGCAGCGGTTAAGCTCAGAGATGCCTTGCACAAAATCGTCCATTTAGAAGCACGCAGTTTTGTAGAGGAAGCCGTTCTGTGCTTCGATTACAAACTTTACAGAGCAGCTGTAGTGCTTTCTTGGGTAGGTGCTGTGTCCATACTTTACCAGCATGTAGTCTCTAATAAGCTTCTAGAATTCAATACCGCAGCATCCGCTCGCTTTACAAAGTGGAAATCCGCAAAAACGTCAGATGATCTAGCTCTATTGAAGGAAACGGATTTCCTGCTGGTTCTCCAAGATATCTCCATTATTGGGAAGAGTGTAAGACAGGAACTGGAAAGTCGTCTGAAGCTAAGAAACGGCTGTGGTCATCCAAACTCTCTTGTCGTGGGAGAGCACACGGTGTCAGCACACATTGAAGTTCTTATAGACAATATTTTCTCAAAGTTCACAGCATAATTGATTCTATGAATCTTCACAGAATTAGTTCAAGCCGCTATCCTCATTTCCCCTGTAAACGGAATGATCAGGCGGGCCACCGACGACATTGAAAGGTTCACATTCCGATTGGGGACACCAGAATTTTCAGCAGGCTCCCTTCAAAGTTGTAGAACTTCTCGCCGTTCAGCTTCCTCACCGGTGTAGCCTGGAAAGCTTCATTTTCAGCTAGAAAGTCGTCACTCATCCCGTGTCATCAGGCCTGACCGGAGGCCTGCTTGACTGCTGTTCACCTCCGAGGAGTCACTGAAAGCCCTCGCCATAAGGAACGCTATCTATTGCCGTCGTATCTTGATATACTATATCTGTTTCATCGCGCCAGGCCTCGCATGAAACAAGCGGAAGACGGCCTATTATCGATGTTGTGCCTGCCGAGACTGTGATTGGACGTCGAGCCTGAGCCCCGTTACACCGGACCATCCTTGGGTCGCGCCTTCCTTTTACGATACCCTCTCGCGTCATGGACAATATCATCATCACAGGAGGAGCCCAAGATGGGTTCAAAGCTTTACGTCGGTGGGTTGCCGTATTCGGTAACCGAGCAGCAATTGTCTGACACATTCGGGGCACATGGCACGGTGGCCTCGGCAAAGATCATCTCTGATAAGTTCACGGGACAGTCGCGTGGATTTGGCTTCGTGGAGATGTCCTCAGATTCTGAGGCAGCAGCGGCAATCACGGCGCTCCACGGCTCGGAGATGGGTGGGCGCACGCTCACGGTTAATGAAGCCAAACCTATGGAGCGTTCTGGCGGCGGCGGAGGTGGTTTCGGTGGCGGCGGCGGTGGCCGTGGTGGAAAGCGCGATCGCTGGTAAGCAGCTCGCACTGATTCGAACCGCCAAAAGGATCTCCGGCCCAGACCGTTCCGAATGTGCTCTTTGATGGGACTACGCGGCGCGGGCCGGAAGTTCTCCCCAAACGGGATGATCAGATGAGCCTGCGAGGCTCACATTCCGATTGGGGACACCACCTGCTCTTAGCTAGCTGGAGGAAACTACGGTGACACAAGTCCGGCCAGCGCCGTACCCTCACCTCCCCGTTAACTCACTCTAAACAAAAGCAGATTGTGGTTTACGCGACCAACGACACTCTTCCACAGATCATCATCGCTAGGTTAAGCCGCTAACCAGACCTTCTGGCCTCTATCGTTCTTGGCCGACAAAGAGTCTCTCCGTGACACACAACTTTCAGTGTGGCACTGGCTCTTCGTCCTTCACTCGAAGGTGAAAAGACGCTAGCCCGATTAGCCTTCAAACGAATGGTTACATTTGTGGCAAAGAAATTTTGATGCCACCGTCTCCTTCCATTCATCCAGTTTCTTAGCATGGTTTTTCGTCTTCAATCTCCCATAGCCCACCCACACCCCAAGAAACGCAAGCGATGAGGTCAATTCTGCAACCGCCATCTGCGATTCTGATCCTTGTGGAGGACCCATGCTGAGCATGACTGCGGCATTCGCCGGAATACCAAGCAGAAATCCCTGCAGATAGGCCCAGGGTGCCCGCGGCGGGTACAATGCTTTTGGGAGATCCTTCAGAGCCTTTTCTGAAACCGTCGTTCGGAAGATATCACCCACTCGTTGAACATTCTCAGCACTACAGCGGGGACAAACTTGTTCGGTAGACATCAGCCCTCTCCTCTTTCCACATCCCTCTTTGCCACGCCACCATTCAATAGTCTAACCCAGAACCAGTTTAGAAACGACACGGCCCGGCACCCCTTGGGGAGTGCCGGGCCGCTCGATCCCACAA
>CABVRZ010000026.1 GCA_902500775.1 uncultured Nitrospira sp.
TCATCAACTTCGCCTTGATCGTGGAGGGCTTACGGTAGTGTGAACAGCCCCTAGGGACATTCGTTCGTGAATGGCTACGGGAATGCAGTCTCCACTCTCCCACATGAAACACTTATGTGGGAGTTTATCAAATTCTTAGATTGCGCATGAGGGCGCAACTCTTGCCACGGTGAACGGTATACCAGCACAGGCCGTCGCGGTGAGAAACATGTGCGGTGAGAGCATTATCAAGACGGTCCATTGCTCATCATTCACTTACGGGAGGATGCTACCTGCGCATTCACACAACCTGTTGCCTTACGCTCGGTCTTGCCGGTCTATTCGGCAACACCGAACAAGCGTGGGCGGCTGACGACCTTTCGGAAACAAATAACCTGCCTATCACCCTGCCAAGTCTTTCGCACTTTCCTGATGATGTTTTTAGCCATATATTTCTATTTCCCGACGTGCCTTATTGTGCACCACAAACCGCTAAAACCGGAGGGCAAGCCAAGAAGCTCGGCGCACTAGGCGGCATCCTCGATGCCCTAACTAAAAGGCGATAGAGTAGAATGCCCTCACCATTGAGTGACATTGCACCTATCAACTCCTTGCCTCCGGACAGCATCACTCGCTCAGAACCTCTGATTATTGAGATTGAACTAGGTTCTTATTGTCAAGGCCATGCTATTGGCGTAGCATGGCGTCACTGATTTGGTTGAGCCTGACAAAAAGTACCGTGTCAGTCGTATTGATGAGAACGGACATTCTTCATGGTATCCTCTCCTCTTTCTAACACGCCTTTCGATCAGACGAACTATCGCCCAGAGCAGGTCTCCTGGTTTTCGAGTCACCTCATCGACACCATGCCGGTCGGCGTCTGTGTCTGCGATATGGACGGCTTCGTGGTGGCATACAATAAACAGGCAGTCACCCTATGGGGACAGGCCCCACCTGTCGCTGGGCCAGAACGCGCCAAATATTGCGGCTCCAAGAATATCTGTCGACTCGATGGTGCGTTGCTGCGTCGCGAGGAGTTCCCGGTTGTGGATGTATTGGCTGACGGACAACCGAAACGAGATCTTCAGTTTCTAATCGAACAACCGTCCGGAGCCCGGGTGACAGCCGTCGCTAATATCAACCCGATCTTGGATGCCCACGAAACACAAATCGGAGCAGTGGTGTGTTTTCAGGATATCAGCTTCAAACTGCGCTATGAACAGCAACAGTTGGAACTGACGAGGTCGCTCCAGCACGGTGCGAAGCTGGCCGCTATCACTCACATGTCGGCTGAGTGGGCGCATGATTTCAACAATCTTCTGCATGGCGTGCGATGGGAACTCGATCTCATCCGACGCCGACTCGTGAGGACGGGCGACACTGGAAGTTGTCAACATGTCGACCTGGCCCTCCAGGAAATTGCCAAAGGGAAACCGTTCGTCCAACGGCTGCTGACACTGGCGCGTGAGTCATCCTCGGATCACGCGCTGTGTCCGGTAGATTCGACACTGGTCTCTCTGGCCGACCTGATGCAACATGTGCTTGGCCCAACCATACGCCTGACCCTCGATCTCAAGGCTCCGGATGCGGCAGTCCAGATGAATCGGAGCGTGTTCGAGGATGTCCTAATGAATTTGTGTCTGTGTACACGCGATACCATGCCGAACGGTGGCGAGGTAGTGATGACTTCATACCTGGACGGTACCCCTAGGGAAACGTCGCCCGACTCAAGCACTCCTTATCTTGTCCTTTCAGTCAGAGACACGGGTCGAGGCATGTCGCACGAGCAGGTGCAGCGCGCCTTGGACCCATCCTCCCTGACCAAGCAAGCCTGCGACAGTTCCATCTTAGGATTTGCCATGGCAAAGCGCTTTACCACATTATCCGGTGGAACATTCGACCTTCACAGTCAAAGCGGAGTCGGCACGAATGTCACGATGTTCCTGCCGATGGACGATGCACTGGCACCGAGACAGTCCATCGATCATGGACCAGCCGTCGTGTCTGAACAACCACGTCCGATCACCTCGCTGAACAAATGCCTACGTATACTACTGGTAGAGGATGATCGCACTATTCAACAAGAACTCGCGGATATGCTCAGGATGGGCGGGCATGAAGTGTTTGCGTTCGCATCGGGTGAGGACGCTGTCGACCTTCTTCGGACTGAACAGCCACTCGATCTCGTGATTTCCGATCACGCGTTGCCCGGATCACTACAAGGATCCGATGTGCTGGATATCGCAACTAACCGGCGTCTGGGCTTGAAAACCCTCTTGATCACTGGACTACCTCCTCACCATAGTACTCGGAAGCGCTATCCGGTACTGATTAAACCGTTTACATTTGAAGAACTGGAGCAGGCCATTTTAACCACATAGCGCACGCCTGCCCACACCAGGCTACAGATCGAACAAAACACCCTCGGAAGGTCTGATGTATGTTGAATGTGAATTCCAGGCCAGTTGAATCTCCAGTATTTTGTGATCTTGCTGGCTCAACACACAGAACTACTCAGCCCTTCCTTAGCGGATGATTGGATAAGAACTAAAGGAGGTGTCTATGAGCACACCATTACACCCACAGAAGTACGAAGCCATGCGACACGAACAGGCACGGCGAATGGGTGTGCCTCCAAATATGCTTGGCCTCTGTCACGATTCAGCTCCTTCGATCGACATCGCGATGTGGACGGTCACGCAATTTTGTTACCTCGACAATCCGCTACCTTCCGTTTTTAAAGAACGGTTGTTTGCCTACCTGTCGCGATATTGCTCTGTCCGATATTGTTTGGCTCGCCACATGGGATTTTTACTTGGATACGGCCACATCGCAGGGGACCCCACCTGTTCTCCATTCCAGCTGGAGCAGGTCCTCCAACTTGTACACCGTGATTTTCCAGAAGGACAATGCCTAGACCCACACCTCACCAAATTATCGGCACTTCACGTCCCGCTCGACCTCTCTTCCCTTCATGACGACTCTGAGCTCGACCATGCCGTCTTCGCCTGCTGCGCGCATCTTTTTCTCCAGACATCGCAGGCCCCGATGTGCCATCGCGCACTTGCCCATGCTCTTGATAAATCGAGCTACAGCTATCTCCGGCTGTTCCTGGCGTACGTGCGCATGGCTCACTACTGGGCAACAGTGCATCCCGAGTTGGAATACGATTCAGATGTTCTGCCACTCCTAACATCCTGTGGTGAATTCAGCGAAGTGTTTTCCGTGTCCGGATCACAGGGAGGGCAGACCTATCCACTGCTTGATCGACTGATGCAGCTGCAAGGTTTGCAAACCAGTCGTCAATATATGGAGACAGCGATCCATCATGTGGGAGAAGGGCTGACGACGATCGATCGGCAGAATTGCCTTGTCGGCTTTAATACTCGCGTGAAAACGCTCACGGGATATAGCGACCAAGAACTTCTCGGCAAGCCTCTGTGTATGCTGGTGGCATCTCCCTATCATGACGAACTCCTTGCCTTTCTCAAGCCTAACCAATCCGCGACAACCGAGGCCTCCGGCCTCACACGCGAAGTGTTAGGAAGGCGAAAAGACGGTACCGTATTTCCGTTGGAAATCTCGGCCACGTCGTATACGGCGGGAGCCGAGCCCTTAATGATCCTTGTCTTGCGAGACATCACGACGCGCAAGAGTAAAGAGGAGCAATTGCGGGCCAGTGAGGAGCGGTTTCGGCTTGCAACGGAAGTCATTCGTGGCATCGTGTATGAACTGGACCCACTGACACATCGTATCGAATGGTCGGCCGGTCTTCAGGAGGTGCTCGGATGGGCTGATCATGAGAGCCTGCCGACAATGGAGTGGTGGCTCATGCGCGTTCACCCCGATGATCGGCACGTGTGTGCCGCGCGAAATACAAAGACGGGAACATTCCCTCCATCGATTGAATACCGTGTACGGCATCGACTCGGACATTGGATCCATGTGGAAGATCGCGCGACGATACGATCTGCCACTCGCGGGAGCTCGCCGCGTGTGATCGGATGCATTCTCGACATCACGGACCGAATACGGGCGCACACACTACTCAATGAACAAGATTGCTATCAGGAAACTTTTCTGGAGCCGCTCGCGTATGAACTGCGCAATTCCCTGATGCCCATCAAAAGTGGCTTCGATCTCCTTGACCACCATCGTGTCGACGACCCTACCACAAACAAGACACGCGCCATGATCTTCCGCCAAGTACAGCATTTCAGCAGCTTAGCCGAAGACCTTCTGGATCTTAGCCGTATTCGAAGCGGGAACATGCAGCTGCAATTCGAGCAGCTTGTGCTCCAAGACGTGTTCGAGCGCGCGAAGGAAATGACTGTGTCATTGATCCAGTCTCGTGGACATGATCTCATCATTCATGTTCCGCCTCGCCCTGTATTCTTCAAGGGAGACAGGCTGCGTCTCTCATTGGTCTTCTCTAACCTTCTGTTGAACGCTGCGAAATACATGAAGCCGGGCGGGCAAATAGAAGTGACCGCGAGAACACAATATCCTCATGTGGTTGTCGACATTGCGAACAACGGCATTGAGATGCCACCGGAGAAACTCCCTGATATCGACGACATGTTCACGCAGCTACCTGAACGACCGCCCTACGCTGCAGAAGGCATGGGAATCGGCCTGCAGCTGGCCAAGACGATCATTAAACTTCATCAAGGTCGGATCGAAGCACATCATAATGAAGCAGGATTGAGTATTACCGTTTCGCTCCCCATGCTTCTCGAGACGACTGTGCAGATCGGGTCCGTCACACCTGTTCCAGACACAACGTCCACACTGCAATCGACCCACGTGAGAATTTTGGTCACCGATGATAATGTTGATATCGCATCAACCACCTCAATGCTGCTCGAACTGGAAGGATATCAGGTCAAAACTGCCGTAACGAGTGCGGAGGCGCTGTCGATTGCCGAAGCGTTTGCTCCTCACGTGATCCTCCTTGACATCAGGATGCCCGGCATGGATGGATACGAAGTTTGCCGATGCATCAGATCGCATGATTGGGGAGAATCCATTCGTCTGATTGCACAGAGCGGATGGTCACCCTCAATCGAGCGCGAACGCGCACTCAGGGCTGGGTTCGACGCATATCTCGCCAAACCCTATTCAGTAGATGAGCTTCAAAAAGCCATACGCGATGTTCTCGAGAACGTCCCACATGATCCGTTGAAGAGACGATGAGTCGTGTTCGTCCGGCCTTTAGTCGGATTCCCGGTCTATTGGACAAGAAAGTCACCCAACTACATTGCCAAGTGAACCACCTCATTCTGGATATCAGAAGACTTGACCTAACACATCTCAAGCCTTTGTTCAGTTTCCTGAACTTGAGTTGTTCAAGGCCTTCCGATCCTGCTTCCAGCTCAGTCACCACACTGCAGCGATTGAGGCTGACCAGCCTTGGGCAAGTTGCGTAAGCAGACCATAGGATTTCAAGTTTTGACTCTACTCACATGTGTATCATGGCTACTCAATCCCACTCGGTACTCTATGGCAGTGAACTTGCCCATCCTGGTTATTGATGGCGCTCCAACGACCTATGAGAGACCTAGCTATACATTTCAAGATGGTATACATAATTGAATTCATGTATGCTTACGGTCGTTCAAGGCTTTCACCTACCGATGATCCACCGAGGAGGATATGACTCAAGCCCTTAGATGTCTTATCGTTGATGATCACCCCATGATTCGGAGGGGGCTCAAGGCTCTCCTGCTGGAAGAGGAAAACAATTGCAAGGTCGCCGAAGCAGCCAGTGCCGAAGCGGCTCTGGAGGCCATTCGACGAGAAGACTGGGACTTGATGATTCTTGATGTGTCGCTTCCCGACAAGCATGGTCTGGAAGTGCTGAAAGAAGCACGCTTACTGCGCCAGAATCTGCCGATTCTTATCTGGAGTCAGTATCCTGAACGGGAGTTCGCTCTCCGTATGATCAAAGCCGGTGCAGCAGGCTACCTCTCAAAAGACTGTGCGCCTTCCGAGTTACTGCAGGCAATCAGACAAGTCACGTCAGGACATCGCTACATTACACCGACCATGGCTGAAAATATCGTGGATTTTGTGACGGACGGACAGCCGGTGTCCCCTCATGATCGACTCTCCGATCGAGAGCTAGAAGTGCTGCGACTCCTTGGGCAGGGGAAGACGGTCTCCATGATTGCCGACGACATGGCACTCAGCGTGAAAACGATCAGTACCTATCGAGCCAGAACTCTCGAGAAACTCAACCTCCACACAACTGCTGATTTAATGCGCTACGCAATCGAATACCGGTTGACGACATGACACGATAAGAGTTTCGCTTCCACGTTCCCCACTTACGCATACAAGTAATAGACGCACTGATGTCGGCTCTCCAAAGCCGTCACACACCGAATGGCTTTGGGCTTTTCCTTTTCTGCCCCTTGCTTGTCAGACGAACACGGACATCGCTATCAGCCGTTGTCCGTTAGATCGTTCCTGCCTGGTCATGTAGCATATCCGAAAAACAATCGGATCGCCTATGCGTGGTGTGATCACCATCAATCATCCGCTTCTGAGACTGGCTATTCGAGTGGTCATTATCAAGGAGAGTCATTCAGCAGCGGTTCACGTTGTCCCAACCGAGAAAGACACGTTCCAACTCGTTAAGGACTGGTCCATTCGAGGTTGTGATTGTTTGCATCAGTGCACGAGGCTTCAGCCAAACCCATGACCGGTGCAAGGCACACGGAGTTGAACACGGCCTTATAAACGAGATTATCAATCCGGCATCACGTCATCGGACAAACCCCGACAGGTCATTCAGTTTCAAACCGATACCCAGGGTCAACGTCTCTTGGTAACGTTATTTATCACCCATGATATGTGAGAAGTGTTCATGCTCATCGGAGGAGGTCATCATGAAATACAGAACTCTTGAGGACAGACGAGCCGACAGTCAGGAGAGATCGACGGAGACACACTCGATTATCGGCTCCCCCCATCGATATCCCATTCTGGTCGTCATTGCAGGAAGCACTGAGATTATGAGGGCTGGCCTGCGCGCGTTCCTTCAAGGTGAGGAATCCCTCAAAGTAGTCGCGGAGACAGACACCGCGGGCAACCTGCTGTCCACCGTACAGCAATGCAACCCAGACATCGTCCTGATCGAGTCTCCCCTAGTAAGGGGAACAGATGCCGACATCTGTAAAACTCTGTTAAGCGCTTTCCCGTCGATACGGATTATCCTCATCGGATCCGGTGATGGCCATGCGACCTTCCATAAAGCGTTGGAAGCAGGTGCACAGGGGTTCCTATTGACGAATGTCCGCCGTGTGGAACTTGTTCAGGCCATTCACACGGTTGCGAAAGGAGTCCCGTACCTTTGCTCCGAGGCAGTCACCGAAACATTCCGCCTGTTGAGACGACAACAGAATGGATCCCCCATCACCTCCCCGGTGCAGGCTCTCTCACGGCAAGAGCGGCGAATCATTGCGCTCATCGCCGAAGGCTGCACCAATAAAGAAATTGCCCTGAAGCTGATTCTCTCAGAGAAGACGGTAAAAAATTATATCGCCAATCTCTATACCAAACTGGAGATCGAACGCCGAAGCCAGGCTGCGGCCATTTATGTCAAAGCCCAATTCCAGGATGCGTCGATGGGTTCGAGCATGAGCGCGTAAGACAGGAGCGCATTGTGCCCACAATACTCATCGTGGACGACGACCAACTGATTCGTGAATTCTTACGCATTGTCCTTGAGGAGAATGGTTACCAAGTTGCGGAAGCCGATAGCGGAAAAGCGGCCATACTCTATCTCGAACAGGTTGAGCCCAGTCTCATCATCCTGGATATGTGTTTGGGTGATATGAACGGCCTGGATATTCTCCCCTATGTGCATTTACGCTGTCAGTCCGCAAAGATTCTGGCAATATCCGGCAGGCCGTTCGATGGATACAAAATGTGTGAAACCGCGAAAGTGCTCGGCGCGCATGATGCCCTGATGAAGCCATTCGACGTGGCGACATTGGTACAGCGAGTCGCGGCGCTGCTTGCCCAGCCATGAGGACAGTGCCCCAGTCCAAGGAGGCAAGCAATCACGGCCATGACGAACCCTGTGCACACATGAGCCGCGTCAGCGTATGAGTCAAGACACATGAGACAGGACGCGAGTTCCCGCACAGAATCCGTGCGGCGCGTGCGAAGCCGGTACGCATGGGCTCACCGGCCGTCATCCTCCGGCACAGGGTTCCATCCCGACTGTCCGCCTGGTGGACGCCTGCGCCGAATCAAGCCCGATGTCGCCTGTGCGCCTGGTCAACCACGAGGGGCCAGTCAGTCGCCTCCGCCCTCGCCGGTCGCCTCACCGTCCACACGCTGCGACACGACTGCCCTCGTCTCGTAAAAGGATCACCCTCGCATGTGGCATGGCATCAACGACTGGCCAATCGAGCGAAAGCTGACAGCCATGGGCGTCCTGTCGACGAGTCTGGCGTCGCTGCTCGTCGTCCTGGCGTTCATGGTCAACGACCTGCTCTCCACCCGTGGCACGATTGAGACTCGCATGGCCTCGCTCACCGACGTGATCGGCACGAACAGTACCGCAGCCCTGGCGTTCAACGATCCTGCCGCGGCCCGTGATACGCTGGCCGCCTTGCGCCACGACCCCCATGTCGTATCGGCCTTCACGATCGATGCGGATCGCAACACGTTTGCCGTCTATCGCAATCCGCATGTCTCCGGGCAAGCGGAACGCCTGTTGGAAGGGGTGGACAAGGAAGCGGTAGCCGCCACGCGCCAGAGCCGCCGGCTCGGGAACTATATTGAGGTCTCGACTCCCATCGTCCTGGACGGGCAGCTCCTCGGCTGGATCCTGCTCCGATCAGATCTGACGGAATTGGATCACCAACTGCGCCGATCCGGCATGATCGCCCTCGGCATTCTGCTGGCATCGGGCGTGCTCGCGCTGCTGGTCTCCCGCCAACTCCAGCGCATTATGACCGTCCCTCTGCTCCGCCTGGTGACCACGATGCAGACGGTGGCGAACACGAACGATTACGCCCTGCGCGCGCCTACGCCCTCCGCCCAGGATGAAATCGGCGTGTTGACCGACGGGTTGAACACCATGCTGGGGCAAATCCAGACGCAACATCGCCAGTTGGCGCAACATCGCGAAGACCTCGAGCAGGAGGTGACGACACGCACCCGGGACCTGCTCGCGGCCAAAGACGCTGCGGAAGCGGCGACCGTCGCCAAATCCCAGTTTCTGGCGAACATGAGCCACGAAATTCGCACACCGATGAACGGCGTCCTAGGCATGACCGAGCTCTTACAGACCACCCCGCTGAACGACCGGCAACGGCACATGACGACAACCATTCAGCGGTCCGGGAATGCGTTGCTCGGGATCATCAACGACATTCTGGATTTTTCAAAAATCGAAGCCGGCAAACTCGAGTTGGAACACATTCCGTTTAACCTCCACCAGACCATCGAAGATGCCGTGGAATTGTTTGCGGAACCGGCCGCCGCCAAACAGTTGGAGTTAACCTGCTTCATCCCCCCGGAGATCCCCGAGATGGTCCTCGGCGATCCGGGCCGACTCCGGCAGATCGTGCTGAACCTCTTGGGGAACGCCATGAAGTTCACTACCCGCGGCGAGGTCGCGGTGCGCCTGTCCCGGCTGACCTCGCACGCCGACCGGGTCACGATGAAATGCGAGGTACGAGACACCGGCATCGGTATCGCGCATAACGTGCAACAACGCCTCTTTACCTCGTTTTCCCAGGCCGATGGGTCGACGACGCGGCAGTTCGGCGGTACGGGACTCGGCCTCGCCATTGTCCGACAATTGGCACAGTTGATGGGGGGCGAGGTGGGGGTCGAGAGTACGCCGGGGCATGGGGCGACATTCTGGTTTACGATGCAACTTGCGTATGATCCGGCCCTGCAGCCACGGGACCCCACCACCGCGCCTTCGCTCGCCGGGATTCACATCCTGATCGTCGACGACAATGCCACGAATCGGTGGATTCTAGAAACCCAAATCCGCAGCTGGGGGGCCCTCCCCCTCAGCCTGGATCGAGCGGCGACGGCCCTGGCATATCTCCGGCAATCCGTCCGCCAGGGGCCTGCGATCGAGATAGCCATTCTCGACATCCACATGCCGGAGATGGACGGTCTCATGTTGGCCCAGGCGCTCAAGGCGGATGCGGACCTGCGGCACATTCCCCTCATCGCCCTCAGTTCAGGCGAACACCAATCATCGGCCGTGGAGACGACGGCCATGCCCTTTGTCGCCTGGCTCCGCAAACCCGTGCGACAGGTGTTGCTGCACGACTGTGTGCTCCGGCAACGACAGCGCACGGTGGCAATCACATCGAGTCACGACGACCCAGTCCCCGCCGCCGTTCTCGTCACGGGCCGCATCCTTCTGGTGGAGGATAACCCCGTCAATCGTGAAGTGGCTGTGGCCATGTTGGAGCTCTTGGGGTATCACGTCGACCAAGCCGAGAACGGCCGTCAAGCCGTGGAGATTCTCGCCAAGCACGCTGACGCGTACGCGCTCGTCTTGATGGATTGTCATATGCCGGAGCTGGACGGCTTCGCCGCGACCGCTGCGATTCGACGGCAGGAAGCTGCCCACGGCCTTGGTCGCCACCTGCCGATCGTGGCCCTCACGGCGAATGGCATGGAGCGCGATCGCGAGAATTGTCTCACAGCCGGCATGGATGACTATCTCTCCAAACCCTTTACCCAGGCACATCTGGGGGCGGTGCTGCACCGCTGGCTGGCACCTGGTGCCAGCCCACCGTCTCCGCTGCCTGCGGTCCCCGTCAAGGACGGGAGGGCTCGGACGACCCCCCTGGGCAGTACCGGCACGTAACGCCTCCGCAAGGGATGACCGTATGGCACTAACGCGATCAAGACGAATGCCTGCGTGTACAAGATTCGCGAGATCATTCACGCCAGAGCTGAGACAACTTTGAAAAAGAAGTCTACGCACGAATCTTCTGAATTGTGAGGAGTATCGGATTTCTGTGACACCAGTGTTGGAACGTATTACACACCTGAAGATCACGAATCGTCGATGTGCGACAGCAGTGATCGCTCGATAGACCTGTGGGCACCGACGAAACCATTGTGATCACGTGCAGTAGGTTCAACGATGCAAAGATCCCGACCGATTAGAGCCAGATGGCGTATCGATTTGGGCCGATCTGTCTGAAGGTGGCCAACCGTGACATTACACGCTACGATCATTGAGCGATTGCGTCTCGTCCTGATCAGCATCCTCGGCTGGACCCTCGTGCCGTACACGAACGTTCCGACCTTCGCCGCCAATACCGACTTGCAACGAGACGCCACGACGGTATTGACGGACCTCAGCTTGGACGAATTGATGAAGATCGAGGTGACCTCTGTCGCCAAGCACGCTCAACCGCTTCAACAGGCGGCGGCCGCAGTCTTTGTCATCTCCCAAGAGGATATTCGACGGTCCGGTGTCACGACCATTCCCGAAGCTCTGCGGATGGCGCCGGGGATTGAAGTGGCGCGCATTGACGCGCATCGGTGGGCCATTAGCTCACGAGGATTCAATGAGGAGTTTGCCAATAAACTTCTCATCTTGGTGGATGGACGCACCGTGTATTCTCCGCTTATTTCAGGAGTGTTTTGGGATGTGCAGGATACCCTCCTTGAGGATATCGATCGCATTGAGGTGATTCGCGGTCCAGGCGCATCACTCTGGGGGACCAATGCCGTGAACGGGGTCATCAATGTCATTACCAAAAAGGCCTCCGACACCCAAGGCTTTCTGGCCGTTGCGGGGGCCGGCACCGAGGAGCGTGGCTTTACCAGCCTCCGATACGGCGGTTCGCTCGGTGATCAGACCCATTTCCGAATCTATGGGAAATTCTTCGAGCGCGATAATTTCGCCAGACAAAGTGGAGCGCCGGCCTTGGACAATTGGCGGAATACCAGAGGAGGATTTCGCCTCGACCATACTCCCTCATCGCAGGATGATCTCACCGTTCAAGGCGAGTATTACAATGGCTCGGAGGGATTAGAGTTCTCGGAGCCGATCCTCACGGCGCCCTACAGCCAGTTGACTCGCGGCAGATGGACGTTTGCTGGCGGGCACCTCCGGTCGCGCTGGGCTCACCGCTTCGCCGACAACTCGTCCCTCATTGTTCAGGCTTATTACGATCGAAGCGACCGCGAGAGCGCGCTCTTCACAGAACGGCGCAATACCGTTGATTTCGACGCCCAACATTCGTTTGCCGTCGGCAGTTCTCATCTCGTGGTCTGGGGGCTGGGTTATCGGTTTACGCACGATCACATCGTGCCTTCCACGACGATCAGAGTTTCCCCGACAGATCGCGGGTTGAGTTTCTTCACCGGATTCCTTCAGGACGAAATCTCTCTCATTCCGCACACGCTCGCGTTCATTCCCGGTACGAAAATTGAGCACAATGATTTTACCGGGTGGACGATTCAGCCGAGCGGCCGAGTGCGCTGGACCCCCCGGCAAAACCTCACGATTTGGGGCGCGGTATCTCGCAGTGTCCGAACGCCGTCACGCGCCGAGTTTGACGGGATGGGCGATCGACAGACCCTGCCACCGAACACGCTGTTCCCCGGCGCGCCTGTCGCGTTGGTATCCGTAGCAGGCAGCCGCCGTATTCAGAATGAATCGCTCATGGCCTATGAGCTCGGCCTACGGTATCAACCGGCCGATTCTTTGTCGATCGACGTGACGGCTTTTTACAATCGGCATAGCCGACTCAGAAGCTTGGAGCCCGAAACTCCGGCTCTCGTCACGACCTCGTTCCCCCCGCATGTTGTCATTCCGTTCACCACGAATAACAAGCTGTCGGCTGAGGCCTACGGAATCGAGGTTTCGTCGGATTGGCGTCCCCTCGAATGGTGGCGACTGCAGGCTACCTACTCGTTTCTGACCCTTCACATGATCACAGGAGACTCTCTAGATCCAGACGGCAGAAAACTCAATGGACAGAGCCCGTCACACCACGCATCGCTGCGATCACTGATGCGCCTGCCCGGCAATGTCGAGTTCGACCTCTGGGGGCGCTACGTGGACCGCCTGCCGACGTTGAATATTCAAGGATATTTCAATCTTGACCTGAGACTCGGTTGGAAACCACTCCATAATCTCGACCTGTCGGTGGTTGGCCAGAATTTGATTGACAGCCACCGCCCGGAGTTTAACGCGTCTTTCCTCGAGCAAGGTTCCAGTGAGGTCCAGCGAGGTGCATACGTCAAGCTGACGTGGCAATATTGAGCGAGGCGTGATCCTCGAGCGATACAGATATTGATGAGACAACGTCGCCTTCATACGCCGTTTTTCAGACGTGCCCTGCTCATGGGCAGTTGTCTCGTTGCGCTGTTGGGAGGGAGTGCCCCCGGGTACGGGGACGACTTCTCGCAGAAAGGCGAGCAGCTATTGAAAACGGCGTTCCTCTACAACTTCGCCAAGTTCGTCGAATGGCCGGCGACGGCGTTTGCCGATGAGCACACCCCGGTGACCATCTGTGTGCTCGGAACGGGCCCCTTGGGAGCTGAGCTGAAATCCCTCAATGGAAAAGTGATTCGCGAGCGGCGCCTGCTGGTCACGCAGGTGTCGCTCGATACGCACCTCACCGACTGCCATCAGTTGTACGTCAGTCCCAATGAGCTCGCCCACACTCCAGACCTGCTCCGGCTCCTGCGGACCGCCCCGGTGCTGACCGTCTGTGATAGCGAGGGCTGCGCGGAAGCCGGGCTCATGATCAACATGCGGATGGTCGACAATCGCGTGGCCCTGGACCTCAACCTCGAAACCCTCCAGCGTACCCCCCTCAAAGTCAGCTCCCAACTGCTCAAGCTCATGCGCATCGTCAATGGAGCGCCCTAGCGGATACAGGTGGAGAGGACCCGGGCTGTCTCCACTTAACGAATACACAGCAGCGCCTGCTATCACGGTGGAGCAATGAGAAAAGACATCGACGAACAACTCATCGTGATGACCTGTTTCACCTACCACCAATGCTCCATATGTGCACCAAATGTCCACCCGGACGTCTCGGCCCCATAGGGCGCATCGTCCGGGCTGTTTCCTACCAGACCTTTAAAACTATTACTCCAGATCGCATGCGTGGCAAAGAGATATAAAATAGGTCTCGCAAAAAACCTTCGATCGACTGAAAGCTGAAGGCCGATGGTGGACTTTTGCACGCCGCCAGACCGATTCTGTTGTCGATCATTGACATAGTCGTACCCGACCTCGCCGATTGCATTGACATAGTCCGAAAAGAAATATCGGACATGCACTCCCGTGGATCCCCAAAACACGGATCGACCGGACACCCCTTTGCGGCCGAAATTTTCAAGACGGGCCACGCTTCCCCATTGTAATGCGAAATTGAGCGGGACGCATTCATACACGAGATCATTATTAAATTCCAAAGAATATGAATTTCTCAGGTCGTACCCTTGCCCCTCCTGAACGGGACGCGGATTAAACGTGCCCTGTACCATGGCCGCCCCCTGACGAAACATCACTCCAGAAATATTGCGACTCCCGTCAGACAAGTCGCGCTGAATCCACCCCCCGACCCCGAATCCATATCGCACAGGAAGCCCCAGCTCATCGGAACCATTCCGATGTGTCATATTGCCCCACAAGGCTACCGTCCAGTCCTTGGCGAGCGCAATATTGGTATACCGGATATCCAGCGCGCGCGCGTCCGTTCTTCCCAGTTCCCCCGCCTCTTTCAGGGAGGGCATCAGTTTATCTTGGAGATGAAAGAGCGCGATGTGCAGACGACCCGGACCAAGAGTGATCTCTTCCAACCCCACTCCCGAATGAGCGTTTTGCCCGGCATTGAGCCAGAAGTGGTCGTTCAAATACATCAATCGTCGCTGATAGAATCGCCTGCCTACCCAGATATGAATGCCTGTCCCACGGACATTGGCATATTTCACATAGAGTTCCGCGACATTATCCATGCGAAATTCTTTCTCGATCTGGCCTTTCACGGCGTAATCATCCAGCGTGAACGCCGTTTGAAGAAACGACGGATTCTCCTGTGCGTGACGAAGTATATAGCGATAGTCCAACCACAGAATGGCGTTCATGTCGGGCTCATTGCCCAACCGGTACTTCGATTGAGCTCCAGGAGCACCAAATGCGGCTTGCGCATGGCCGCCTCGACTCCAACCTACTCCTGCTCGCATATAGCCATGAAACCCCACCTGATGATTGCCTGTCAGAAAATCCGTCCCTGTCCGCTCGTAGGCCTTTGTTGCCGACTGACCGTAGGCCAAGGATCCTGGGATAGACAACACCACACTCAGGCATAGCATTCCCCACAGACGAAATGCCTTGTTCGGAATTGAGAATACAATGCGTGCAGGAATGAAGGGGCAGGCGCGAATTACTAACACACGAGCCGGACGAGACCACCAAGAATAATGGCCTATCCCGACGGATGTCGAAAAAGCCTCTCGACCTTTCGTCCATCGGTCCATGTCTCACCGCTATTGACGGTCATCAACGTAGGACCTAAGATGATTCAGCTTGAGGAATGAGGCTGTCCTAACGCTTTCGTCAAGACTTCGGAGAGCTCGTCAAGACGTACAGGCTTTCGTAAAAATCCATAGATGCCCGTCTTGGCTATGTCCTCCCCAAAATCAGACCCACGATATCCTGAAATGATCAGGACCCTGACGCTCGGGCACAAGACACGAAGCTGTTGGAAGCACGCATACCCCGACATACCAGGCATCAAATCATCGAGCAGGACCGCATCAAACAGGCCTCGTTGCGCATGAAACACGTCGATGCATTCAACCCCACGCGAGGTCGATGTCACCTCATATCCAAGTTCCTCCAACATAGAGGCCAACACAATCCTGATTCGTTCATCATCATCACAGATGAGAATTCTGGCCTGCCCTTGAGATCTGACCGGAGGCGGCGCAACCTGGGACACCTCGGGACTGGCCGAGGAGATCGGAAAACGCAAGGAAAATTGCGCTCCTCCCTCATCTAAATTCTGAGCACAAATACTCCCGTTATGCTCTTTCACCGTCCCATAGACGACTGACAAACCCAGACCATTTCCTCCGCTGGCCAATTTAGTGGACACAAAGGGCTCAAAAATTCGATCGATGACATCCGATCGTATCCCCGGACCGTTGTCCGTCACTGTCATTTCCAACAGAGGCGGCTGAACGTCTCCCTCTACTTGAAGCCCGTCGGCCGACATGACGTTGGTCGTCCCAAAGACCACCGTTCCCGTCTGAGCATTCACGGCCTGAATGGCGTTCAGTCCAATATTCACAACCATATTTTTCAACTCAGCGGCATCGCCCAAAATTGCGGAATCCTGGGCCTCTAATTCCAGTCGCATCTCAACTTTTTTAGAAATGCCGCTTTGAAGAAGAGCGAACGCTTCCACAATCACGGCGTGCAGATCTACCCCCTGAAACGTGGTCGTTCCTTTTTGAGAAAAACTGAGTAATTTTCGCGTGAAGCTTTCGGCGCTGCTGGTTGCCCGCATGATGATGTCGAGATAGCGCGCCAACGTTGGATCGTCGACCTTTCTCTGAAGGACGGCGGCCGCTCCCTGAATAGCAAAGAGCGAATTATTGAAGTCATGGGCGACCCCGCTGGCCATCATGCCCAATGAGTCCAGCCGTTCTCGATGCTTGACTTCACTTTCTAAACCGCGATCCAGCAGGATGGAGCATAGGGACGCGGCAAAATCATTCAAGAGTGAGTCAAGAGGAAACTCGAACGGCAGCTCATGCACAATACATCCGAATACCGCAATGATCTTTGATGCGCTTCCTCGCTGTGCAAAGAATTCCGGAGTACGAAGGAGCACAATCTTATACTCCAATTCTCCCCATCGGCAGGTGTGAGAACTATCGCCCTCCTCACGAAGCAATGGTCGAACGGTTGCCTGCAACTGTTCGACGTCGTGCGGCGCGATCTGGGATGTACGAACACAATGTTCGTTTTGTTGGAGATCGCGGTACAGACAAAACAAGGGAACGTCTTTCCCCATGAACATGGCGATGAGATGGAAGACGTGCTGAATAAACACATTCGGCTGATTCGCTTCACGCCGTTCTCGGTCGAGTTCACGAATGATAAGCTTCCTGGCACTGCTCGTGTTATTGACCAATCGACATTCGATGTCCAGGAGACTCAATGTCGTGGGATCTCCATAAAACACGTTTTGTCCGCAGGACAGCAACAGCGCACTGGTGCAAACCGAACGGATCTCCGATAGTTTTTCGGTCGACATGACCACTGTGAAGCTCTGTTGTGTCAACATCTGTAACTTCTCAAAAACCCGCAACAATATCTTCTCTTCAAGGACATCGAGCGTGCGATCGAAGAGATACAGAGAAGCCTGGCGAAGAAAGGCACGGGCGATCAACGCGATCACACGCTCCTGAGGCGACAGGTGGTAACAATGTTGATGCCAGACGAGAGGGACCTCTAATTTTTCATACAAATGTTCCACACGTTCACGCATCTCGTGTCTATGACACAATTCCCCGCACCACGGTTGTGGAACTCCAAGGAACACATTGTCGAACAGGGACCATTCCTGGAAAAATCCCTTATCCTCCCAGGTCGCGGACACGGAGGGGGACCGCCTCGCTGTACTGGTTCCATCATACGAAAGGGTTCCGGTGGTCGGCTGGACCCGTTGAGCAAGCACTTCCAGAAATGTCGTCGTTTCACGAGGATTCGCACTGGCTATTGCCACGATGGATCCACGCGGAATATCGAGCGTCATGGATTCCAACAGAAGATGTCCCGGCATTTCTGAGTCAACGCTAACGGCATTCATCGCAATAGTCGGGCACGGCTTATCCATAGATGATCCGTCTTTCTTCTTCTATCTGGTCCGAGCTTCTGACGTGCCGAAGAAGCAAGGTATAGAGAATCAGGAACCCGGTCAGAAGAAAACGGGTATTCGGCAACAGTCCTAAGACTTCAATTTGCGTATAAATCTCTGCCAACAGAAACGTGACGATTAGTAATCGAACAAGCGATGGCGCTCTCCGTTTCGTCCCCCCGTTACTGATAATGACGATCGCGAGGGCATCAAAAGGAATGCTCACCCCAAGATCTGGATTGACGGTCTGGAGGCGTGCGTAATACAAGATGCTCGCAATACCGGCCATCTCGGCCGCAAAAATAAACGCGCCGATCTTATAGGCGCGAGTGTTCAACCCACCGTCCTGAGCGACACGGTTGTCGATACCGATCGCCCGAATACTTCTTCCCCACGTGCTATGATAGAAAAATACGTGCAGCCCCATGGCCATTCCAAAAAATACCCATGTGGCAATGGGGAGACCGAGAAAGGACTGCCAGCCGATGGCATACAACAGTGACCCTTGCGTGGACACAACGTGGGTGATCGACATACCGTTGCTCAGGAAATCCGAGATACCCTGCAGGATAAACATCATGACGAAGGTGATCAGCAGCCCGGAGCGTAACGTGGCGGTAAACCATCCATTCACATACCCGATCAGGCCGATCAGACCGAAGACCAACACCCAAGTCACCAATGGGGAAATCCATCTCTCAAGAGAGACTACGGTAATCAGACAAAGAGCAAAAATCGATCCCACGGAAAAGTCATACTCATTCACGTAAAAAACGACTAACACCCCTAATGCAACGATGCCGAGCACTGCGGCTTTATACCCGAGTGCGATAAAGTCTCCAAACGTGAAGGCATGTCCACCGATATAGGCCAACACGGCGAGCGTGTTGGCCAGCATGAAAATGATGACCCACTCCAGGTATGGGAAACGACTTTCTCGATTACTCGACATCACCACGAACCTCACCATTCGGGAGTCACGGATCGGGCATCATCGGCGGACAACAGCACTTGGGGGATTTCCACAAATTTCGGAACAGCCTCTTTATTGAGGATTTTTGCCAACGTGACGATCGTTTGACGACCTTCTTCGGCGACGGAAAAATTTGACGTGGATTGGGCGGTTCCCGCTATCAGTAGTTTTTGAAGCTCTCGGGTATACTCCAGACTGACGATTTTAACGTTGGTGACATGATTATTGTGAAGCGTATGGGCCGCTGCCGTGGCCGCCCCTGCCCATTGTGTCGCGATCACATTAAAGTCTAATTTCATATCGAGCGCTTGCTGAACTTCGCGCTCCACGTCTGCTCTATCCCAGGCAGGAATCAGGACATCTTTCACGATGGTCCATTGTGGGTGATTGGCTGTGATCGTCCTGAACCCCATGTCACGAAACCGTTGCGGAGGCGTTCCGGGCGACCCTTGAATGAGTAAAATTCGTGTTGGATGCGGTAAGGCTAATTGCTCAATCGACATGCCCAGCATTTGACCCGCCTTGAATTCGTCTCGTCCCACATGGGCCTGCACCCCATTGACCAGGCCGTGAGGATCGTGCCCAATCCCATTGGTAAAAGTGACAAGCGGCAGGTTACGGTTATCCATCAACGTGGAGGCAGCCATTAAGGCTTCATTATTCACCGCGCAGAGCGCGATGGCCTCAATGCCGCTCATCAACAAGACCTTTTCAAGTTGATGAATTTGCTGATAGGAATCCCAACCCGCATTGAAAAAGAGGAGGTCCAAGGCATAGGCCTTTGCCGTTTCACGCATGGCCGCACGTTCAATCGAAAAAAACTCGACGGATCCCGGCAAGAGTACAGCGATTCGCTTCTGATGCGTTGCCTCGGGGCGGTTCCACTGGTGCCAGACATTCGCGAGGACCAGCATTGTAAACAGACAAGCCATGGCCATGAAGAGGCCTTTTTCCCCTATTAGTACGCGTACTGTCTTCACCAAAGCGAAGGGATGCTGGAACCAAGACTCCACTCCCCGCGCGTCCCCTCGATTGAGGAGGCGCCCTAAGTGAGCCCCGTGTAATTCAAGTTGGTGATGGCCCTGATCACTAGGCGGTATGGAAGCCATTTGCGTTCCTCTCGTGAAAGCTTTCCGAGTCTAACCCAAATAGTTCATGTCGGTTGAACATCCGCTACGGTGGACACCCAACCTTTCCGTGAGGAGGATGCCTCGACCACGATAATTATAGAGGAGTTCAGAACATTCCAACACGTGAGAAGCCCTCGATGACGAGGGACTGCCTGATCCATACTTTGCACCCCCTCGTCTTTCCCGGCACTACCGCCGAAAAGCGTCCTTACCTTTGAGCACATTCTCCAGCAACCTATCGGCTAACTTACCGGCCTTCCAGCGGCGGTATCGCTGGTGAATCACGAGCCAAAGTACCACCCCACCGCTTCCCATGAGAATCATCCAACCCGTGTCGTCCATTGATCCTTACCAAGGAGTGTTCCTATCCACCGCATGCTCATCGTTGTCATCACCGCTGTGGCTTTCGGCATGATACCTGCGCCAGAATCCTTAGTCCACCCTGTAGAATCAGAGGTGAAACACAGTCGCAATTCTATCGACAAGCCACTGTCACGAAGCCACAGATCACGGTGGGCCTTCCTCATTATTGAAACACCTCATGACCAGAGCCGATCAACCAAGACACGCAACCCATCGGACTTGGCCACCGGTTCATAAGATAGGTTCGACCAAGATCTTTCCCATCGCAGCTAGAGACCAATGGTCTCGATCTGCCTGACCTCATCTGGGAGCAAGGTGAACCGATCGGATTTCAGATCGTCTTTCATATGCTGTGAGTTCGTCGTGCCGGTCAAAGGCAGCATGCCGACCTGCTGTGAAAATCGAAACACGAGTTGGGCGAGGCCGGCCTGGTACTTCGCGGCCATCGTGCGGAGCGCCGGTTCGGCAAAGATGGCTTGATTGGCCGTGAGGAGAGAAAACCCCTGATAAATGATCCTGTTGGTTGCACAAACCTCCCGTACTGCTTGATCCCACCCGAAAGCCGCATAACAGCGATTCTGCACCACCATCGGCTTATGCTTAGCTTTTGTGCAGAGCAAGCTCAGTTGCTCGACCGTGACATTGCTGATCCCGATCATCTTCGTCTTGCCCGCCTCATAGAGCGATTCGATGGCAGCCCAGACTTCCCAATCCTCAGCTCCTAGACCACGCCGTGAATAGGGACCATGTAATACATAGGAGTCGAGATAGTCGGTATGGAGGTGCCCCAGAGAACTGGCAAAGGATTGCTGAACTTGCGTGGTGATACTCGCCCGTGCGTCGTACGGTAGGCGATGGTCCTGGCCATTGATGGGGGTGAACTTTGTTTGGAGAAAGAGTGTGTCTCGCGTCATGCCTTGTTCCGTTAATTTCACCAGCGCCTCCCCCACCCGCGCCTCATCGTAGTGGACGAGTTGATTGGCAGTATCGATTGCCGTGAATCCGGCCTCAACAGCCTGTAATACGAGTCCCGTCGTGGCCTCTTTCTTCCAGGCCGTGCCGTACATGAAGGAAGGGATTGAAACGTTATTATAGGTTGTCAATGGCATGTGAGAATCTCCCGTGATTGCCCGTACCATACACAGTTAGTAGTAACGGTCTCAATGGGAGAATGCAGCCAAGACAGACCCACCGAGTCAATCTCCACGTACGTTCAGGAAACGGCAATGGCGCCTTGGATAGGGCCATCTTCGGGGATTGACACGCGTCGAAAACCGCGTAGATTCAACCACGTAAGCTCTTGTCTCTGCGTGAGACGGCATTCCGAAAGACTTCCAACACCGGCTTATCGCGGTCAGTAGTCTCGCCGTCACACCGGCTCAGACTACCCTTCCCATCGGCAGCCAACAACCGTTCCGCAGCATCGCGACCTTTGTGGATCAGACGATGAAAGAAGTGACCAGTCTCACGACATGGACGACCAGTACCGCAGGTGTTGCCTCTCTTACTAGTACCGGCCTTGCACAAGGGGTGGCCCTCGGGACCGCCACCATCACCGGCACGCTAGGAACGTTCACCGGGACCGGCCAGGTGCGTGTGGTCGCGGCCTCCGCCACGCCCTTACCTCCTGATCCAGTCACCATCGCGCCTCCGATCAATCAGACCATCCCCACCTCTAGAATATTTCCAGATGGGAGAGCGGCGCGCAAATGATCCTTACACAAAGACCAATCGTTGCTCACGAGGCGAAGACTTACATTCGAGAATGTCTGGAGGAGGGGAAAACATTGGCCAGAGTCCTCCTTGAAGTGCAGGATTTAGAGAGGGGAAGCATCACCACATTTCTCCCGCCGGAAATAACTGAAACCGACGCAATTCTATTCACCACCGGCGGGAAACTGTCTCGGCTCGCTGGCGAAATTGTCCAACTTGCTGGAGAAGCTGGATTAGCTTTGCGGATGGAGCCTAAGGCTACAACAGAATCCTGTCTGGCAAGATTGTTATCCAGTGGGTTGAAAGCCGACTGCCGGCGAATATGCATCTTTGAAAATGCGTTGGCAAAGCCAGATGATCCTTATCTTCGAACTAGTAATGTGCGAATGTTGGTGCACAAACAAGAGGTTTATCACTTGGTTATCCAAAGGGATCTTTCGTCCGACCAAATAGTCAAGGCGATAAGAGTTGCTATGTCGCCAACTCTATTCATTGGCGCACTCACATATGGGTCCGTAGACAGGTCCTTTCCTGAACTAATTGAAAATGTTGCGTCGGATGAATTGAAAGGCCTCGCTAAAAAAGCGATATCCATTGTTGTCGGAGCATAGGATGGTGAAAGCTTTCTTGTATGGGACAAGATGCCTGAGATCGCTATTCAGAAAGCTTAGCTCTGATTTTTATCCAATGCCCATCGTGGCACCGGGTGGACAACAGACGGCGTTGACGCTCGAGGGCAACGGCTATCTGCAGTCCGTCACGAATCCGAACGGCGAAAAGATCGAGCTGACCTATACGGCGGACGGCCTGCTCACCACACTGAAAGACGCCCGCGGGAATCTGCATACGAACAGCTATGATGCCAACGGGCGGTTGATCAAAGACGAAGACCCGGCCGGTGGGTTCAAGGCGCTCACGCGGACGGACCACGCCACCGGCTGGACGGTGAACCTCTCCACCGCGCTCAATCGCACGACAGGCTATCAGGTGGAGGATCTGCCCATTGGGGATCTGCGACGCACCGTCACGGAGCCGACGGGGCTCGCCACGGTGTCGGTGCAGAAGACCAACGGCACGACGACCCTCACGGCACCGGATGGCACGATCACCACGCAGGTCGAAGGGCCCGATCCCCGCTTCGGCATGCAGGCGCCGATCCTGAAGAGTCTGACGGTCCAAACCCCCTTAGCCGTAACCTCCACCGTGACCTCGTCCCGCGCAGTCACATTGTCGAACCCAAGCGATCCCTTGAGCCTCGCCACGCAGACCGATACGCTGGTGATCAATGGGCGGATGTACACGAGTACCTATACACAGGCCACGCGATTATTGCGGACGACGACTCCCGCCGGACGCATCAGCGATGTCACGCTTGACGCGAAAGGGCGTGTGGTCCAAGAGCAAGTCACTGGACTGGAACCGGTGGCCTATACCTATGATGTGCTGGGCCGCCTCGCGACGATCACGCAAGGGACGGGTGCAGGAGCCAGAAGCTCGATCTTGAATTACAATACGAAGAACGAACTGACGAAAATCACCGATCCATTGTTGCGTGATGTGCAATTTGCCTACGATCTCGCGGGGCGCATCACCACGCAAACCCTGCCGGACACGAGAACGATCGGCTACACCTATGATGCGAACGGCAACGTGACGGGCATTACGCCACCTGGTCGCCCTGTCCACCAGTTCAGCTACACGCCGGTGGATCTCGAAGCGAACTATGACCCACCAGCAGCAGGATTCAGTCCCAAGAACACGCAGTACAGTTACAACCTCGATCGGCAGCTCACAACCGTGACGAGACCTGACGGGCAAACGATCCAACTCGGCTATGAGTCAACAGGCGGGCGCTTGAGCACACTCACCTTGCCGGGCTCACAAGTGACCACGTATGCCTATGGGGCAACGACGGGAACGCTCTCATCGATCACGGCACCGGGTTCGACGCTCAGTTATACCTACGATGGTTCACTGTTAAAGAGCGCCACCTGGACAGGAACAGTCGCGGGCAGTGTCTCACGGAACTACGATAACAATTTTAGAATCACGTCACAGTCGGTCAACGGCGGCAACACCATCACGTTTGGCTATGACAACGACTCGCTGCCCACAAGCGCAGGCGCACTCACGATCAGCCGGAATGCGCAGCATGGGCTGATCACGGGCACGACTCTCGGGACCGTGACTGACACGCGCGGCTATAACACGTTCGGTGAGTTGAGTTCTTACACAGCCAACGTCTCTGGTTCGCCGGTCTTCGCCGTGAATTACACCCGCGACAAACTGGGCCGGATTACCCAGAAGCTGGAGACCGTCAGTGGGACCACGACCACGTATGATTATGCCTACGACACCGCTGGCCGGCTGCAAGAAGTCAAAACCAACGGCACGGTGACGGCGACCTACCACTATGATTCCAACGGGAATCGCAGCAGCCTGGTCACGGCGGGCGGCACGACGAGCGGGAGCTATGACAATCAGGATCGCCTGACCACGTATGGGACGACCACGTACACCTACACCAACAATGGAGAAGTCCAAACCACGATAGCCGGAGCCCAGACCACGAACTCTGTCTACGACTTGCTGGGGAATTTGAAATCAGTCACGCTCCCGAACGGCACGCTTAGCGAGTATGTGGTCGATGGGCAGAACAGAAGAATCGGCAAGAAGGTGAATGGGACGCTGACGACTGGGTGGCTCTATCAGAATCAGTTGAACCCGGTTGCGGAACTGGACGGGACAGGCGCCGTGGTGAGCCGATTTGTCTACGGCACGAAAGCCAACGTGCCGGACTACATGATCAAGGCCGGCGTGACCTACCGAATTGTGAGCGACCATCTCGGCTCACCCCGGTTGGTCATTAATACGTCCACCGGTGCGGTCGCACAGAGAATCGACTACGACGAATTCGGAAATATCACGCAGGATACCGCCCCCGGCTTCCAGCCCTTCGGCTTCGCCGGTGGGCTCTACGATCCTCAGACCGGTCTCACCCGGTTTGGGGCGCGGGATTTTGAGGCGCAGACAGGAAGATGGACAGCGAAGGATCCGATTGGGTTCAGTGGCGGCGATACGAATCTATTTGGGTACACTGAGGGTGATCCAGTGAACTTTGTCGATTCTGATGGACTTACGAAAGGAGGAAAGCAACGCATCGAACCATCTATTGGCGACCCAATTGGTGACCGCATTAGGGAGATACAGCGAGACACGAGTTTATCCGCCGAAGAGAAGAACAAAGCACTTAAAAAACTGGAACGAGACATTGAAAAACTTCCTAAGGGAGGCCGAAAGAAAGAACTTGATGGTTTTCTAAAAGTGGCGAAACGAAATCTTAAGTTTATTTGTCCGGTTCCCATTATTGGCGTAATTCTTAATGATCTCCTCAATCCTTCTGGAGCTGAATAGACGTGGCTACTCGAAGTGAAAAATTTAGAATAAAGAAAAGCGTGTTTGACGCTATTAGAAAAATAGATCTGCAACGGGACAAGGTAACTCCTTTGAGCCTGATTGACCAGTACCTCACTGATGTTGGTCCGGACGATGTGGACATGCTGAGACTCAAGGCCAATGTACTGGACATTCAACTGAGACGTGTTCAATCTTTGGGAATCTACAAGAAACTTCTACGCTTAAATCCTTCAGATGTTTTAGCTCTAATAGACGTAGGCGATCTCTATGCTCATCGTGGGCAGTATGCACATGCGATCAGGTATTACAATCGTGCTTTGCGGGCCATGGAACAAGGGCACTGCAATTCCGGGATGTATTCATATATTGGAAAGGGTGAGGAATGGATTACGGTGTGTAAGGGCAAGGCGAATGCGTTGCTCGAATTAAACCGCACGATGGATGCATTGAAGTGCATTCTTCAAGGTCTCCAGAGGACTCCTGCAGAGCCCCTGTTAGGAGATCTCTTGCGGAAGGCGCAGGCTCATCATGCAAAGACTGAAATCGCGAAAGGTACGACTGCACGGCGCTCACGCGGACGGACCACGCCAACGGCTGGACGGTGAATCTGTCGACGGCGCTCAACCGCACGACCAGCTATCACGTGGAGGATCTGCCTATTGGAGATCTCCGGCGCACCGTCACGGAGCCTACGGGGCTCGCCACAGTGTCGGTGCAGAAGACCAACGGCACGACGACCCTCACGGCACCGGATGGCACGATCACCACGCAGGTCGAAGGCCCGGATCCCCGGTTCAGCATGCAATCGCCGATCCTGAAATCACTTACGGTGGCCACGCCACTGGGGCTCACCTCCAATGTGACCACCACCCGCGCGGTCACGTTATCGAACCAAAGCGATCCCTTGAGCCTCGCCACGCAGACCGATACGCTCGCTACAAGCAATAAAGGGTCAGGTCTTGTTTCTTGCTACATATCATCTCGGCATGATAAATTAGCGGTATGGCTCGGCCACTTCGACTACAATTTGACGGGGCGCTTTACCATGTCACGTCTCGGGGCAATGGACGGGAAGACATTTTCGAGGACGACCGGGATCGCCTCGCGTTTTTGGAGTGCCTGGGAAAGGTTGTGCAGCGCTTTCACTGGCTCTGCCACGCCTACTGCCTGATGGACAACCACTATCACCTGGTCATCGAAACCCCCGAGGCGAATCTCGCACGGGGCATGCGCCAACTCAACGGCATCTACACTCAACGCTATAACCGGCGGCACCGCACGGTGGGCCATCTGTTCCAGGGCCGATACAAAGCCATCTTGATCCAGAAAGAGAGCCACCTCCTGGAAGTCTCTCGCTACGTGGTGCTTAATCCGGTCCGGGCGAAGGCTGTTGCGAAAGTGGAGCAATGGAAATGGAGCAGCTACCGAGGGACGGCGGGAGTTGCCGATCCTCCTCCATGGCTGACCGTGGACTGGGTGCTCAGGCAATTTAGCAAGGAGCGCCATAAGGCAGCCCATCACTATCGGCGATTTGTCAGAGAAGGGATCAGCCGACCTTCGATCTGGGATGATGTGCGGGCCCAGGTGTTGTTAGGGAAAGAGGATTTTGTCGAGCGGCTCAAAGGGTATGTGAAGGGATACGAGGAGATCTCCGAGATCCCCCGTCGCCAGCGATATGTGAGCCGACCGCCACTCAAAACATTATTTGAGGCGAAACCCACCAGGACCAAGCGGAATACGGCCATCATTCAGGCGGTCCATCGATACGGGTATAGCCAGCGAGAGGTTGCGGATTGGCTGGGGCTGCACTACGCGACCATCAGCCGAATCGCAAATAGACGGTGATACAAAAAGCAAGACTTGACCCTACTGACATGCTTTCTTGCATGAAAGAAGGGATTGAAACGTTATTATAGCTCGTCAACGGCATTGGAGCATCTCCTGTGGATGCTCGTACCATACACAGGTTGTCGTGATGGTCTCAACGTAAGAATTGAATTGATGGAATGCAGCGCTGTTTTGGCGAGTTTAGAATTCGCTGGGACAGTATGATTGTGGCAGAACGATTCATGTACTCACCGACCGTCAGTCGCTACACTTCAATTGCCCCGTCGGACTGCAGACGCAACCTCTCCTCAGGGCTGAGAAATCTTGTCAGGAAACGTTTTGCAGCCTGTGGTGAAGTGTCGCGGATGTGTTATAGAATATTCGTATAACGAGTCGCTTTCCTCATGGAGGCCCGCATGGCACGGGACACCAGAGAGCAGCCCTACCGAGCACGCGCCTTGAAATTATTCCCATGGATCTGTGCTCACTGCGGACGTGAGTTTGAGGGCAAAAAGCTGAGCCAACTCACGGTCCATCACAAAGACCACGACCATGACAATAATCCTCCGGACGGCAGCAACTGGGAGTTGCTCTGTCTCTACTGTCATGACAATGAGCATCAGCGCGATCAGATGAGCGGTGGACCGAATGAGCCACCGGTCGACCATGAGCCAGATCGCCCATTCACCCCATTCGCCAAGCTGGCCCACCTGCTCAAACGCAACTCGGCAGCCTGATCCAGGCCCTGTCCAACTTCCTGCTTCCTACGCGGGTGCGAAGACTGAAGATCTCGTACGAGTTCAAACAAGCAAGAACGGAACAAGACATCGGAAAGCCTGCGCCAATCTGACGCAAGGCCATCCGACCGTTTTCATACGCCTCTTTCGTTAGAACCTCAGAATCGCGATGCCGTCAGCGTCACGTCTGCGTCAGGCCAGGCCTTGCGAAAACGTGCGTCCGCGGCAGCGGCTTCCTCCTTCTTGCCCTGCGCTCGGAGCGACTGCATAAGCCCGAACAGTGACCAGCCGTTCTCGGGGAAGCGGCGAAGGTCCTCGCGATACACCGTCTCGGCCTTGGCATGCTGTCTAGCCTTCACGAGGGCGGCGCCGAGTGAGTGTCGAATCGGGTAATACCACTTGGGTGGTTCGAAATAGAGTCCCCCGTCTTCGATCTTGACCGCTTCTCGAAAGTGCGTGATGCCCGCGTCGAGGTCTCCGCGACGGGTCGCGATTTCACCGGATAGAGCGCGCACGGCGACTGAAAGCGCTGTCTTTCCCTCCGCATCTTTGGGCGTTCCAGCATCGACACCTGTCACCGTGCCGAGTGCAGATTCGGCCTCCGCCCATTCTCCTTTGGCGGCGTGCGCCACGCCGCGAGCGTAGGAGGCCATGGCATAGGCGAAGCGGATGTCTTGAGGCGGAAGCGGCAGGGCCAGTACGTCGTCCCATCTTCCGAACGTCGTGAGGGTCAGTGCGTGGTAGGGCAGCATTTCTTGAAGGAGTGCGACTTGGCGCGCGGCATCGAGGTTGACCTTGGACGCGAGTGTCTTGGAGGCCTCGATCGCCTGCGCACTGAGCCCTGCCATGGTGGAGGCAAAGGCGAGGAAGTGAATGTTGTGCGGGTAGTAGGCAAGCGGATAGACACCCATTGGGTGTTGTCCTTCGATAAATACTTCATCGCTATGGATGGCATGGTGGTTGGCCTGTACGGCGTCATTCCACCGTCCGACGCGAATGAAGATGTGCGCCGGCATGTGGACCATGTGCCCTTCACCAGGCATGAGCTGAGCGAGTCGTTCGGCGCACGGTACCGCGGCCTTCGGATTTACCGCTTCGACCGCGTGGATGTAATAATGACACGCACCGGGATGGTTTGGATTGCGCGTGAGGACATTCTCAAGCTGGCGCACGATTATCTTCGTTTCCGGGTAAGGAGTCCCGTCAGGATGCCAGTAATTCCATGGGCGAAGGTCCATCAACGATTCGGCATACAGGGTTGCGGCATCGAGGTCCTTGGGATAGGTCTTCGCGACCTGCCCCATGGCGCGGGAGTATGCCGTATCCAACCGGGCACGATCAGCCGGTGGGTCCGCCTTGTAGCGCTGGGCAAGTGCCTCGATGTAGGCACGCTCGGACGGCGTGGCGTGAGACTTGAGTGCCAGCGCTTTCCGTACCGCAGCATGAGCGGCGATGCCGCTGGCCTTGTCCATCGGCGCATTGACGTGCGGTCCATAGGCCAGCGCGATTCCCCAGTAGCACATGGCGCAGGCGGGATCGAGCTCTGCCGCATGCGTGAACGAGCGGATCGCTTCCGCATGATTGAATCCGTAGACAAGTCGTAGGCCCTGATCGAAGTATTGTTGTGTCGCCGGGATTTGCGTGGAGATGCGTTTGTGATGAGAGCCGAGGTTCGTGTAGAGGGGGACCGTATCGGAAAGGTTCGGCAGCGACATGGGTGTGTCCGTCGTTTCTGCGGTCAAACCGGGAGCAGCACAGGCGAGCAGCGCGACTGCAATCACTCCGATGATCGGGGCTGACAATATAGCGTGCCGCCGCCCATTTAATATACGCAAGCCCAATCGTTTCATGACAACCTCCTCATGTGGATTACATTCTCAACTTCCCCGATCATTCTCCCCGTCATAATGACCTCCCCTCCTTTGATCAGTCCTCATGAACTGTCCGGAGCGCGATCTTGTTTCTGTTCTCACTATACAAGAACGGTCTTTGTGACGCCTTAGCAAGGCGTCTGGCTCTCTTATCGGGAGGATGCTAAGCTGCACAGACCGTTTCTCCTGATGTCAGGCAGATTGAGCCACGAAGTCTTCTAGCGAAGGTTTGTCAGATGGCGGATGTGCTCTCGGAAATGCTGAAAGCCGTGAAACTGGACGGTGCAGTCTTCTTCAATGGTGAATTCTCGTCTCCATGGTGTATGCGTACGCCAGACTCACGCACCATGGCATCCTATTTACCCTCCGGTCCTAAACATATCTTTATCTTCCACTTGGTCGCCGAAGGACGGTGCTACTGGCGGGACAAAGAAGGCGGCCACGCCGTGCTATTGAAAGCCGGCGATATCGTCATCCTTCCACATGGGAACGAACACCTCATGGGCAACGGCCCTGACATCACACCTCTCGACAGCGCACCATACCTGAAGCAGGTCTTCGCTGAAGGCCGGATTCTGTCCCAATTGGGCGGCGGCGGAGAGATCACAAAGCTGGTCTGCGGGTACCTGACTTGTGACCCGCAACTCGGCCACGTTCTCTTGGCCGGGCTTCCACCGATCGTCAAAATCCATATTCGGGATAACCCGTCTGGGCAATGGCTCGAAGATACGTTCCGTTATTCAGTCGATCACGCGGAGGCCTCCGGCCCAGGCGGCGCTGCAGTCATCGCGAAATTATCTGAAGCAATGTTCATCGAAACATTACGTCGCTACATCGTCCAGTTGCCCCAGACGCAGAAGGGCTGGCTCGCCGGTGTGCGAGATCCGCATGTTGGAAGGGCGTTGGCGATTTTGCACAAGCAGCCGTCTTTTGCCTGGACGATTGCCTCGCTGGCTAATGAGGTCGGTCTCTCTCGTTCCGTATTGGCCGAACGATTTCGGCGTTATCTGTCAGACACGCCGATGGGATATCTCACGCGCTGGCGCTTGCAGCTCGCCGCTCAAGCATTGACGTCCACGTCCAAGAGCGTCGCCGAAGTGGCGGGCCATGTAGGGTATGAATCAGAACCCTCGTTCAATCGCGCCTTCAAACGAGAGTTCGGGACACCTCCCGCTCGATTCCGTAACCAGACCAGACGTGCGCACCAGTAAAATTAATCGGGTACAGAGATAGCTGAACAACCCCAAACACTCATGAGCCTCGGGCTGTACCAACCACCCGTCGCTTCATTGCTCCCTATCATCTTCTTCTGACGGTGCGCCAGGCTACGTCTCCATCATCTCCAGCCTGGCATCAAATTCATGTCCACAGGCCGTGCAGTGGATGCAGTCCGATTCGACGACGAACTCATCAGCTCGGATCCCCATGCCTCCGCAATCGGGACAGCGGGCAAGATGAACCCGCTCGTCGTGCACCGTCTCGTATTGGGTTCCACGAAGACAATAGACCGGTTTTCCATCAACTAGCCATGGTCGCCCTTGATTATCGACGACCGGCAGGACGATGTAATGATGGTTCACGTAATCTTCAAGCGTCTGCTGATTGGCAAAACTATCTTTGATCAACTTGCCTCCGTGCGCCTCGTAGAGCGCATGTCCTTTGACGATTGCCTTTGTCGGTCCCATATCCCCCTCCTCTCGGTACGCGTCAGATTGATCACACCATTGGTTATGAACACACCCATCTTTCCACGTCCGACGACCCCGACAAGATTTCGACCCGCTCACCACGCGCCAATGCCAACCCCTTACGCCACTCGCCTGTGAACGGTTGGCGGTTCCGAATTCTTGTCCACCGATCCGCCGATCTCTTGCTTTAATCTCTGTCGATTCTCTTCGTTACGATCGAATGAGAGGAGGCGGATGCACGCAATCAGCATCACGATCAAGGCTGAAAGGCCGATGACGATTCCCCAATATGTCCATGACATACGTCACCCTCTCGCGCCATGCGACGCGAGTCCTCTGTAAGATTGATTGGATGGATCGCTGCCGTGGAATCCAATCGGATGTCCGTGCAAGACGCAGCAATGTGAGAAGAGAGGGACCGTCTGGTGAGGAATACACACACAGCAGGTCCAAACCGTTGGGACTGTGTTCCACGGAGGACCATGATCACCACCTCCGGAATGAGGCGGCAACGAAATGATACTGGTACCCTACGCCTCCCGTCATAACCAGGTCAAGGGGGAATACTGAGTCATACCGGCAGAGCGGCAAAGCAGATGTGTTGCTGTTTCGTCTTCCCGCCCTTTCTTTGCGATAGACCTGTTTCTGCCGACACCGTAGAATGGGCGCGCGTGCCCCTCATCGATCCCTCCTGTTTGAAAAGAAGTCTCCATGATAGTGATGCACGCAACCCACCTGCTCTTGGCGGCGACGATCATTATCGAAGGTCTTGGTATCGGGATTCGTTCCGAGGCCGCGCGACGCCTTGTTCACTCTTGGTTACGTCAAGGACGCCTTGAGCATGACGCCTTCCAGTCTTATCTAGTGGCGGTCACCACGCGAGACTTGATAGAGTGCCCCAGTGGAATCTCACGAACACATCACGACCACTGAACTCCGACTCAGCTACCGCTACATCAAGGAACATCCCTGGGTAGTAACCGCTGTCAACGGTTTCCTCTCCGCGTACTTCATGGAACAGCCGAGCTTTCGTGTGCAACGTCACTTTGATGAATTGGAATCCGGCATGCACGTCTGGGTTTGCGAAATACCCAGTACGATGAAAATGACGACCCTCTTGCGAAGGCTGCAAGCGGATATTCCTCCTTGCCAATATAGTCACGTGCCAGCAGCCCCCCCCATTCCTTCACACTATGTGATTGATTCTCGGTAAATTGCGTCGAACGTAGACGTTCGTTTCGGTGCATCGTTTTTCAAAGCGCGTGGAGAGAACGCTCTGGTGCGGTATACTATCCCCCTATGAATCGTGTGCTGGTACTCGGGGCCGGAAAAATCGGCTCGCTCATTGCCTGTCTCCTCAATCAGTCCGGTCGGTATGACGTCCATCTCGGCGATATGACCTTGGACGCGCCGACCCACCTCATCGACCAACTCAAGTTGGAGCGAGTGACACCCTGCCTGCTGGATATACGACATCCGGATACTGTCAGCACCTATCTCTCCACACATCGGTTTGATGCCGTGGTCTCGAGTCTCCCCTATTTTTGTAACCCCACAGTGGCCGGCCTGGCCTTGACCCATCGCTTACACTATTTCGACCTGACAGAAGATGTGGAAGTCACCAACCAGATCAAGGTGTTGAGCGCCGGAGCCACACAGGCCTTTATGCCGCAATGCGGTCTGGCCCCAGGGTTCATCAGTATCGTGGCACACGAACTCATGACGCACTTTGACACGTTGGACACGGTCAAGATGCGAGTTGGTGCGCTGCCGGTGCATCCCAGTAATGCCCTGAAGTATTCGCTGACCTGGTCGACGGACGGACTGATCAACGAATACGGGAATATCTGCTATGGGATCGAAGCAGGAGAAAAAGTCCCGCTTCAACCGCTCGAAGGCTACGAAACGATCGAACTAGATGGCCTTCTCTATGAAGCGTTCAATACCTCGGGAGGCCTCGGAACGCTGGCTGATAGTTATGCCAGCAAAGTCCGTACGATGAACTACAAAACGCTTCGGTACCCTGGCCACTGCGACAAGATCCATCTGTTGATGAAGGACCTCAAGCTCAATGAAGACCGGGATACCTTGAAGCGTGTGCTCGAACGGGCCGTGCCTCAGACCTTCCAAGATGTCGTCTTGATCTATGCCTCAGTCACCGGCACGAATAAGGATGGTTTTTTCGAAGAAAATTACGTGAAGAAAGTGTACCCGCAATGCATCAAGGGCAAACTCTGGTCTGCCATCCAGGTGACGACCGCTTCGAGCATCTGTTGCGTCATGGACCTTGTCTTGAACCATCCCGAGCAGTACCATGGGTTTATCACTCAGGAATCCGTCTTCTTACGAGACTTTTTGGACAATGAATTGGGAGGTTGTTTTCGATGAGCACGAGTCATTCCGCGTTGAGAGATCTTGGCATTCAGGCCGTCAACTCAGGCGGAAGTACCGGCAACGGTTGGTGGTCTGGTCGTAACGATGGAACCCTGCTCCCCTCGATCAACCCAACGACGGGCGAACAGATCGCTGGCGTCTATCCTTGTTCATCGGATGATTATCAACGCATCGTGCAAGAATCAGTTGAGTCGTTTCAGACCTGGCGAATGGTCCCGGCTCCCAAGCGCGGCGAGGTGGTTCGGCTGATAGGCCAAGCCCTCCGAGAGAAGAAAGATCAGTTGGGAACGTTGGTCTCACTGGAAGTTGGAAAAATCAAGGCCGAGGGCGACGGAGAAGTGCAAGAGATGATCGATATGGCCGATTTTGTCGTCGGCCAGTCACGCATGCTCTACGGAGCCACGATGCAGTCTGAACGCCCAACGCACCGCATGAGCGAACAGTGGCATCCGTTGGGTCCGGTGGGCGTCATCACCGCGTTCAATTTTCCCGTGGCAGTCTGGGCCTGGAATGCATTTATTGCGGCAATCGCAGGAGATACCGTAATCTGGAAACCCTCACCAAAGGCACCCCTCTGTGCGATTGCAGTTCAGCAGATCTGTAATCGTGTGATGCAGCAACAGGGCTATGCCGGTATCTTTTCGCTGTTCATCACAGATCAACCGGCATTGGCTGATCAGATGGTGCAGGATGAACGTCTCCCGCTCATCTCGTTTACCGGATCGGTACCAGTCGGTCGCCGAGTGGCCGCAGCGGTCGGACAGCGGCTAGGCCGAACCCTGCTTGAACTGAGCGGCAACAATGCCATCACTGTTGATGAGACCGCCGATCTCAACATGGCGACCCGCGCGATTGTGTTCGGTGCGGTCGGAACCGCAGGGCAACGCTGTACAACGACCAGACGGCTGCTCGTACATGAATCATGCTACGAGGAATTGATCGGCAGACTGGTGAAGGCGTATGCCCAAGTGCAGATCGGCAATCCTTTGGAAAAAGAAGTACTCATGGGACCGCTGATCGATCAAGTCGCGGTGGAGGGCTATCGAACTGCACTCGACGAAATCAAGACGGAAGGCGGCGAGGTGCTCTATGGAGGGCGGGTACTGACCCGTCCCGGCTACTTTGTCGAACCGACGATTGTGCGGGCGCAGAACCACTGGCCAGTCGTGCAGCGCGAAACCTTCGCCCCGATTCTCTATGTGATGACATTCACGACGATGGACGAGGCCATCGCGCTGCAGAACGACGTCCGGCAGGGACTGTCATCGGCCCTGTTCTCGAACGATGTGCGCCGGAGTGAGCGATTTCTCTCCGCCGCGGGGAGCGACTGCGGGATCGCCAATATCAATATCGGCACCTCCGGTGCCGAAATCGGTGGCGCGTTCGGTGGAGAAAAAGAAACTGGCGGCGGCCGCGAGGCCGGTTCCGATTCTTGGAAGGCCTACATGCGCCGCCAAACCAACACCGTCAACTGGGGAACGGAACTGCCGCTGGCCCAAGGCATTAAGTTCGGTTCTTGAATGAGGTGCACTCATGGATGACGCTCGAGCCCTCGATAATCTCTTGGAGCGGATGGTGGCCGACTATGTCGAGCATAACCAAGCTGCCGGCGTCCTGAAGATCCTGCTGGAGGAAACCGGCGTGGGTTTCTGGCCGGTCATCGACCATCTCACGATCAGAACTTTGGATATTGACCGAGGTGCTGAACCCTTTGTGACATTAGGCTATGCCTACGATGAAACCTTGCAATATGATGACTGGTACGCCAAGGTCTATCGAAAAAGAGGGTACCCCAGCCTCTTCGTCGATCAGGCCTACCCGGATGAGCGAGGCAAGACCAGCATCATTCCCGGCTGGGTAAACAAATTCGGCGACAAGGTCTTTCACCATGTGGCGGTGCGAGTGGAAGATATCGAACAAGCAGTCGTCCGCTTGAAACAGAAGGGCGTAGTGTTTGCCGGCAACATCGTCGGAGAGCCAGGCGGGCACCTCAGGCAAATTTTTTCCTCTCCGGAGATGGTTGACGGCCAGCCCTTCACCGTCTTGGAATTGGCAGAACGGCACCGCGGCTACCTGGGTTTCCTCCCGCCGCAGGCCGACAGCCTCATGAAATCATCGACTGGGAAATAAAAGGTGTGTCCGGTCGATCGCGCATGATTCAATTGAGCGAGGTGAGCGCCCCACTCATCCCACTATCCCATCTCGCGCAAGATATGATCGGGGTTCCGGTCGCGGGCGATGGTCTTCATCAATTGATCACCGAACAAGACGACAATGCGGTCACGCTGATCTTTGACCAGCATCGACGCTGACGGTGACTTGAAGGTGGAAGGGTCTCCCTCCAGCCAGGCACTACAGCTAAAGGGCAACGCATCTACAATGCTTTCAACGCGATACTCGTGGCGAAGCCGATATTGCAGCACGTCGAACTGCAGTCGCCCGACGGCGGCAATCAAGATCTCTTGATCATGGAGACTGCGCATGATCTGCACCGTCCCTTCTTGCGCCATCTGGGACACTCCCTTATCGAAAGCTTTTCGTTTTCCGACATCATTCGGTCGCAAACGCGCAAAGATCTCAGGTTGAAACTGCGGCAGTGGTTTAAAGTTAAAGCCGCCAGTTGTGGAGACCGTATCGCCGATCGCGAAGACACCGGGATTGATGATGCCGATGATATCGCCTGGGTAGGCCTCTTCGACCGTACTTCGCTCCTGCGCCACCAGACTATGCGGTCGCGACAAGCGAATGTCCTTACCCGTCCGATGATGTTTCACGACCAGATCGCGCTCGAAGCGTCCTGAACACACGCGAAGAAATGCCGTGCTATCACGATGTTTGGGGTTCATATTTGCCTGAAGCTTGAACACATAGGCACTGAAGGGCATGTCGAGCGGGTCAACCGTGAGCGCTGCCCCATCCTCTCGGTCAGCCAAGCGTGCACCAGGGCTGGGTGCCAACTCCACAAAGGCGTCCAGAAAACTCTCAATACCAAAGTTCGTGAGTGCCGAAGCGAAAAACACCGGAGTGACATCGCCTTGAAGAAATTGCTCTCGAGTGAATGGGTTCCCGGCGATGTCCAACAGTTCCAGGTCATGCTGCACTTGCGCCAACATCTCTTCCGTGACTCGGCTATGTGAGCCCAGCTCCGCGAGTGGCAATGTATCGGTCTCCACCCTGGTCGCTCCACCATGCATGGTCTTGCTGAACAGCTGCACCCGACTGTCGGCGCGAGTCACAATACCCACGAAATCGCTACCCGACCCAATCGGCCAATTGACGGCGCTCGCGTGAATATTTAACGCCTGCTCCACCTCCGTCATGAGGTCCAGAGGAGGACGCCCCGGCAGATCCATCTTGTTGATCAACGTCAGGACTGGAATCCGTCGCATGCGGCATACGGCAAAAAGTTTTCTGGTTTGCGTTTCCACACCTTTCGCCGCATCGATCACCATGATGGCACTATCCGCAGCCGTCAAGGTACGATAGGTATCTTCGGAAAAGTCCTGGTGGCCGGGCGTGTCGAGCAAATTAATGACCGCACCCTTGTACGGAAACTGCATCGCCGACGCGGTGATCGAAATGCCACGTTCCTGCTCCATACCCATCCAATCCGAGGCCGTCGTCTTTCCGCCCTTGCGTCCACGCACCATGCCGGCCGTGCGGATCAGACCCGAATAGAGCAGGAGCTTTTCCGTCAGAGTTGTTTTCCCGGCATCCGGATGGCTGATAATCGCAAACGTCCGCCGTTGCCGAGTCGCAGCCGTCAGTTCACTCAACGTAGTCGTGTCAGACATCATCATTGAACCGGGAGTCTATCATATTGTGTTCAAAAGAGGAGGCTGATCATCTGGGGAAATCGTCGGAAAGCTCGAATCCAGCCCGCCCCACCGCCCGACGAACGGCACCCAGGACGGCCGGAGCATCAGAACAAGGAATCACCGCCAGATTCGGAGCGGCACGAAGTTGAACCAACAGTCGGTCCATCTCTTCTTGCAGGACGGTGTCACAGGTGGGGTAGAGGCCCTCAGGGCCTTCCTCAAGCAGATTGTGTTTTTCAAGAATGGACCGCAGCATTGCCAGGACACTGGACGTAGGGGTCGGCATGAGCAAGGCTGCGATCGCCCCATGATCGAGCCGGAGTTTTGAGGCGATGGGAAGCGGCTCTCCCCCACGTTGTCGCTGAGCGGCAGGGAGCAAGATCTTCTCCTCGATCCCGATGTGGCGCAGGAGCCCGGCTCGGAAGTGATTATAGGAGTCCGGCTCCACATGGCCTTCTGAATCCACTGCCGATTCAAGCAACTGCTCGAGTCGCCGGTGATCGTCCACCAGAATGCCGGTGATGGAGCCGTTCCCCTCACTGTCAGCAGGCACCATTGAGACCGACTCCACAGTAACTATTCCAATAACACGTGAGTCTCATGTGGTTCTGACCTCCATCGCTGATGACTTCGTATAGTATCGCCAGGTGACGCAACGAAGCATACCGGTTTAGGAGGCCAGAATTCTAGAGCTCCGCCAGAGCGACATAATAAGGTAGAAGGAAGAGCGTCATCCATCCCCGACAAACGAATGGTCGCTTACTCCAGGAAGGGGCACCAGTCCGTTCAGTGCCGGACCGCTTGGGCGTAGACTGCTAAAACTGAGATGAAGAAGATGACGAAGGCGGTGGAAAAGGACGCCAGGAAGGAGAACGGGCCGGACGGCTGAAACCGGGTCCGTCGAATACGAGGGAACCGCATCAAACAGAACGTCATGAACGACGTCCCTGCTCCCAGAAGTGCCAGAAGCATGTAGATCACATCCATCGTGATATCCACCTCCTCTGCTACGTCAGGAGATACAGCAAGCCCGCGCCTCCGATGAGGAAGAACATCACCCAACGATACAACCCTGCTCGCGCATCGGCGTGATCTTGGTCGATTCGCCGCTGCAAGGCAGGCTGACTGCGCAGATAGGCATCCACTGAAGCTTTTGCCTCTGTCAGATTGACCTGTTGTTCTTTGCGAACTAACTTGATGGCGTCGATGACCTGTCCTTTCCAGAGGGCAGCCACTGCTGCCTCTGAGAGACATGGGTCAAACAGCGACGGTCTCGCAGACTCAGTAATCGGTGTGTGAAGAGAAGGGGGTGACATAGGCTGATACACAGCCTACCACCATCATGCAATAGGCAGAAGCAAATCGACAGAACCGACAGCAACATTGATCACGCAGAAACGAGCCGTGAAGGCATCGGCATCCCTTCGACTGGTCATGGAGGCATTGTTGGATGATCCCCACATGATTCATGATGATTCCTGACCCATCAACCAAGCTCAGGGTCCCAAGCACCATCGAGGGACGAGACCACTGGGATCACGTCCCTCGTCGAGCGTCGCACATGAAGCGTGCCTGGTTCCGGATGATGACGCTTCACGCCTCGCAAACGAGGAACGACGAATGGTGTTGGAGCGACGTATCGGTAGTGGAAGCGCTCGTGAATACTGCAGGCCAGATCGCGGAACAGACAAAGAAACAGGTCATAACTGTTTCGGCCATAAGGAGCTGAGTTCAGGATATTGATCCCGGTAGTCGGCGTGGCTCGCACGAATCACTTTGAGTGCTTCCTCCCTGCCATACACGCTGGTAATTTCCACCTTATGCTGAGTCGTCCCCGGCGCGCTCTTGTAGGTCAGAAAATAATGTTGCAAGCGATCCATGAGCGCCGACGGACATTGTGAAATGTCCGTGAAGCCCCCGTACACTGCATCGTCCCGCATGACGGCGATAATCTTGTCATCGGCTTCTCCGCCGTCGGCCATGCTCAACCCACCGATCGGGAGCGCCGTGAGTAAGATATCGCTATGCGGAATGTTTTTTTCTGACAAGACACAGATATCCAGCGGATCACCGTCCCCGACCATGCCCTTCCGACGGGCTCGCTTCGCAAAGATCCCTGCCACCTGTTCTCCGGAATAGGTCTGCGGAATTAGGCCGTAGTAGACTGGACAACAATTGGAGAACCGCTGGGGCCGATCAACTTTGAGGAACCCGCTGCGTTTGTCGACTTCATACTTGACCGTATCAGTGGGAACAATTTCGATATAGGCCATGACGACGTCCGGAGCTTCCTGCCCGATCGATACGCCGTGCCACGGATGCGCCTTGAACATCAGCCCGAGCAACCGCTGAAACGGGTCACTGCCGTTCCGAACGTCATCGGTCTGTTCACCGTTATCTCCTCGTTTCCGACCCTTGCTGTGCTTCATGCCACTTCCCCTTCTTCCCAAGCCAAGCCCACGATACTCTTCTCACGGCGAATGCGCTGCCGACCGCCAGCCCTGTTGAGCGTAATTACTGTGAACGCATTCTCATGATCACTGCCGCCACATCATTCATCTTGACCGTCCCGTCGAACAACTCCATCCCGACCAACTCCGTCAGCTGCACGGCATGAGAACCAACCCTGGCGACCTTGCCCTCCACGTCTTGCCCCGAGCACAACTTGATCTTCACACGTTTTCCGACCTACTGCTCGAACAAAGCCTCCATGACATCCGGACTATTCCCATCCACATTCAATTCATCGACAGCGACGAACGGCATGGCTCCAACCATGCTGAGTCCGGCGAGCATCACAAACCCAGAAACCACTTTGCTCATGCACTTCTGCATCATCTTTCCTCCTCGACCGTATTCCAGATCACCACAGACATCACCACGATATCCGAGCTTACCGTGAGTGCGCGGGAAAGTCATCTTCTACGTCATTCACTTTCACGCAATCATACGTTGCGCATGTGACATCCAACACCCCCACCACTCACAGAGCACCACAAGATTAAATACATATATTACCAACCTATCCACGTTCGATTCACGACATTCCGATCAAGACAGCCACATCCAAGTTCAGACCCTTTGCACAACTTTAAAGAACAATGGATCTCTCGATTGTTTTTGTTACACTGACGTCTCGATTATGATCAATCCTGTCGACATACATGAGCGGCAAGAGAGAGGCGCAACCGACCAGATCAGCAAACCGACATCATCCCCTATTTCGACCATCCCCGCGAAACTCTACGATGCTCAGCAAAAAATTCGCGCTTCCCTTGTGGTACGGGCAGGCGGCGTGTATTTTCTCGTCGCGTTGGGAGTCGGATTCGTACTCGAGGTCGTCCGGCTGGAAGTGGTCGCCCTCCATATCAGCGAGCTGATTGCTCGGTTGCTGGAAGTCCCCAACACACTCCTGGCCATGATTATTGGGGCACAATGGACGATCGACCATTTCAAGTTACCACCCCTACCGCGCATACGGCTCGGCATCGGCTTCGTCGCCTTCGTTCTGATGATTCTCACTGAATCAGCCGTCATTCTCCCGCTTCATGGACTGTCAATCGATGAGTACATGGCCCTTCAACATGCTGTCGTGGGGATGTTGCCGTTCGGAGTGCTGGGCGTGTTAGCTGCCATGCCGCTTCTCGTCGGATATCGTTGGGAACGTTGACGTGAGTGTTTACCTGGCCAAAGTTGACCACGCCCAGTTAGCCTGATGACGTCGACAGTCCATTTCTTCCTCTAACGTCTAGTCCTCACTTTACCCATAAACCACTCATCATGATGCTCTGCAAAGAAATCTGCCCTGCTAAACGCTTGCCGTCTTGACATCCGTGTCTCCTCTTGCGAGATATGGGTGGGAATGCTGACCTGAGTGTCTGCCCAGATAGCAATCATCACACCCGAACACTCGCATGGAAGGGACGCCAACACAGGAGTACCGGATGAGCTTTTTTAGATGTACGGCATGGCTGATTCTAGTGGCCGTCATGACCATTGTCACGAGAGCGACCGCATCGGAACCTACTGATCCTGAGTCGGCCATCCGTCGGCTCGTGCGTGCCAATGCTGAAAAGGATTTACCCACCCTGTCACGCATGATGGCCCACGATGCCGATATCATCAGCTACGGGGTTGCCGGCCGAAAGTATGTCGGCTGGTCTGAGCTGGAGCAGGGCATGAAGGATGAGTTCCTCAACGCTCAGAAACTCGAGATTCCGATTAAAGAGCTGAAGGTGTGGAGGAAAGGCACTTTCGCCTGGTATGCCATGGAGCTCGACTATATCCGCTCTGTCTCCAATGGTGTTGAAGTCACGCGAACCGTGCTTCCAATGAGGGAGACCGGCGTGCTGGAACAACGCGATGGCCGATGGCAGTTGCTCTCATGGCATGAATCATTTCGCTCCGCTCAACTGGGTATCCCACTCACCGCGCTGTCTACGGACTCTTCACAACCTGAACTCGGCAACTCAGACGCTTCATCCGGTACGGATCTCAGCGGGGAATGGCACATTCTCGAGGTTGAGGATGATAAACGATACACAGCGACGTTCGATCACAATGGCAACGGGCCGTACACCCAGCACGGCGGTCGCTTCACGACCAGCACGATCACGAACCGTCTGTGGCAAGGCACCTGGCATCAGCCAGGCAATGATCGCGAGGGAGGATTTGAAGTCCTCCTTTCAGAAGACGGCACTCAGGCCAAGGGGATCTGGTGGTATACCAGAGTCGGCACACAGCAGAATATCCCACCACGCGAACACGGGGGCACCTATCACTGGAGGAAAGTCACACCGTAGGTGATTCGGCCCCACTGAGAGATTCAGAGGATGGAGGAGCCAACATCTGCACCCATTGCTGGGGGCAAGCGAAACCTCGACGGTTCTACGGCTGGGGGAAGTATCAGGCCGCCTTGGGAGGCGCCTGCTGATCATCCGGATTCGGTTCTTGAGCCGTCTGTTCAGTTGCTGCCTCCTGATCACTGGTAGGGAGTTCGCCGTGCAGAGTGGCCAGCTTTTCTTTTCTCCTTACGGTTCCTTGTAGGGCAGCACCCACAAGACCCGCCATCATCGGCATGGCAAGATCCCTAGCGTTATCAGGCGCATTGTGTGTTTCCTCAGTGGGCTGCCACGCAACCTGACTTGATTCAGGACGAGCGGAATCCGATGAGTCACGGTCCACCATGGTTCCTTCCTGCTGGCTCGATGCCGTCGAGGAGTGTCCCTTCCTTTCTGAGCCACCCACTTGCTTCTCAACTCCTTCAAGGGCATGATCCGACAGATTTCGCCCGGGGGCGAGAATATCGACTGTAGGAGCAGCCGGCAGATCCCACTCAACCGGTTTTCGAAGCTCATTCGGCAACCACAATTCACTCCGGTCACCGTCGCTCTCGATACTCGGTGAAGAAGCACGCGGCATCACTGCCTCAGACCACGCAGGACTCTTCTGAAACAGAGAGGCAACCAACGTCTGTTCTCCGCCATCACCTTTCTCAACCTGAGCCGGGCCTTCGTTCACATTGGTCAGAGTGATGGTAAAGCGCTCGCGATAGCTCGCCCCGCCGCTATCCGTCACCTGCACCGTCAGGTTGTGACTGGCCGCATGCTCATAGTTCAGTAACGACCCATCCGCCACCGTAATCACGCCGGTACTGGCATTGATCGCAAACCGCCCGCCCGCCGTATCCGTCAAACTGTACGTCTTGGTATCGCGTGCATCGGGATCCGTGCCCGTTACGGTGCCCACGACAGTCCCGGTGCGGGCATTCTCGGCCACGCTGTTGGCCGACAAGCTCAAGTCCGTCGGGCCTTCGTTCACATTGGTGAGGTTAATCGTAAAGCGCTCGCGATAGCTCGCCCCGCCGCTATCCGTCACCTGCACCGTCAGGTTGTGACTGGCCGCATGCTCATAGTTCAGTAACGACCCATCCGCCACCGTAATCACGCCGGTACTGGCATTGATCGCAAACCGCCCGCCCGCCGTATCCGTCAAACTGTACGTCTTGGTATCGCGTGCATCGGGATCCGTGCCCGTTACGGTGCCCACGACAGTCCCGGTGCGGGCATTCTCGGCCACGCTGTTGGCCGACAAGCTCAAGTCCGTCGGGCCTTCGTTCACATTGGTGAGGTTAATCGTAAAGCGCTCGCGATAGCTCGCCCCGCCGCTATCCGTCACCTGCACCGTCAGGTTGTGACTGGCCGCATGCTCATAGTTCAGTAACGACCCATCCGCCACCGTAATCACGCCGGTACTGGCATTGATCGCAAACCGCCCGCCCGCCGTATCCGTCAAACTGTACGTCTTGGTATCGCGTGCATCGGGATCCGTGCCCGTTACGGTGCCCACGACAGTCCCGGTGCGGGCATTCTCGGCCACGCTGTTGGCCGACAAGCTCAAGTCCGTGGGAGCTTGATTCACCGCTTCGGTGTCATAACTGATTTGCACATTGTCGACAAACAGGCGATCCCCTCCACTCGTCCCTGTCACAATAAATTGGATCTTGGTATTTGCCGATGCATAGTCGGAGATATCAAACTTTGCCGTACCACTTCCGGTATTGTCTGCACGTGAGAAGGTCCCACCGTCCAACGTCGTATAACTTTTTCCACCGTCAGTGGAGATACGGATATCAACACTGCCTCCCTTGTCGAAATCATTCTCATAGTCAAAACTGAGCGTCGCACTGCCCACCCCGCTCAAATTCACACCACGACTGACGGAAGCTCCAACCTTCTGAGTCTCGATCCGCAACTCCCCCGAGTTGACCTTAATATGCCCACCATTGGCATCGCTCGCCCCAACATCCACCTCTGACCACTTTGAGGACCACGACTGTGTCCCATCGTTGTTTCCATATGACTTATCCGAGAACGTATCTGCCACGGTCTCGGTTCCCAATATTCCGGCCCAATTCATCTGCGCATCATAGTCAATGGCCAACGACGTCTCGATTGTTCCCGTACTGACTTCAAATTCCCAATCTCCCCCGAGTGAGATGCTGCCGGTGAGATCGGTACTGGCTTGCACATCGGCCCCCGTGAGTTCAGCCAGCATGTCCACCGCGGCTTGCCCCACTTCCCCTTGTGCGAACTCACACCCATAGACGAGGATATCGGCCTGCTCGGAAAGTGCTTGTTGAATCACCGCCATGTCATCCGCATATTGCGTCGACATCGAGTCCGCATTGAGTACCCCGGTCCCGAGTTGGAGCTCTCCGGCGCCGCCGTGTGAGATGACATGAATCGCATCAATACCGCTGCGACCAGACAGGGCGTTGGCCATCTGCTCAATGCCATCTTGCCCGCCGTCGAGCATAATCACTTCGACGTTCGAATTCATGCCGCTGAGGAGATCCTGGTAGTTCGGAACGGTGGGGTCAACGAACACCACTTCACTTCTCGATTCGCCTGGATTATAGGTTGCAATCGCATCGAGTAGACCCTGTGATTCAGCCTGTTCCGCAGACTGACCCTCAGTGTGAGCATCGGACGACACCGCCGCCTCGGCCTGCTCTTGTGCGACCTGTTCGGACGCGACTTCGGAAACCGTCGCCGATGCCGCCGCATCGAACATGAGCCGCTGTTCGAGGGAAACGAGCGACCCTTTGATGCCCGGCGACGGGACCGAGATCTGCCGGTCCTTTTTCTCACTCGAGTCAGATGAGTTCTTTTTTTTCCCGAATCCAAACATAGGGATCCTCTCACCCATCCAGGATGCAACCCCACATCACATATCGGTCGAATACCGTCCCCTCTGAAAGAAATCCATACATGGTTGGACAGGAACGGATCTGAACCATCAGAAAGAAACTGATGGCCTGTCTTGCATTCGACTGCAAGTATTGCTCATGCAAAGCCCGTTTCATGATCTACTTCGGACACACACCCGGCTGATCCCCCCACTCACTAGTCCTAACCTCACGCCAACATCACCTGGATTTAGCTTGCCCAGAAGACCTAATCACTCACATGCTATTTACATCATAAGCCATTGATTATAAATTATTTTACATTTAACTATCGCGTTGTCGTCATGAACCTTGGCCAATTGAATCTCCCCAGACGGCACTCCTCTCCCATGCTCCTTGTTATGGACTGGGCCAACTGACACCGGTAGAATGCAAACATCTCCTGACGCCGGTCATCTCAGCAAACTCTAGGCCTTCTGGAGGGTGCCCCATGAACACAAACCAGTGGATGCGCGCTCATGTGATCACAATCGTTGGAACGATGATCACCTGCACTCATGTTCTTCTCCTCCCGACACCGGATGCCTCTGCTGAGCCTTTCAATGTCAAACCCGGCGCATGGGAGATGACCGTTACCACCATGACATCCGGGATGAAGTCTTCGTCAGAACTAGCAACGAAGATGACACCAGCTCAACGAGCTCAAATGGAACAGATGAGGAACGCCAGAGAGGGCAAACCCCATACCATGACCGCCCAATCCTGCATTACCACGGATGATCTGAGCCAGGATCGGATCATCAAGGAAATGGAAGACGAAGACGAGGATACGGCAGTGCAGTGCAAGGTGAAGGTCCTCTCAAAATCCTCGTCCAAACTTGTGCTCGACCAACTGTGCCCCGGTCCACCCAGTTCGACCACTCATTTCACCGTCGAAGCAAAAACGACCGAAAGCATCGTGGCAGTCGGAGATCGGAGCGAGACGAGATTGGGCAAGTCTCATATCGACATTAAAGGGAAGTGGCTCAGCGCTAATTGTGATGGGATCAACGAATAGAACTCAATGCGCATCCTCTACGTTTACTTTGCGAGAGGTGATCAAGATGGGACTCATGTCCGTGCTGATTGACAAGCCGCCTCTCCAGAGAACTCCCTTTAACACTGCACAACAATACTCCCCGTCGTGACTTCAACTCAGAACCATAAGAATACCCTGCCAAGTGGTGCCGTCGAAGCCAACTCTGCAGCCTCTATAACCGAGCGCTTGAGGAACAAGGGCCGTCAGAGTACACTGATTTTCTTCCGTCGTTCCCAAGCACAGGTACAACTTAATTATCTGAAGGAGATTCTTGCATGAAGACCATGAATGCCGCGGCCCTCTTCTCCATCACAGTCCTCATCGGCGCCTCTCTTTCTCATTCTTCGTCGGCCCTCGCTCAGAGCGGCACACCGACGGTCACGCAGAACGGTCACGCCGTACAGAAACATGTCAAAACCATTGGCATGGAGGAGTATCGAAAGATCGTCGATCATCCAGGCACAGCACTCATCATTGACGTACGGGAGCCCCAAGAGTATGCGGCCGGGCATGTCCCAGGAGCGATCAACATTCCTCGCGGTGTGATCGCCTCCCAAATCTGGAACCATGTTGGATCGTCAGACAAAGCCGACGTTGACCGTCCGATTGTGCTCCAGTGTCAAGCTGGGAGACGTGCGACCCTCGCAGCTCAAACCCTCAGCGAACTTGGATTCACGCAGACTTCAGCGGTCATTATGAACCTTGATGATTGGCAACAATCCGGCAATCCTTTCGTGAAATAGCCCTTCGTCTATTCAGCGTACAACTGTGGGGAAGCCCATGACTGTCGATACCTCGCTCCGTGTGATTGCCCGTGCCCACGCCAAGCTCGACCATGTGGCACAGGTACGAGAGATCCTGATCGCCTTAGTTGATGCGACTCGTCGAGAACCCGGCTGTCTCAGCTACGAGCTCTTGCAAAACCATGCCGATGCGACTGAATTCATGTTTGTGGAACGATGGGCAAGTGCTGCAGCAGAACAGGCGCATTTCGTGACGCCCCACCTGTTGGCCACACTGCAGCAGTTGAGCGGCCTCCTGGCCTCTGAACCTCAGATTTGTCGGTACGGCGTCGTCCGATAGCCGGCCGCACGTATCGACCGATGGGAGGCCCCCCCCTTGGATGGAAGCACCCAGACATTCCGCTCACGCAGTCGATCTTGTAAAACCTGACAGGCACGGAGAACCCAGATAATGACACCCGTGACACCAGATACTGAACTTACGCTCTCATTTCAGAATCAACGAGCTGTCGTGTCTCCGTGGGGCGCATCCTTACGCCGATACCTCTTGATTGATGCAGATGGACGAGAGCTCGATATTGCCTGGGGCTATTCAGGCGGCAACGGAAAACGAGGGGGACAAGGCGATGTCCTAATCCCCTTTCCTGGCCGTATCGGCAATGGACGGTTCTCCTTTGACGGCCAGACATTCCAGCTGGAATGTAATGATAAGGAAGGCCCGAACGCCATTCATGGTTTTGTTCGCAACCTACCTTGGCAAATACAGGAATCTCGTCCGAACCGGATCACATTTGAGGTACATCTCGACGCCACAGCGTATGCGGTTCGAGGCTATCCCTTTTCCCTTCGGATCTCGGTGACTTATGAACTGGACGAACAGAGCCTTAGCTGCAGGTTTTCCGTGACGAACGTTGGTCACGCACCGGCACCAGTGGGCGTGGGGTTTCATCCCTACTTCACCGTCGGCACCAGCAGCATCGACGAAGCGGAGGCGCAGATCCCCGGCACGGGATTCTTGGAATTCAATGAACGACTCGTACCGACCGGGACCATCTATCCCGTACAGGATACGCCATGGGACTATCGCCGGTTTCGCCCGATTGCACAACAACGCTTCAACCATTGCTATGTGAACTTGGAGCGTGATGCGAAAGGAATCGCCACGGCCTCGCTTCGCCATGTCCCAAGCAACCGAACGATCACCATCACAATGGACGAAGCCTTTTCCGCAGTGGTCGTCTATACCGGAGATGCCATCGCGGATGCCCCACGCGCTGCGCTTGCCATCGAACCAATGACCTGTGCGAGTGACGCATTCAATCATCCGGACTGGGGGCTCATGCGACTGCATCCTGGCGAAACCTTCTCAGGATGCTGGAGCGTGGACGACTCAAGCCGCGGCACGGCGAGAACCCCGAACTCTGGGATCGGAGGAGCCGCTTGTGTTCTGGAAAACTGACGCACTCGGAAACGAGTACGGTTCAGGCTGCTTTTCGAATGGGAGGAGACTGTCGGCTGGCGAGCTCACGCCAGAGGAGACTAAGCTTAAACTCCACTTCATCGAAGGAATCCCCTTGTGCTGACTGATCAGGGTATCCCTGCAGATAACCTCGCCACTTATCCTGATCCAGCGAGACGATATAGCGCGGGGTGTCTAGACGTGGGGTATCCTGGCGTGGCCGTTCCACAACGGATCGTTCGACACGGGGAAGCTCACGGGACGCTTTTGTGAGTTCTTGGCTCATCTGTTGAATCTTCAAGTCCAGTTCCTCGAAGGAGGCTGCCCGAACTTCTCGCTGCGGATTCCCTTCGGGATACGCAAACCACTTACCCTGCTCTTGGCCAAATACCCAATTGGGTCGTTCCATAAGGGGCAAGCATAGCGGAGCCATCACAATCTGACTAGCATTTTTACAATTTGAGCAATTCAAAGTGGATCCCTCACTTACCTCTACTACCACAGACTGGTCTTTTGGCTATGTCCCGGCCAATCAATTATCCTTTCGTGTCGCCATGGCTGGAACCGGAAACCGGCTGGTGCTCTTCCTGCACGGATTCCCTGAATCCGCACTGTCGTGGAGACATCAGATTCAACCGCTCGCACAGGCCGGATATCGCGTGTGGGCCCCTGATCTTCGTGGATATGGGGGAACGACACGGCCTGTTGGTCGTGAGACCTACTCGATAGAATCGTTGCTGAATGATGTCAGCGGGCTACTAGCTGCCGCGGGCACGCCGGAGGTTATCCTCGTCGGACACGACTGGGGTGGCCTCATCGCCTGGTACTATGCCCTACGGCACCCGGACCACCTCAAGGCCCTGGTGATTCTGAACGCCCCCCATCCCGCCTGCTTTGAGCGTGAACTCCGACGCTGGCGACAATTGCGCCACTCCTGGTACATGGGGGTGTTCCAAATCCCTCGACTTCCTGAAGCCGTCTTGTCTACGCGCCACGGCTACATCGTCGGAAAGATCTTCGAACATATGGTGGTTCATCGTGAGCACATGCCTGATGACATCGTGGAATGTTACCGGCGTCAGGCATGCGCGCCAGGTGCTCTCACTGCCATGCTGAACTACTATCGAGCCGCACTGCATGGCGGAGGGGCGCTGCGCCAACGTACGTTAGGCTATCCCACAATCGAGATGCCCACACTGGTCATCTGGGGACTCCAGGACCAGGCGCTTGTCAGTCACAATCTCGATGGGCTTGGACATGTTGTGCGTAACCTGACCGTCGTCCGGATGGCCAATGCAGGCCATTTTGTGCATGAAGAGGAGCCAAACCGAGTGACGGGAGAGTTGTTGGCCTGGCTGCAGAATCTATAGCCTGATCCCTTGCTCACCCGCACTCCTTTTCCCCGATCCATAGTCCCCTAAATGGCTTCTGCTTCACAGCTGCAAGTACCACTTCCAATTTTTCCTTCTTCGCACATTCCTACCACCACAAATCGTTGTATTTTCCACCTTACAGGAAATGATCAAGTTATTGACCAATTAGCCGAACACGATACGATGCAATGACAAGACGTGAGCGGTGTCTTCCCAATCACACAGGGAACCCAGGAAACGAATGTCATCTACCACAACTTTGCCTACTGCACAGCCTTCCAATCGATCGACGACGGTGTTGATCGCCATCGCCGGACTGATGCTGGTCGGTTTCATCTATAGCGTGGTGGTACGAGACCAACCCGTCTCTTGCCCAAATGAATTAGTCGGCGCCTGGGTCACTACGGCACAAGGATACGAAGAAGGGATGCTGGTGTTTACAAGAACTGGTGTGTCGTTCAGCGTTGGTTTTGAACACCTGGACGCACAAGCCATGCGGCGCATCGACGTGAGTGCTGAAGGGCCTCGCACATGGTACACGATCGTGTACGGCAACTCTCGAAGCGATGAACAAACGCTTTCGTTGTATTACCACCCCAAAGATCAGACCATTACCTTCAAGAACCAATCGCACCTTGTCTGGACCAGAAAAGCGGTGGAGTCATGATCCGTCCCTTCCATCGGAGACAGTTATTTGTGCATCCTGTCCAATACTGGTTTGTCGGAACCACGCTGATTTACGTTGCCTGTCTGTTGATCTTGCTGTATGCCGTGCTCTTCCTGCCGATGGTGCAGCCGCTCTACGACCCTTCCGTGTCCTGGGAACAGCATGCACAGATTGCATCCCAGTTTCTTGAACTGAATTCGCGGATCTGGCCTTGGCTGATCATCACCTTCCTCGCACTGCTTCTCCACTCCCTGTATTTCATGCACCGTATTGCCGGACCACTGTATCGATTCTCCACCCTCTTTCGATCGATCGAAACCGGCGCGCTGCATCAACGAGCACGGTTACGGAAACACGATTACCTCCATCGGGAAGCACAGGCGTTCAACAATATGTTGGACAGTCTTGAGAATCGAATCAAGGCCATCAATCTCCATTCAGTACTCGTCACCGAAGCCTATGAGGCGGTCGCGAGCCACGTGCAGGCACAGACGTCTGGACAGATCACGCCTGCGCTGCAGACATTCGATGGAGAGCTCCGCCGATTCAAGGCCTGTTTGACCGACTTCGAGCTGAAGATAGAGAGCACCCCGGAGCAACAACGCTTCACATTTGATGAGTCCGCTCAGCTGGACGCACTCACGATTAGGAAAGCTGCCTAATCATGGGGCAACCACGTCGCACGACCGACCAATTGGACCAGGGCCTTACCGAACCGACCGAACCGGCGGAGCCACACACCGTACGAGAATCGTCACACCAGACTCCAGCACTCACCGTCGTACCACCTAGTCGAATCGACATTGAACCTCAACCTGACCATCCTCGTAGCAGGCGTTGGAGTCACATGGTGCACCCGCTGCAAGTCCGCATGATCAGTCAGGTCATCATTTATTCATTGATTATCTTTGTATTACTGGTTATCCCCGTGTTTCGACCGCTCATGCAGGCGATCGACAATCCCGCTCTGTCCTGGCAAGAACGCGCCGTCGTCGCCAACGACCTCCTCAGCCTCCACGCCAGATTCTGGCCCTATGCGCTCGGTGCAAGCCTCGTGGTTGTGCTCCATTGCATTCACTCGATACAGCTGATGCATCGAGTGACTGCCCCTCTCTACCGACTCAAACCTGTGTTGCTCCAAATCGGCAACGGCAATCTCTGCGCTCGGACTACCCTCGGTCAAGGGGACGACCTGACTCCGGAGGTCGATCTGGTCAACCAGATGACCGGTCAGCTGGAATCAAAGATCATGAGACTCAAACATGTGCACACCCTCGTGGCACTTGATGCCACCCATATCAGAGAACTCGCCCTAGCGAAAGAGGATCCAGCCCTGGCCAGGCTCGCCAAGCAAATGGAGCAGAACTTATTGGAACTGAAGGCCTCCTTAGATACGTTCAAAACCCATAGCAGCTAGACGATCTCCATGAAACACGAGCACGAATCTGACTTGACGATAGCCCCCTATCGTGCGAGCCAAGCACGCCGATCGTGCCTCCCACACGGTGATGGATTTACCCTCATCGAAGTCATGCTGGCTATCTCAATCGTTGGCGTCTTGGCCACTCTTGCCGTCCCTAATTATGTGGAGTTTATCGAGAAGGCACGCGTAGCGCGAGCCGTTTCTGAACTGCATGGGCTCGCCAAGGACATTAAAGGATTTGCCTTGGCTGTCGGGACCTATCCGAATAGCATCGCGGACGTCGGTCGTAGCACCCTGCTGGATCCCTGGGGAACTCCGTACCAATACTGGCGGGTCGAGTGTGGAACAGTCGATGATCTCGGCAGTCTGGCTAAACTGAAACTGCGTAGGAAGAGCAGTCCGCAAATGATTCCGGCCATCTACTCACTCTCTGCAGACGGTGAATGGCCTGTCGCTCTTCGATTTAATACTGAACCTCGTACAGCCTACTTGCATCTTGCTGCTGGCGGTAACGCGGGTGGAAGTGCAAATGCTGGAGGAAATGGCGGGGGCGGTGGAGGAGCCGGGGGCGGTGGGGCAGGTGGCAACGGGAGCGGAAATGGTGGAGGGAACGGTGGAGATGGAGGTAACGGCAATGGCGGTGGAGGAGGACCGAACTGTGGGCAAGGCGGGGCGAGAAAAGACCGTCATTTACATCCGATCAGTTCAGATTTTGATCTCTACAGCATGGGAAAGGACAAAGATTCTGTGAAGCCGCTGACGGCACAGAAAAGTCATGATGACGTCATTCGGGCAAGTGATGGTGGGTACTACGGTCTGGCTAGAAATTTCTAGCTGCGTTGGATCATGCAGAATCGATTCTCCAATTCAGTATTTCACAGCCGTATTGGACGCCGTATTCTGGCGCTGTTCGTGCTCTGTGCGCTGGTTCCAACCTCACTTCTTGGCTGGATTTCTTACCGTCAAGTTACGGAACAACTCATTGTTCAGTCAACGGCCAGGCTCAAACAAGAGAGCAAATCTCAAGGAATGCTGATTTATAACCAGCTTCTGACATTCGCCGGAGACTTGAGTCGGGTCGCTGCTGAACTTCCACAAAATGGTACCGTCACGGAGGACGTCGCAATCACCCCTTCAACGAAGGAGTTTCTTCATCACCTCCGTGATATACGGCTCCTTCCCACAACCGGCCCTCAACAACGAAGATTGACAGAGGCACAGACCACGCATCTTCAGAAAAACAAATCGTTCATCGAGATTCACCTCGATGCAAACCATGCTCCTCAGTTTACACTGACCCGTGTTGTGAATCCCGCGCGCTGGGAGGCCGGGCTCCTCTCTGCGCAACTCGATGAAACGACCTTGTGGAGCACACAAGCCAAGGAGACCTTGCCTGGCGACATGGATCTTGTCATCGAAGACGAGGACCACCGCGCACTCTATTCGACCTTCTCCCAACCGATCACCCTCCCCGATTTTCGTCGACATGACATTGCGACGCCGATGGGTGACGGGGCACTCTGGCACATGGGTGGACAAGACTATGTTTCCGGTGCCTGGTCAATGCCGCTCCGGCATACGTTCTTGGTTGAACCATGGGTTATCGTACTGAGCCAAACTCGTGCTTCGGCACTGGCGCCCGTCGAACAGTTCCGCCACACCTTCCTGTTGGTCATTGCGTTTGCCTTGAGTGCAGTAGCTCTCCTCAGTTTTTCGCAAATCCGTCGGAGCCTTCACCCCATGACCATCCTGAAAGAAGGCACGGCTCGACTAGCCGACGGAGATTTCTCCACTCACGTGACGGTTCACAGTGACGACGAGTTTGAGGAACTGGCCCATTCGTTCAACAGTATGACCCAACAACTCAGCCAGCAATTCCAGATGTTAGAAACCATCTCAGCAATCAGTCAGGCCATTCTCGCCTGCCATGAACCCGCCATGATCGTGAAGATTCTGCTGTCGCGGATCACGGAAACGCTCAACTGTGCTGCCGTGGGAATGACGCTGCTAGATGCTGAAGAACCAGGACCCTCCGTGATGTCCATGCGATTCCTCGACACCCACTCTGAGAATGATGTAACCGACGCTCCCTGTCAGCTTTCGGATGAACACCGCACCGCGCTTCAGACGTCTCCACATCACATGCTGGTTTCGTCATCGTGCTTACCAGCCTATCTCAAACCCATGGCTCGGCCAGACCTGTTGCTGTTCGCCATCTTTCCTATCATGGTCAACGAGAGTCTCAGTGGAGTCTTGATACTCGCCTACTACGACAGGAAACGACCACCCGCCGACCATATGACTCGGGCCCGCCGGCTGGCCGATCTGGTCATGGTAGCCCTCACCAACATACGAGCTACTCAGGCACGTGCGCAAACGCAGATCGAGCTGACAGGAGCCCTCCATGCCAAGCAGCAAGCTGAGCAGCAAGCAACGAATCTCCAGGTAATAACTCAGTCGTTAGAAACGAAGGAGGAACGCCTTCGCCATCAACAGAGTGCGACGCTTGCGCTTGTTCAAGACCGTACGGTGTTTGAGGGCGCGCTCCCTGTTACGGCAAAACAGTTGACAACAATCGCGGCAGAAGCGCTCGCGGTCCAACGAGTGAGTGTGTGGATTTACGAGGAGCAGACCCAGTCGCTCTACTGTCTCGATAAGTATGATCGAGTCACTCATCAGCACACCTTTAACCACAAACTCCTCCGCGGACTGTATCCTCACTACATCGCGACCCTCAACGAGGGACAGCTCATCGCCGCTGCGGAGGCGTTACAACACCAGGCCTTCAAGGAACTGGTCCCCGAGATTCTCGCGCCGGATCAGATCGGTGCGAGGCTTGATGCACCGTTTCACTCGCAGCAGAAACTCGCCGGAGTCGTCTCGATCGAACATGTCGGCTCCTCCCGAGCCTGGGCGCCAGACGAGCAACAGTTCGCACAAGCACTCGCGAACTTTATGACGCTGGTACTTGAAGCGGCACGACGCCGTGAGTCTGAACAAGCCCTTGCCATTGCGAAACTTGCGGCCGAAGAGGCGACGAAGACAAAGGCCGCATTTCTGGCGAATATGACTCATGAAATCAGAACACCGATGAATGGCATCATCGGCATGACTGAAATCCTTGCCCGTTCCGCCCTTTCAGAGACGCAACAGCACTATGTTGAGGCGATTCACAACAGCGGAGACGTCTTACTTGCTCTGATCAATGATATTCTCGACTTTTCAAAAATTGAGGCTGAAAAACTGGAGATCCAGTCGGTCCCGATCGATTTACGGGAGATTGTCGAACGTGCCGTTGAACCGTTGGCTGAACATGCCCAACGGAAAGACTTGCCTATCTTGACCGACTACGATCCCACAGTCCCAACCGCCGTCATGGGGGATCCTATTCGGATCCAACAGATTGTGACCAATCTGCTCAACAACGCCATCAAATTCACCCAAGCCGGAGAGATAACCGTCTCTGTCACTCAAGAACCGGTTCCATCACGCCAGGAGGATACTCCTAGAATCAGGCTCGCCGTCAGGGATACAGGATCCGGCATCAGTCTGGAAGGCCAAGCAAAACTCTTTCAATCTTTTTCTCAAGTAGACGGGTCCTCGACGCGCGTGCACGGCGGCACGGGTCTCGGCCTGAGCATCTGCAAGCAGCTCAGCGAACTGATGGGTGGGACCATCGGCGTTGAAAGCACGATCGGGCAAGGGAGCACCTTCTGGGTCGTTCTCCCCTTGCCGATTCAAGTAGCGGCGGCCGCCCCTCCCGAGGCGGATCCTTTGTTTGCCGATCTTCGGATTTGCATGGCAGTCAGCCATCCAGGGACGCGTCAGGTGCTCACGCGATACCTTGCGTCCTGGGGAATTTCCTCATATCTGGCGGATACCGAAGCGCAATTCCTGGTACAGGTGATGACTGAGGTCGCAACCGATGGGCGTCGGGTCATCGCGCTGATCGATGAGACCTTCGTCGACACGACTGACTCACAATTACTGGACACGCTGAACTCCGACTCCTCATTGGAGTCGGTGAAAATCTTGCGGCTGGTCTCGTCCATGAGACGGGCGGACGTCGAACAGGATCCTGCAATTGGTCAGACGGCCTTTGTGACCAAGCCACTCCGGTATCACGCGCTGCACCAAGCCCTGATCAACCTGCTCGCTGATCAACCGCCAGCCTCGCAGCCCTCGCACATGGCGCCGGCGACGCCGACCTTATCCGGTCATGTCCTCCTCGCGGAAGACAATCCGGTCAATCAAGAAATCGCCCTATTCATGCTCGAAACCATAGGGTGCACAGCGACCGTTGCTCAGAATGGGCACGAAGTCCTCACCTGTGCAAAGGCGACGTCATTCGATCTTATTCTCATGGATTGCCAGATGCCGGAGATGGACGGGATCGAAGCGACCCGATTGATTCGTGAATGGGAACAGGCGGAATCCAGAACTCCTATTCCCATTATCGCCCTGACAGCCCATGCAACCAAGGGTGATCGCGAACAATGTTTGGCTGCCGGCATGACTGACTACTTGACGAAACCTTATACTATGGAACGCCTCCAGACAATGCTGGCTACCTGGCTCCGGACAGGCCCCATGACTCCGCACGTTGAACATTCCTCCTCTCACCAGGCCTCGTCCACAACCTCGATCCCTATTGCCTCAGCATCCGACCAGGACCCGCAGGCCTCCTTGTTTGTCGATCAGAAGGCCTGGAGGTCAATCACGAGCCTGCAAAGACCGGGGAAAGAAGATCTATTGACTAAACTGTTGTCTTTGTACTTGGTGGACTCGAAAGACCTGGTTACGAAGATTGCTCAAGGGATCGCCGATGGGAACGCACAGGCGGTCAACCATGCGGCTCATAGTCTGAAATCCAGAAGTTCGGTGCTTGGTGCAGTCTCGCTTTCCAAACTCTGCAGACAGTTCGAAGAATTCAGTCGCCACGAGCATCTCAAAGAGGCTGAACCATTGGTGGACCAACTCCGTCTGGCGTTCGACCATGCCAGTCAAATTTTTCATGGTGAACTCGAGAGGCGATCCCGATGACCTCCCCAATAGATCTGCATTCCCCCCTTGCACTGATCATCGATGATGATGCCACGTTCCGCGTCCTGTCGCGAATGAGTCTGGAACAGGAGGAGTTGCGCGTGGAAGAGGCAACCTCAGGCCAAGCCGCACTGGACTTCGCCGCATCTACGATGCCGGACATCATCCTCCTCGATCTGCAAATGCCGGATATGGATGGGTTCACCACATGCCGACGTCTTCGGCAGTTGCCGGCGGGAGAGTTTGTTCCTATTCTCATCATGACCGGGCTCGACGATATCGACTCGATCGCGCAGGCCTATGAAATGGGTGCCACCGACTTCATCATCAAGCCATGCCACGGGCTTATTCTCAGTCAACGAGTCCGCTACATGCTTCGTGCAAGCCAAACACTCACGGCGCTGCGTGATAGTGAATCTCGATTGGCACAGGCCCAGCGGATCGCACAATTAGGTGGGTGGGAATGGGATATCACACAGGATCGCTTGGAGTTCTCGGATGCCGCCTGTCACATTGTTGGCATGCCACCCTTCTCGCTCATGAACCAACCGCACACAGCCTATCTCGCCTGCGTTCATGAAGGCGATCGCGAGCTGGTCGCCAACGCTCTGCGTGTGGCTGCTAAAGACCAGACCGCATTTGAATTGAACCATCGTATCGCTCACTGCACCGGAACCCATCGTATTGTTCACCTCCACGCCGAGCCCCTCATGAACGAGGGCGGATCTGCTCAACGGATGTTGGGGACGGTACAAGACATGACCGATGAACAGGCGACGGAGGCAAGAATCTATTTCTTAGCAAATTACGACAACCAAACGCATCTTCCTAATCGGGGTCTGTTCCTCCATCGAATCTCGCAAGCCATGCTCCCTGGCACAGGGAGCAGCACAATTGGTGCCATAGTGGTCCTGGGGATGGATCGCTACCACCGCATCGGCGATCTGCATGGATCGGGAAGCACCGATCACATCATGAGGGTTGTAGCTGAACGTCTCCAGCAGTCGCTGTCTGAAATCACGACTATCGCACAACATGCTGGGAGAGACGCTCCGATACTGGCACGCCTCAGCGATGATCAATTTGCAGTATTCCTGAGCAATCTCTCCGAGCCTGACAACGCGGCGAGAGTCGCCCAAGGATTTCTACAAGCGCTGACCCGCCCATTCGTAATCGGAACAACCAGCCTGACGCTCTCCGCGAATATTGGCATCGCTATTCCAGGATCCGACGGCCTGGATCCCGAGCAGCTGCTCCGCAATGCCTGTACTGCCCTCCAGGCAGCAAAAAGAAAAGGGGCCAACGGGTACCAGTATTTCTCGGAAGCAATGAATACCACCATCGCCACTCGGGTCAAACTTGAACAGGATTTGAGAATCGCGATTGCGAGTAACCAGTTCATCCTGCACTATCAACCAAAGGTGGATATCCTCTCGGAACAGGTCGTTGGATTCGAAGCGCTGATTCGCTGGCAACACCCGACCCGCGGCCTGATTGCTCCGACAGAATTCATCCCGGTTGCTGAGGAAGAAGCCCTCATCATTCCAATGAGCGAATGGGTCATCAGAAGCGTGGCGCAACAACAACGCCTCTGGCATAAGAACGGGCTGGCCCCGAGCTTGGTCTCAATCAACCTATCCGGGCTGCAGTTTAGACAACGAAATATCGCACAGCAGATAAAGGGTCTGGTCTTTGCGGAGGGAGGACGCCCACAAGACATCGAGCTTGAGCTGACGGAAAGTGTCTTAATGACAGACGCGTCATCAACCGTTACCATCTTGCAAGAGCTCAAAGCGTCCGGCTTTCGACTCGCCATCGACGACTTTGGAACAGGCTATTCCTCTCTCGCCTATCTGCAGCAATTCCCAATCGATACGCTCAAGATCGACCAGGCGTTTATCAAGGATCTCAAGCTCGGGAAGGGGGATTCTCCGATCATGCGGGCAATCATCGGGATGGGGCGTGCCCTCACGCTGCAAATCGTCGCCAAAGGAGTAGAAACACGCGACCAGCTGGCCTTTCTCCGTCTACAAGGCTGTGACACCTATCAAGGCTATCTCTTCAGCAAACCGGTTCCAGCACATGAACTGCAGCATCTACTGCGAGACCGTTTTTCAGATGAAGCGTCCCGGCGCATGGATCGATCACGACATCGGTTCGTGAGCTAAGTGGAGACGTCCCCACCTACATGATTTCCCCTCAGGGTGTCTGTCTAAATGTGACAATAGCGGAAGGATTGCTCTGTGCAGGAAAGGGATTCCTGAGCACCGGTGTCAGGGGAACTAAGGTCCCTGCCTCAGGAACGATGGTGTAGGCTAAGACAGTGCCTCCCGAATCACTGGTGGTACGATTCGCCACATATAAGAACTGTCCATCCGGGGAAGTTGTGAGCGCGACGGGGGTAGACCCAGCAGGCAGCACGGGGGCAGGATTTTGTGATGCTCCCGACGGCGGCACAAGGGCGAGTACGCCATTGCTTCCGATCGAAAACGTCGAGACTGTGCCGCTTCCATTGGCGATATACACATGAGTCCCATCCGATGCCACTGCCAGAGCGTTTGGGTTCGTTCCGCCCGTAGGGAGTGGGTTGGAGCTCGCTGATGGAACGAGGGTGAGCAGCCCGGATGACTCAACCCGAAATACCGTCACATTATTGGACGTCTCATTGGTCACATAGAGAAACTGTCCATTCGGCGGAGCCAGCGCAATCGCCGTGAGGCCTGTCCCACCTGATGCAATAGGATTCTTCGCAGGCCCTGTCGGTTGGACAAGCGTGAGCACTCCAGACGAATCAACCTGAAACGTCGTGATCATGTTGGAGGTGTTGGTTGCGACATAGAGAAACTTTCCATTTGGTGACACGGCCAGTGCGATCGGTGAAGAGACCCCCTCACCGATAGGCTTGGAAGGTCTCCCCTCCGCCTGTGGAACAAGCGTGAGCACTCCACCCGCGCCAATCTTAAAAACCGTCACATCATCTGATCCACTATTCGCAACGTACAGAAACTGAGAATCTTTTGAGATGACAAGAGCTCGTGGGGTTGTCCCCACGGAAACTGGGTTCCGATTGCCGGAAGTCGAATCCCCGAGCACTAACGTCCCGTTGGTGCCAATCCGGAAGGCTGTTACTTGGTTCGTCTGGTTGTTGGCGACATAGGCGAACAATCCATCTGATGACACGGCAATAGCCGACGGAGTCGGAATACCCAAGAAAGGAGAACCAGCTAGTGTCGTGAGTCCGCCGCTCGATGAATTTACGGTGTACCCAGACACACTATTGGCTCCACTATTGGTGACGTAGACGACCAAACCTGCCGTTCGCTCTCCCTCCCCCCCGATTGCTCCTACCAGTCCACCGACTCCAGCTCCACCACCATCGCCACAGCCAGAGAGAAGCATCAGGTAAGGGATAAGCCAGATAAGGCGTCTCCGCGTCGCAATTGATGACGCACAAACTCTGCTCTGCACCATATTTGTGGTTATACCACTCTCGGAAAGCCCTCACAACACCACATGGAATGACCGTGCGCCAGGGTGATCCTGGAAACAGGAGGCGTAGTGAGAATCTATACCGTAACAGTAGTGTCCGGAGATCACGTGAATAGATTCAACTGGTTACCGTTTGCGACAG
>CABVRZ010000027.1 GCA_902500775.1 uncultured Nitrospira sp.
AGAAACGACACGGCCCGGCACCCCTTGGGGAGTGCCGGGCCGCTCGATCCCACAAACCGTGATCGCTTAGTACACGCTCTGGCTCTTGGCGTTCTGCACCTGGGCCGGGAACGGATCCAAGATGCTCTTCGGCGCGTTGTTCCAGATCACGTCCGCCAGATTCGACATCCGGCTCACGATCTGCGCGGCTACGCCGCCCGCCGCCCCGAACAACCCGCACCAGCCCAACGTCACAAAGCCCCAGTGCAACGGCGCCGCAAACAGCTCATCCACAAACCAGAACGCATGGCCCCACTCGTTGAGCCCCACGTTCGGCAGAATGAACATCGGCCCCACCACCGCCGCCACCAACGGGAACGACGTCGCTTGGCTATACAGCGGCAACCGCGTCTGCGCATACAGGTAGCTCGACACGCCGCACGTAATGTACAGCGGGAACGTCCCGTAGAACGCCACAATGTGGCTCGCCGTAAAGCTCGTGTCCCGGATGATCACCTGGTGCCACGCCGCATCCTGCTCCAACGTGTAGCTCCCCGCGTAGTACACGCCCCAGATGTAGCACACCAACCAGCCCATCCAGTAAAAGTACCGCTTCAGCTCCAGCTTCGGGTCCAGATTCGCCAGGTTCCGATCCCGGGTCGTCCAGATCCAGCCGATCGACACGGCAAAGAACAGGGCATTCGCCACAATATTAAACCGCCACAGCCCCATCCATACCGACTCAAACTCCGGGGTCATCGAATCCAGCCCATGCGAATACCCGAAGGTCCGCTGGTACACCACCCAAAACACCCCGATCGCCAACATCGCAAACCAGCCGATCTTCACCGGCTTCGAATCGTACCACTGCGAGACATCGTATCCTCGCTCACTTGATGCTGCCATAATGACACCTCCTTAGTTAGACCCACTTCTCCGCAGACTAGTTTAGGCACGGCTGGAGCCCAACCAGTTTCTGATTCGCGTTGATTTTGAGACCTCATAACCAATCACCATCAGCAGCAGAAGCACGGTTAGCGGTCCAATCGCTGTTCGTGCGACATTCGCATAGTCGATCTGCTGGACTCGCAACAGATAGGATGATGGGCTGAAACCTTCTGGTGTGATGATTACCCGATACAGCCCCTTGGCTAGCTTGGCTTCTCCGCTGAGCACTCCGTCCGGATGGGTCATGGGTGGCCAGTAGGCAACGGTCTCCCCCTCTGCGGCCTCAGCCAATCCCTTGATAACCCGTACCCCGATCGGCAGATTGCGCAGAATCGGGTCGACCAGATCCAGCACGAGGAACGTATCGCCCTCAGCAGGAATGTCAGTACAGTACTGAGCCTTTGCGGCATGTTGCGGCTGATAGGCGTTGAAATGAACGAGATTCCCGCCAACCCGTTGGACACAGACATCTTCCTCTATGGTCACGTTGCCATGCGCGCCAGCCATGCCGGGCAGTATCACTGGAAGAACCAGGAGGACGGCACCCAGGTTCCTGAATCTTGTTCGCCGTTTGAGTTTGAGCGGGACAAGTCTCACGGACCTTCTATATAGGAACGCGGTAGAAATACTCAGGGTAACAATTGCAATGAAGATCGTCATCATCGATGTTCACCCCCCTTCACGTCTACCTTAAGAAGCATACTCCCCACAAGATGAAGGCCTCCTTAGATTCTCATGAAGAATTCTTCATGAGCATTGGTTCGGGCAGAATCTATTTTATCTTTGAAGCCTTCCTCTCCTCGTGCTCTGGGTATCTCATTAATCTGACGATCACACACTTGCAATAGCGGCGTTGGAGCAGATCGAAATCCATTGCATGACTGTTTACACATGAGCATTTGGTGGCCCCCCTATAACCTATTCGTTAACCCGTACCACTTCTTACATTGGGGAGCATCTGGGTATATTTCTATCACAACGTCCATAGTTTGTCAATTGTAATATTGACAAACTTATGGACAATAAAGATATCCTATAAATCATTCCAGTTGCTGACCATTGAAAGGAGGCGCTCACCATGGCGATCTACTCAAAAGTTCTCTTTGGTCTCTCCGGCCTCGTCCTGCTCGGACTTGGATTCATTGCATTCCCAACCTCGAAAACCTATGCACTTGAGAAGCAACCCCATGCGTTCTCACGTGCCGGTGTCACAATGGCACCGCTGTATGGATTTCGCCTCCCAGACATCGATGGCCAACCCGTCGATCTCAAGACATTCAAGGGCAAGGTGCTGCTCATTGTGAATACCGCAAGCATGTGCGGCAATACGCCGCAGTACGCCGGCCTTCAAGAGATGTACGAGCGGTATCAGGAACGGGGGTTCGAAGTTCTCGCGTTTCCGGCGAATGATTTTGGGCAGCAGGAGCCGGGGACGAATCAAGAGATCAAAGGATTCTGCTACACCAGATACAGCGTCAGTTTCCCACTGTTCTCAAAAATCAGCGTGGTTGGCAAAGACAAACATCCACTCTACCGGTACTTAACCGAGCAGAGTGCGTTCCCTGGCCGTGTGACGTGGAACTTTCAGAAGTACCTGGTCGATCGCTCCGGCAACGTCATCGGGAAATATGACCCCGGGATGAATCCCTTGTCGGCCACGATTCTGGCAGATCTCGAAAAAGCCTTGGCGGCAAGCTAACGTTCTACGCCCATAAGGAATGACGCATGTGGCTGAATCGGGGACATCTCCTCATTGGTTTTAGCATCGGTCTCTTTCTCTGTCAGACACCAGTTGCCTCCCTCGCAGCGGATGAATGGGTGAGAGTGGGGGGAACCCATAAATACGACCGCTACGTGAATATGACCAGTATAGGAGTGTGGGGACCAACGGTCACCCTCTGGACACTTCGGGACTTTCGTCTGCAGCGGGCTATTCCAGGCGGTCCCTACCGGTCAGTGAAGATCAAACGCCAATACCATTGCGACCAGAGAAAAAGTCGACCACTCCATGTTCGGTACTACCCGCAAGCTTTGGCACAAGGCCCGGTCCTCTACGCGGCGCCGGCCACGCGTGAGTGGTCACGGGTGGTTCCCGGCAGCGACGATGATACAGAAATGAAGGTTGCCTGTCGTACGGTTCCCTCGACGCTCCATCTAGATAACAGAGGGTAATATGCAACGACGATTGATGCTGATCGCACTGTCTTGCGTGATGATGACGGCCTGTACGGGAAGTGAGACGCCGTCCGCTTCCTCACCCAGTGCCCCAGCGGAGTGGACGAAGATCGGAGAGACGGAGACCTACGTCTACTATGCGGATCACCGCAGTCTTCGGAAAGCAGACGAGACCGTCATGATGTCGGATCTCTTCGACTATAGGACGACTCAGAAGGAAGGTGACAGCTCAGCACTCTCAAAACTCACACTACGTGAATATGACTGTCAGAACCGCAAAAGCCAACCAGTGAAAACCACTTGGTATGCGGAGCATATGGGTTTAGGAGCAGCAGGACGCACTACTGGAGCCACAGGTCAATTGGTGACGTCGGCCTCTGGCACGGCTACTGCCGCGCTCATGGCAATCGCCTGTGGGCGTTGAAGAGTTACGCGAGACATTGGATCAGAATCCGCGGAGTCCCCGGCTGCTGATCAGACACACTGAAGAAACAGCGACCGTTCAAGTCACGGCGAACCGTAATCAGCCAGTATGGCTTCAGCCACTTTCCGTCCCGACAACAAGGCCCCATCCAGCGTCCCACTTTCCCGATAATCCCCACAAAGATACAGCCCCGCAGCCAGGCGCGGTGAGGTGGTGCGGTTCCCGATTGAAAGTACGTCGAGTGGGGGCAGCGCACGCGGAATGCGATCCGTTCGTAGATGACGCCACTCGTTGACTTGCGAGCCAAACCAGGAGTGAAGATGTTGTCGTACCGCATGTGAAATATCACCATCCGTACCAGCTTGTTCAATCGCAGTCACTGAGATCAAGGCTCGCCCAGGCGGCGCGTATGATGGCGCTGCCTCACTGAGGACACAGACGGTCCGGACCACCCCATCGTTTTCTCCATTCACCATCAACCAGGGTCCGCGTTGCGGCGCAGCCGGCGCATCGAAATAGAGCGTAACCGAGCCACGAGCTGGGGTACTTGATCGATGTTCCCCACGCAATCGGCCGGCAGTCGCGTCATCAGTCGCCAGTACCAACACATCGGCACTGAGCGACTCCCCAGACTTCAGCACCACACTCGCGCCCTGAACCTGTTGGACGGCGTGGTTCACGCGAATCGTTCCCGGAGGCAACGTAGCCGCGAGTTGTTGTGCGATAGCGCCTATACCGTCTCGAGGTAAGGCAGTGACTCCTCGGCAAAACGCTGCCCAAACTAATTCAAAAATCCAGCAAGGCGTGCTCAATTCTGTCTCCAAGAACACGCCGCTGAGAAACGGTCGGAAGAAATGCATTACCATCGCGTCCGAAAACTCATAAGCTTGGAGCACATCGCGAGTCGGCCTTGTCGGGTCTTTCATCACAGCGCGGAGATGTTGCCGCAGGCTATCCCGTCGCATACGCAGCATCCTGAGCTTGTCGGCAATCGTGCCGATGGGGCTGAACACCATCTGTGGAACGTCTTGCGGCCGGCGAAAGGGATCGCTCATCACATGAAAGCGTCCTGCGTGGCGAATGAGCGCTCCAGCATGAAACGGCCTGAGCTCCAAGGCAGGATAGTTCAGCGTCTTCCGTGCTTCCGGATATCCGGCAGGAAAGACCTGAAATCCTCGATCGAGTTGAAACCCTTCGACGCGATCCGTGCGGGCACGCCCCCCGATGCCGTCGGACGCTTCAAGGACCGTGCACGCGAGACCAGCGTTCGTCAGGCGACGCGCACAGGCCAATCCGGCAAGGCCGGCACCGACAATAAACACGTTGGGGGTTGCAGACATTATGAGTTATTGCACCTCCTGCACCGCTGCGGAAATATAGTCACCCAGGCAGTCACACTTGCCCTGGCTTGTTGTAGCAGGTCATATCAGGACCATCTCCGTAGCTGCTCTGATAGGGTTTTGGCGATCAACTGCAAATCGAACGGCCAGGCATAGCGCAGTTCAACGGTGGGATACAGCGGTCGCAAGTGGTCCAAGATCTCGGGTATCTCGACTTCCGAATGAGAGCCGCCCGGCGTAAACATCGTCGTCAAGACGGTGATGGATGTCGCGCCTTGTTTCACCAAATCCTCCACGGCTTCTTCCAATGTCGGTGCGCAGAACTCATTGTAGGCCATAGCAAACAACACACCATTCAGATATGGCTGCAACATAGCCCCCACGGCCTCCAAGCCCGATTGATAGGGATCGGTCTCTTTGGTTCGTGGCCAACGACGGATCTTCTGATCCAATTCAACTTCTTCCTGGGACGGCTGCTGTTTGGCTGCACGCCGTTGAGCTTCCAATCGTTTCAATTTCGTGACCAGATCTTGTGGGCAGTCCTTTGGAATGCCACCATGACCTACCAGGACAACTCCCTTCATTGCATCATTCATGAGTTCCTTCTCCTATGACTAGTACGCACAGCGTCTCGTGGCCGCGCAATTATGTGAGGATTGACCGATTCTGTACCAAACACGTCAACGAGTCTTCTGGAGATGCACATCATCAAAATAGGTCACCGCATCGGATTTAGTCCACAGCCCGACATGACCTTTGGCGAACCTGTGATCACAGAGCGTAAAAACGGCTTGCTCGTCAAACCATACACGGACATCGCACCCGCGCATCTGGACGCGGAGGCGGTGCCACTGTCGGATGTCGATCACATGGTCAAAGTTTTGGATCATGTGCCGCACACCGTTGACCACCCGGTAAATCCGGATGTTCTGCTCTAATGGATTGGCTCGTACAAGATAGTAATTTCGCTCGTCAGCTGCTCGCCAAATAAGCCCCCCTCCCATATCCGCCTTTCCAGCAATGGGCAAGAGCTTGACGCTCAGATCGATATCCTCAGCCTCCGTACCTTGCACAAGAACCAGCTTGTACGCATGCTCAGCTCCCTTCCCGTGAAGTTGGGCCAATACATGCGGTGGACTGGTGGCCTTGTCGGTTGAGATCACTTGCCAGTCGCCGGCTGGTCGTCCATCGAACAAAGTCCCGATGTGAAAACCAGGTGGGGCCATGCCTGGGTTGTTTTGGTCAAAATCCCAAACCTGAACTTCTGAAGCAGCGGACGACGCATGGCCGAATAGGAGCAGTAGCACACAGCCGTACCAGCGCCACACTGATGGGTTGAGAGAAAATGCCCCATCATTGTGCACGCTTAACGCCATGTCACTTCTTCCCAACAGAGATGGATAAAGGTCTCATAGGGTGGAAAATTCTTGGGGTTCTGCTCTTTCGATCGAACCCACAGATCGATTTCCATTCCAGCTGGATCGGTCTCCCCCCCCGGCAGCATGCGTTTCACCGGATACTGGACCTGGTGAGTGTCAGGATCCCGTGAACGTTCCATCACCATAAAATGGGCATCATAGTCCTTGTAGAGCACTTCATCGTTCTTGAAAACCGTGGCGGTTCCCCAGCCTGCCAGGTACAACCACGTTTTCGGATAGAGCGGATCGCCGTTGTTCGAATCACCATGCTCATAGACCCTCGTGGCAATTCCACCATCATGGAAAGGCTGTTTCGCAGCGAACCGGTCAAAGACGATCCGAAAGTGATCCGTTCCTTCGACAAACTGCGACGTCACAAGACCACTGTTTGTGACTTCGTTGACGTCGATCTCAATCGTACCCTGTACCGGAGTGAGATATTTGCCGGCATAATCGAGATGGTCCCAAGGAGATTGATCCTTCATACTGCCGATCAAGAATGGGGCACCACCCTTAAGCCTGAACTTGCCGCTGTAGAAGGGGTGCTCAGTTGCATTAAAAATCCTGGTGCCCTCGGTTCCTTTTGGCGTGCCAAATAAGCCTTCTTCTGCGAAGGCGGCGGACAGAACTACAGTGCTGAAGGTGAAGCTTGCGACACATAGCCACAATGGTTTCAGTGATCTCATAGATTCTCCTTTGCCCCTAGGTGTGCGAGATCTCATCCCCATCAGGAAAAGGAACGAGAGTTCTTCCAGTCCAACGCGAAAGTGTTTACCACGCTCACACTGAGTCTGTTGTGGCCAAGTATTCCTGGAGATTGGTCTTTCCATAACGACTTCCCGGATAGACGATTCGAATAAACCTCGCCACGAGGGCCATCACCTTTTTGACCGCAGGGGTCTTCTCAGGATCGGTGGCAGGCAGCAACCGAACAGTGATGGCCTTGTCGTGCACCTTGAGCTGAACAAAGAAACTGCTCGATGCGCCCTGCTCGATTACCACAGACTCGAGCAAGGCATCTTTCCCGTTTCTGGACATGTAGAATTCCTGAATTTTGAGTATCTCGGCTCCAGTCCGCTGAAGAATCGGCGTGAAGTTCTGATATAACGCCTGAAGATCTCCGGCTTCTTCGATGACGACATGGGGCATGTGCGTCCCTTTCTACACGTGATTCCGCAACATCAGTTCCTTGGGATGCGGATTGAGATACACCTGGTCACGGATGTAGCTCAGGTCGAAGACATGGACATAGTGCTTCATCAGTGTCAGCGGAACGATTAAGGGAGTCAGCCCTCGATGATAATCGCTGATCACGCCCAACAGCTCGGCCTTTTCACGTGAGTCCATTCGCTTCTTGAAGTGGCCCACGATATGTTGCAAGACATTCACGTGTTTCGAGACTGTCGCTCTCACGGCCAGTGTCTTCATGAAAAGATCTGCATACTTCACCGTCAGGTCCTTGGGACGATAGCATTCGGCCTGAGCGACGAGCTGTCCCAGCGTCTTGTACTGTTGTGGACTATGGGACAACAGCAAGTACTTATGGATGGTGTGAAAGCGAATGAGCTCTTGTCTGTTGAGCCCATTCTGTAGCAAGTCCTGCAGCCGACGATAGCAAAACACCCGTTCGATGAAATTCTCGCGAAGTGACGGGTCACAGAGTCGGCCTTCCTCTTCAACGGGAATGAGAGGGAACTCGTTTCGAAAGGCCTTTGCAAAGATTCCGGACGCGCTGTGACTAGGCATTCCCTGAGCCGTATACACGCGCACCCGTTCGAGTCCACAACTGGGGGAGCCTCTCTTGAAGACAAATCCTGACAGGTTCAATTTGCCGAGTGAGTCGAGACGCTCCTCAATCGTGGTCTCCATCGCTAGCGTGTGATCGTCCTTGCTCGTAACCGTCATGAGCCTCGGGTGCCGCGGATTCCCGACAAGCCGCATGGCTTCCCGAGGGACACCCAATCCCGCCTCGACCTCAGGACAGACTGACACCCATTCGACGTAGCAGCCCAATACATCGGTCAAGAAACGGTCCTGCTTATGTCCTCCGTCAAAGCGGATTTCATCACCAAGAAGACAGCGGCTGATACCAAGGCGAAGCAGGGAGCTTGTCATCTTGTTGCCTCTTGCTGTCCGAGATTGAGATATTCCTGACGCGCAAGTTGATGATCCACCACCGGTGACGGATAATTGATCCCGATTCTGCAATGCGCCTGTTCTTGCTCCTCAGGGGTCATGAGATGTGGCTCATGGATCCTTCTTGACGAAACAGAAACAAGTTCAGGAACATACTGACGAATGTAGACCCCATCCGGATCAAACTTCCTGCTCTGAAGCGCAGGATTGAAAATCCGATAGCCCGGCATGCTATCTGTTCCGGTTGACGCACACCACTGCCAATTCCCGTTATTGGCCGCCAGATCTGCATCGAGCAGGTGACGCATGAAGTACTGCTCACCACTCTGCCAGTCGATCCGGAGATCTTTAATGAGAAAGGACGCCACGATCATGCGGACGCGGTTGTGCATCCATCCTGTCTGATTGAGCTGCCGCATCCCAGCATCCACGATGGGATACCCCGTATTCCCATCGCACCATGCTCGAAAGAGTCGATCCCGTTCCGGGCCAGGATCTCGTGATGGCGGCACAGACGTATTTCGGAACGGTCCGTCAACGACATGCGGAAATGCCGCTAAGACTTGCTGAAAGAATTCACGCCAAATCAATTCATCGATCCAAGTGAGGACATCAGTCCGAGAGACGGGTCCTGTGTGCGACAGACTTTCCAACGCCGCATGCACAGCGATCTTCGAGGACAGGGTCCCGAAACGAAGATGAGGGGACAACTTGGAGCTCCCTTCACTCGCAGGACGATTCCGACCATCGGCATACCGGTGGATGGGGCCTTCGACAAACCAACGCAATTGTTCGTGGGCACAACGCTCTCCCGGTGTAATCCAGGGAACGAGGTGCTCGTAGCCCAGCTCATTGGCTGTTGGAAGCGGCACAGATGACAGCCTGACAGCTTTCCTTGTGATCATTGAGGGATGTCGGACGGCATGGACTGTCGGTTTGATCGCATGCCACCTGGCCCACCAGCGAGCACGATACGCGCTATAGCGCTGCAACGGTTCTCCCGTGGCGCCCCGCACTTCCTCTGCCTCAAACACCACGTGGTCTTTGTAGGTCTTGGTGGCTATACCTTCCCGAGCCAATCGATTCTGCATCGCCTGATCTCGCATGAGTGCACGCGGCTCATAATCTCGGTTCCAATACACAACATCGGCTTCCCATTCGAGAGCCGCTCGTAACACTTCATCAACTTGGAACCCACGCCGCCACTGCATTGCCAGTCCCAGCTCCGCAAGGGATGATTGGAGCTCCTCCAAACATCCCAGCATGAAGTTCACACAGGCAGCCCCGAACCCATGCGATTGCAGCAAGGGCTCATCGAACACGAATAGTGGAATGACCTCGTCACATTCCTCACAGGCCGCGGCGAACGCCGGTTGGTCGTCGAGGCGAAGGTCTCTTCTGAACCAGACGATCCCACGCATCTGTTGCCCCTTTACTATGACTGTTTATCGTCCCGCGCTTCCATGCGATCCGGCTGGTCCTTTTGGCAGTTTGTCGCCGGCCGCACGTGTGACGGCTAACTCGCGAAGTCCGTTCTCCCCCTTAACTCCTAACTTCACGACGGTTCCCACGTCACCTCGGATCATGTGGACCACCTGCTCATAGCTCTTTCCCGTCACAGCAGTGCCATCGACACTCACAACCTCATCTCCATGTTGTAGTCCAGCCTGATGGGCAGGTCCCTCCGGATGGACCATACCGACATAGAGGACGGCTGGATCGCCGACATGCTCAGCTCCAATCTGGAGGGAAATACCAATGACACCATGAGGAAGCTTGATATCGCTTCCATGCCCATAAGGAGCCTGACCCGTGTGTTGCTCAGCCATAGCCGAGCTGGCAACGAGAAGGCCCATGATCAGTGCTGTCGCAATAGGGACACCGAACATTCTCATGACCGTACCTCCTGTGAGCTACAAAGAAACGACCAATCCGAGTAAGCAGAGTGTCGCCACCACTAAACATCCCGTCATCAATCCTGTCACAACGCAGATGGCACAAGCTCTCATCAGCCCACCTCCTTGTGGGTGGCATCAGAGGATCTCTCCTCATATAGCGCTCCTGCGCCATAATTTTCGGCCGTCGATCATGTCATATGCTCCACGGCTATCGGCCTCCTGAGGACGGCTCGCAATGCTGATTCCAACGTCGGATAATGAAACATGTAGCCTCCCGTCATAGCTTTTGTCGGCATCACCCGCTGGCCGGTTGTCATCAATGTGCCCAACTCACCGAGTAGCAGATTCAACGCAAACGTCGGAACGGGAAGCCAAGAAGGCCGGTGAAGCACCCGCCCAAGAACTTCACAAAACGTCTTCATCCTCACTGGTTCTGGAGCCACGGCATTGACCGGGCCAGAAACCGTCGGTGTACTGAGAGCCCACTGGATCAGACCGATGTGATCATCTCGATGAATCCAGGAAACCCACTGGCTTCCCGGCATGATGGGACCGCCGGCAAAGAATCGAAACGGCAACAGCATCTTGGGCAACGCCCCACCGTCTTGTTCCAGGACCATTCCAGTGCGTAGTGTGATGACCCGCGCCCCAAACTCCGCAGCCCGAAGGGCCTCTGATTCCCATGCAAGGCACAAATCGGCCAAGAAACCCTCACCCCGCGCCGCCCCTTCATTCAGAACACGATCGCCGCTGGCGCCGTAATATCCGATGCCGGACGCGTTGATGAACGTGACCGGGTTTGAGGACCAGCGTGAGAGGGCCCGAACTAACAAACGGGTAGTGAGGACTCGACTATCGGTGATAAATTGCTTGCGTGCGTGTGTCCAACGTGCGTCGGCTATCGAAGCCCCAGCCAAATTAATGACGGCATCCGCGGCTCCTAGGACTTGCTCCCAGGGGCCGGAGTCCCGCATGTTCCATTCGACTGCTTGAATCGGCAGCTCCGGCCGATGCTGGACCTGACCCGTCTGCCTGGTCAAAACCGTAATCTGATGGCCTCTCTGGATGAGGGAGGCGCACAGCGCTCGACCAATGAATCCTGTCCCTCCAGCGATGACGATTTTCATAAGTCTATCCTTCGACAATACTCTCACTCAACATCGTCGGCATCTCAGGTATGAGTGTGACCAATCAGATCCCTGGTCGCCTTAATTACCTGTACCGGGTCTCTTGTGACCCACTTGTCGTGCAAACTTCCGCTTCTTCGGCCCATAAACGGAGTGGGGTAATGGCTTCAGCCGATTCGCCAGCACCAGCTGATCGATGAATTCTCCACAATTCGTGCACCGTAACCCCTTGAAGATAACTCCACCTGCATCGCTCTTCAAATCTGCACAGTGCGCGATAACCATCAACCCTCCGCACCGCATGCAAGGATTCTGTCTTGTCGGATGAGGCAGAGCGGATACATTGTATGGTCTCCCAGTATTTGCCATGGGAATCCCCATTACTGATGAACAAGCAATCAGCCATTTTTACTTCAGAGTGGACCGTTTATCTTTTGTCCGCCTCGTTACAGCCACGTTCACGGTCTGAAAGAGTCCAGCCACCAGTGCACAGGTCAGGAATCCCGTCGCAAGCAAAAAGACCATGCTCATATCCATGATTCTCTCCTTTCACCTCTCACAAATGGAAACTACCTATTACAACTACAATGCTTTTAGTTCACCAAGGAGACAGGCTCCTCCCTCACGAGGAGCACCTGCCCCCTTAGCGGGCGACGCCGTGCGGAGTAGCAGCGCCACCTCAGCAAACATGAGCCGGCCACCACACCGGCTTGTTTGCTATATATTTCATGCTGGCACCATCCTTGATGTTCGAGTCATGCGCTCCATTCACTGAAGACTCCGGGCACATCGAAATCCGGTCCCATGGGTCTGGAGGGCAAATCCGCCACGACCTCGCGCGACTGTCGTGATATCGGCCGCCGGGCTATGCCAAGAGCCGCCGCGGATAGAACGCACTACACCCTTCTTGTCCGGCCCTATCGGATTGTGCAGAGGGGCGCTCTTGTAGTACTCCGCGTCATACCAGTCCGCCACCCACTCCCTAGCATTGCCGGCCATGTCCTTGACGCCATACGGCGAGTCGCCGTCTGGCAGAGATCCCACCGGCTGAAGCGTCTTCTCCTCTTCCCATTCCCGATCAAAGTTCGAGCGCTTCGCGGTCGGTGGCTCATTACCCCAGGGGTAGAGACGGCCGTCGGTGCCGCGCGCCGCTTTTTCCCACTCCGCCTCGGTCGGCAGTCGCTTCTTGACCCAACTGCAATAGGCTTTCGCGTCGTACCAGGTTGTCTGCACCACCGGAAGCTGCTCAATGGTCTTTATCGATTGCAGGGGACCACTTCCGTAGGGATTAGGAGGAGGTCGATGCCCTGTTGCTTTCACGAACTCCATGTATCGTTGATTCGTGACTTCGACTTGATCGATCAAGAATGCATCAAGGTACACGGATCGTTGTGGCCGCTCATCGGTTCGCCCTTTTCCCTCTGTAGACCCCATCAAGAATTCTCCATCCGGGATCGTGACCATCGGGACGAGGTCCCCTTCTTTCGACAAGGAGGACGCTTCGACAGCTAGCGACTGCACGAACACCAAGATCGCGGCAACTGCCGTCGTCATTTTGTTGAATCGTGTTGAGCTGCGCCAGAAACCTGTGATCATTTCTTCGGCTCCTTGCTCCCCTCGATGGCGTGGGTCGTATGCAATCGAACTTGCTTGATCAGGTACTGCACTTGGCCGGTGTGACCATGTTCGGCAGCCGCGTGAGCCTGAGTAATGAGGGTTCGCGCCTCATGCAAATGGTCCTCGATTTCGGCCTGCAAGCTAGGCGAGGCCACCGTGCCTCCTAGCGCCGCCCCGTGATAGACCTCCCAGGCATGATCCACATCGTGTTCGGCTTCATGCACGGCCCTCAGACTTTCCTGATGTTGGTGACCGGCGGATTCAAGAGGACCGGCCGTCGAAGGTGAGGACCCGAGCAGCGCAATGACAACTATCTCTCGAAAGAGCACGCTACGGTGCTTCATCACCGCACCTCCATCACGATCAATTCTGGAGTGAATGCAAACGTCACTCTGAGATAGATAGAAACTTATCTCTTTTGCTTCATGGTCTTTCTAATTAAATCCCGCGTTGCGAGATACTCCTTGTTATCTGCGTCTACGGCTAACGCTTTTTCGATAAATGCCAGAGCCTCGGCATTCTTTTCGGCTCCCATGGCAACGAGAGTCTGAATGAATGCATCTCGGCCCGCTTGAACGGCTTCATCAGGGGCAGTCCCTGCCGACTTTGCACAACGGAAGCCAAGACCAACTCCGTATGAATTATTGTCCGGCTGATTCCAAAATCGGTGACTCGTATGGAGTGATGTTTCTGGGGCAAGCCAAGAGCCTCCCCTCAAAACCTTGACTGGCCCTTGATTGGCAAAATTGTACCCTTGAGCAGCGCCCGTTGGATTCAGTGCAACACTCTGTTTGTAGTAGGAAGGTTCATACCAATCATCCACCCATTCGAACACGTTGCCGGCCATGTTATAGACACCATAACCACTCACTCCCTCCGGGTAAGAATCGACTGGCATTGTCCGGCCGACGTGTTGACCATAGTTGGCTCTTTTAGGATCGATCGCGTGACCCCACGGATAGTGGTTGTCCCCTGCTGGTCCTTTTGCAGCCCGTTCCCATTCCGCCTCCGTCGGTAGTCGCTTTCCCTCCCACCTGCAGAATGCATGAGCGTCGGTCCAGCTCACGCCGACGACCGGCTGGGTCGCCTTACTCAGACGTGGATCGTCCCAATAGGCTGGGGCCGGATAACTCGCGGCCTTCATAAACTCTTTGTACCGAGCATTGGAAGCTTCATACTTGTCGATGAGATAGGCATCGAGGACGACCTGATGCTTGGCTTCATCCGCATGTTCGCTGCTTCCCATGGTGAACTCGCCCTTCGGGATGAGCACCATGTCCTTGTCGCCACCTGGTGGGTCAGCTGCTGCTACAAGCGAGACGACTCCCACTGTGATCGCTATGCCTACCACTAGTTGAGTAATCGTTTGACTCCGCATTTGTACCCTCCTTGGTTATGTCAATGCCCAAGCGATAGCGTGTTAGGCTGCGACCTGAGGCTTTATTCCAGAAACTGGTGTTTCCATTGATAGAAGCGAGTTTGAAACGAGCCCGATCTGTCGATTCCTCAATATGACCCCGTCAATGACATCACCACACTGCACACCGCGTCTTGTGCCGCCGTCGAGCTTGCTTGCGACGCTTCATAGATCAATTGACACTTCTCCCATCATGAAGTCGCTACATCTCGTGCAGGTGTGTTGCGACGTGACTCGGGAACTCTGGAGTGCAACGGTGCGGCTGTTTCTACTCGTGCTTGTGATGATCATGAGGTCCTCAATACTCCAGATGTCCAATGTATGACTTATGTTATGTCCAATGTATAACCCTATATGTCCAATGTGTCAACTGTTAAATGTTGTAATATTTGACAAACATTGGACAGTTATCTAAGTTAGAAGTCGATATGAATAAACATAGAATTCATAGAGTTGCGAAACTCACAGGGCTTTCGAAGGATGTGATCAGGGTTTGGGAACGGAGATATAGCCTCGTCAAACCTTTACGCAGCGCTAATCGTTATCGGGAATACACAGATGAGGACGTCTCCCTCTTTCGCTTTTTAAAGGAGGAGCTGGATCGTGGTCAGACTATTGGCGGGCTCGCAATAGAAGGACGGGATTCGTTGCTTCAACGCATGCGGGCGAACTCAATCCCAAAACTGCTGGAATTTGCCCCCCACAGCTCGTTGCTCGACGGACTGATTTCCCGACTTGATCCGCTCGATAAAAGCCGGTTTGAGCAGCAACTGAATGCGGCCATCGCCGTGATCCCGTTCGAAGAAGCGGTGCAACGGATTCTCCTCCCCTTACAACGGCGGGTGGGAGAGCTGTGGCATGAAGGACGAGTAAACATCGCCATTGAACATTACGTGACGAAAATTATTCAGCAGAAACTCTTCTCCGTGATCAATCAGCTGCCTGCCAACGAGTTTGGCCCCCGCGTGCTGATTGCCTGTCCCGAAGGCGAGTATCATGAAATCGGGGCACAAGCCGTGACATACCTTGCTGCCGCGCGTGGCTGTCATGTGTACTACTTGGGGCCAAATCTCCCATTGGCCGACTTGGAGGTGTTGTGCGAACGCGTGCATCCAGACTTGATTCTTCTGTCCTTGACGGAAACGAAGTCGGAGGAAGCAGCACTGCACTTGCTCCATAACTTACGAACGCTCTCTCAGCGCTGGCCGGTCGCCGTGGGCGGGAAAGGCGCATGTACCTTAGGGCCGCTCCTCGAGAATACAGCAATTGATTTACTTGATGATCTCGGCACACTCCATAACCGCCTTGCAAATCTTCTCTCGACCAACCAGCGCGCGTTTCACTAACTCCTCTCCCTACCATTTTGATGCTAGACCACGCGCAATGACCTTCGGTGAGCACACTCATCCCTTCAACCGCAGCACTATGAAGCCCACCGGATGGAATACTGAGACAGGGCAGTTCGGGAATGAGGCTGACTTAGGCCTACCGAAGAAACTCAATCGGCTGTGGAGAGGCCTCAACCGGCTCGTGTGGAGCCGGTTCGTGATCCAGCCAGACATCACCTTCCGGCTGATCGGTCACCGTTGCAGTCAACGAAGTAAAATCAAACAGATGCGGGTCCATTAAGAGGGACGGCGCAACATTTGAAACAGCCGCGGCAATGCTGTCTGAACAACCGGGTGACTCCTGTTCCCACTGTTGGAGAAAGACCTTCACTTTTTTTCGCTTTAAGTCTTCCTGCGACCCGCAGAGGTCGCAGGGAATGATGGGAAAGCCTCGCAGCTCCGCATACCGCGCCAGATCCGCTTCCTTGACGAAGGCCAATGGGCGAATGACGAGATGCCGGCCGTCTTTGGAACGCAGCTTCGGCGGAATGGCCTTGAGCTTGCCGGTATAAAAGAGATTCAAGAACAAGGTTTCAACAATATCGTCACGGTGATGGCCGAGCGCAATCTTCGTGGCACCAAGCTCTGAGGCGATGCGATAGAGATGCCCCCGCCGTAGCCGTGAACAGAGTGAGCAAGTCGTCTGCCCTTCGGGGATCAGTCTCTTAACGATCGAGTAGGTATCGCGTGCCTCGATATGGAATGGGATGCCGCGGCTGGTGAGATACTGTGGCAGCACCTGCTCAGGAAAGCCTGGTTGGCGCTGATCTAGGTTGACCGCAATCAGATCAAACTGGATCGGCGCCCGCTGTTGCAAGACAACCAAGATATCTAACAACCCATAACTATCTTTTCCGCCAGATAAGCACACCATCACTTTGTCGCCTTCCTCAATGAGGCGATAGTCCGCGATCGCCTGTCCGACCAGCCGGCACAGGCGTGTTTGCATCTTCTCTGTTGCTTCGTCTAGTTTAGGGACAACGGTTTGAACCGATGGTATGCTCATAATCTGATTGTACCGGTCCCATTATAGTGCTGTCGACTACTCGTCCCATTGAAAGGTAAACAGATCATCTATGGCCCAATTGATCCTCTTCGTCTGTACCGGCAATGTCTTCCGAAGTATGGCAGCTGAATATGCGTTGCGAGCTCAGCAGGGAAAACCATCGACCTATCACATAGAATCAGCGGGTATCGACGCCAAGTCTCCAAAAGTTCATCCTGTAATCCTCAACCGGCTGCGCCTCAAAGGCACCGATCCATCTGCCCATGTTCCCCGCCCCCTGACAAAGGAATTGATCCAACGAAGTACTCTCATCATCGCCATGGGTCTAGACCATCGCGAGTTTATTCAGACCAAGTTCGGGCTGACCGTCCCTCTCTTTAATGAAGTCGCTTTTGGAGAGGACTCACCGATCCTCGACCTCCACGAAGCCCTGCCGAATTGGGAACGGGATGTCGTCGAAGCACGGGAATATGTGGAGTCGGTTATCGATCACATCTGGGACTCCATACCAGCTTTGAGGGCTCGACTTTCGCTGTTTTCTGAACCCCAGAATTCCCGCTGACCGTCACTTCGGTTCAAAGTGGTACGGTTTCGGACAATTTCTTCCTCCTGTCGCGCTTTCTCCAACAACAACAGTGCCCTCACCAGCAACCTACCGCATGGATGCTATAGTTTTTTATGCACTCTGCCGACAGACCATAGTGGAAGGCTGTTTCCATGGACCGCGCGATTTCCGACATACTCAAGACTCCGGTCGTCAGCCAAGATGACGCCCCCTGGGCCTCATGGTCCGACGAGGCGCTCTTGGATCTGCCGATGTGCGACCTACACGTCGGGTTGAAAGGTAGTTTTGTTGAACCGCCCATCGCAGAATTGACCCGTGAGCTGGAAGACCGTCGTTTGCAGTTTCGTCCACATTTCTGGCTCTCTAACGAGTGGTTTACTCCCGATGGAGTGCCTGGTATTGCCATTCCCTTTTATCTGGCTCACCCTCGATTGGCGAAACTCGAATTGGCTCAGATGTTAGAAGTGGAAGGCGGAACAACCGAGTGGTGTTTGCGGATTCTCCGTCACGAAGCTGGTCATGCCATCGAGAACGCCTATAAGATCCGCCGCCGCAAGACCAGGCAGGACATGTTTGGCAAGTCATCACAACGGTATCCGCGCTATTACTCTCCACGACCCTACAGCCGCAGTTTCGTCCGGCACCTAGATTTGTGGTATGCGCAAAGCCACCCCGACGAAGATTTTGCCGAGACCTTTGCGGTATGGCTGACGCCGGACTCGCTCTGGGAAGAACGGTATCGGGGATGGCCGGTCTTGAAAAAACTTCGGTACGTCGATGGATTTATGAAGGAACTCCAAGGCGTCTCACCAACTGTGACGACCTGCGAAGAAGTTGATCCGCTTTCTGATCTGAAGAAGACGCTGCGTGAGCATTATGAACACAAACGACGACATTATGGAATCGAGCGACAGCTGCAGTATGACCCGGATTTGAAGCGACTGTTCTCCACAACACCAAGCCACATGAACAAACCCAGCGCCGCGACGTTTCTCAATCGCTTCCGCCGAGAGGTTCGGAAAAAAGTGGCAAGTTGGACCGGCGAGTACCAGTACACTATCGACCAGGTGCTGGAAGACATGATTCAGCGGTGCCGCGAATTGAATCTTCGGGTCCCTGTGGCAGAAGAACAGGCCAAACTGGACTTTACGATTTTGTTGACCGTCCACACGATGAACTTTCTACGAAGCGGGCGACACCGGGTGGCGTTATGAAACGACTACGGGTCCTCGTCCTCATGCATGAAGATCTCGTGCCACCCGACCAGCTAAACGGCCAAGACCTCAAGTCGGTCGCATGGCGGACGGAATACGATGTCGTCTTGGCATTAAAGCAACTTGGACATGAGGTGCATCCGCTTGGCGTTAAAAGCGATCTCAGCGTAATCCACTCGGCCATCGACCAGTGGAAACCGGATATCGCCTTTAATCTTCTGGAGGAGTTTGACGGTGTGGCAGTCTATGATCAACACGTCGTGTCCTACCTTGAACTGTTGCGCATGCCCTACACCGGCTGTAACCCTCGCGGCCTCATGTTAGCACGAGATAAGGTCCTGACCAAAAAAGTACTCTCCTTCCATCAGATCCCCTACCCCGACTTCATGGACGTCCCACAGGGACGAGTGGCCAAACGGCCAAAGCAACTTGCCTTTCCGCTGATCGTCAAATCAGCTACCGAAGAAGCCTCTTTGGGAATTTCGCAAGCCTCGATCGTTGAAGACGATGACAAATTGAGTGAGCGAGTGGCCTTTATCCATACCAGCGTGGGGAGTGGCGCATTAGTTGAGCGGTATATCGAGGGGCGAGAGCTCTATGTGGGTATCATCGGCAACGGACATCTCCAAGTGCTGCCCGTGTGGGAACTCATCATGGATAAGTTACCGGGCGATGCCAAACGTATCGCGACCGAACGGGTGAAATGGAGCAGGAAGTATCAGCAGAAGTATGGCATCACCTCACGAGAAGCCGCACACCTGCCAGAGGGCAAAGCTCAAGAAATCCAAGACCTGGCCAAGCGGGTCTATCGTGCGCTCGGACTCAGCGGTTATGCGCGCATTGATATGCGGATGGATGGCGAGGGACAACTCTATGTGCTGGAAGCCAATCCCAATCCTCAAATCGCTGAGGATGAAGATTTTGCCGATTCCGCTAAGGAAACGGGGTACGACTACACAGAACTACTGCAGGAACTCCTGAACGTCGGACTCCGCTGGCGGCCGGCTAAAGCGGCGTAATTTCACTACTCAACTCAATTGTCAAAATCCAGATTACCGTGAAATTCACAGAGAGCGGCAACCGCAGCTCCCGCTCGTATAACTCACCCGTATATTTCCCTCACTTCCTTGAGCATTCCGCCTCTCTATGGAATAGTGATCCCACAGTTCGTATCGATCCTCTCTTGTACCAGCTTTTATCATGATCATCTGTGGAGGTTCATCTATGAAGCCGGCATTCACCGCCTACCAACATGTATTATGGCTACCCGCTCTGCTGATCTTGGCCGCTGGCTGCGCCCGATCTGTTGCACAGGAACAGTTGTCGCAAGAGTATCTTGGGTTGGGAATCGTGTCTGGAACACTAGGTGAACAAAAGCGTCTGGGGCTCTCCTCCAAAGAGCTGCCCTCCACCTCAGTGGTTGGCCAAATCCAGGCCTTAGAGGGTGCCGCCTACCTGATTCGAGATAGCCAGGGACGTGAACTCCGTATTCCGCACGATGAGAACACCAGAATCGACCGGCCCGCCCATGTGGGAGACCATATTCAATCCTGGCTCGACCGTCATGGCCGCGCCGTATTGATCCGCAACCTCGAGGGTCACGGGCGATAACACTCCTCCACGTTCATATTCCCATTATCTATCCCCAGAAAGAGGGGGCTAGCTCCCCCTCAAGGGAGCAAGCAAACCGCCAAGATTCCGCTAATATTGAGCGGTGTGAGCGAGTGCAAGACAATCAATTTAACGTCCAACGCTGAGGACACTGTCATGACAAACAAAGGAGGCACCATGAAGATACTTGCGTCCCTCGGTCTTTTGGCTTTCTGCGCCACCCTGTCTTTCCCCCTCTCGGCAGAAGCCTTCGGGAAACGACCCAGCAGCTCAGAGGTGTACCAGGGCCAACGGGCTCAACCGAACCCTGCTTCAGAAAATAATCATCGCAATGATTCAAACCACAGAGGACACGTTGCTGTTCCTGAACCATCATCGATCCTGTTACTCGGTATCGGCGGAAGTCTTCTAGCAATGGTTTCGATGAGAAAGTGGTTACGTCGGTCAGCTGCGAAGTAGAAGTTCTACATGGTGCAACAGTAGGCCGTTGATCTTATATCATCAGCGGCCTACTCCTCCGCTGGATTCGTACACAGTCACCTTACCCTCTCTACCAATATTACACCTCCCGACACTCCACTATCTGGCCAATCGCCCCAGCCCGTCGTTCAGAAACGTCTTCGCTCAATCGAACATACCACCGACACCACCAGACAATGAACTATCAGAACTCATCGCTAATATAAGGGGCGGTTTCAAGTTCCAAGTGCAACGTGTGAATAATTGCGCAGGTGCGCATAGACCTCCAGCGGGGTTGCAAAGCCGAGGCATTTCCGTGGGCGCGTGTTGAGGCGCTGGGCAATGGCGTTCAACTCTCGCTGGGTGTAGCCAGACAGGCCAGTCCCCTTCGGCAAATACTGGCGCAGCAGGCCAGTGGTATTCTCGTTGGTGCCGCGTTGCCAAGGGCTGTGCGGATCGGCAAAGAAGACCTGGATCGAGAGGCGGTCTGCAAGTCGTTCGTGTTCCGCCATCTCTTTCCCCCGATCGTCGGGCAGTGTTTTCCGCAGCGGGGCAGGCACATGTCGGAACTTCTTCGTGAAACCCCAGTATGCACTGCCGGCATCCGTGCCAGCCATGTGGAAGAAAACGAGAAGAAAACTTGATTCAGGAACGTTGTTGTGAATAAGTCTCAGCCCGACTATCGAGTAAGTCGGTCGATCGCTTGGCAGACAGAACCGGGAGAGGGTTCGCCACACATCAGCCCACGCCGCGCGACGGCCGCAAAGCGCACAGCTTACGTCACAAGCACAGCCAGTGGTTGGTCTGCACGGGCTTGCCTCGCCCGTCTCATCCGATTCGACACTCCGGGTCGGCGGTCAAGCCTCCGCGGAGTCCACCCTTCCTGATGGCACGCTCAACCAACGAACGCGTTGCTCAAACTCGTCACGAGAGCATCGTCGGAAGACCGGGGCGACGGAAGGAGGCAACCACGACCGGCATATTTTCAATCTCAGTCCATACCAGCATCACAACCTCAGGCTCGGCACTCAACCATTGGAGCAGCAGAAGGATACCGAGGAAAACAGCAATAACGGCTGGCCAAATCATCGAGAGCGCTCCAAGCACGAGCATGAATGTGATGGCTTCTACCGTCAGGTAGCCGAACCGGCTCTTGGTTCTGATCATCAGACCCTCCTTCCGCGTGCGCTTCAGTTGCACGCTTACGTATGGCTGATTAAATAAGTTTGATCGTTTAGCATAATAAGGTCTCCTAAACAACTAGGAACTCTACTAGACAGTACCAAATCAACGTTGGCAATTCACCACAATGACCATGCCGCGTTGAATCCGAAAGAAGGTCCCAAAGATAGTGAGAGTGGCCTTTTCGGTCATCTATACGTGGGAGACAGAAAAGAGCGAATCTTTCTCGATTCGGTGAATCCAATACGATTCACCGGGGAGGCCGCATACATCCCCAAACAATGTGAACCGCGCAGGCCGAGCATTGGGTGTGGATACCAACTGATCTGATCGCTTCATCATGACACACTCAAAATATTCCCGCTTCCCCTCAATCAGAATCCATGGCCTCCCTCTCCTATCATCCCCAACAGGTAGTGTGATTGGCCTTCGTATGTACTATTACTTTTTAGGTACTGCTCCTACCACTCCCCTCACACGCCCTCTTTCACCCCATCGGCCCTGTAATCCTTGCGGGTGGCCCACTGTGCCCAATATTCACCAGTTGCAAACTGTCTCAAGAGGGCGTATAGGACATGGTAGGATTTTCTCGTACTACCAAAAATTCACGAGCGTGTCTCAGTAACAGATCCCGTGCTGCGGATGGATCGCTTTCTTCTGTTTCGATGTCGGCCGTAGGCCGTGTGAACAGGAAAGGGGATGCCCCATGCATTGGGTGTTCATATTTTGAAATTGAGTTTTGTCGGATTGCCGACTTTTTTCATTTTGTGAGGTGGGTCATGATACGGATGATGAAGCTTCTCTCCTATGCCGTTCTCTTCACCGTCGCGGTGAATGGACATGAGTCGAGCCTGGCCGCCGGCACTCAATCCCTCGCGGACATCCAGGCGACTGAGGTTCGGTCGGAGCAGGGACAACCCTCCTTTCTGACCATGCTCGTCAGCTTTCTGATGCCGGGAGACACGCATCCTGGCCAGCAGGATGAGCAAAAGACGGCCTCTGCTCAGCAAGTCGCCTCCGATGATTCCGCGCTTATTTCAGCTATTACTCCGATGACGTCGATCACCATCGATGTGCCCCAGAGCCAAACGGGGGAAGCCGAGGCCGAAAAAGATAAAGAGAAGACTGACGCGGACATTGAGCAGGAAAAGGCTCGACTTGAGCTCTTGCTGCAACAACTCACGGCCAAGGAAAAGGAACTGGCCCTCCTGAGAGAAAAGACCACTGCGGCCGCGACTCAGTTGAACGCGGAAAAGACCCGTGCGGAAGCCTTGGAAGCGCAGCTCAATCAGAAGGAGCAGGAACTCGCAGGGATCTGCACACAACGAGATAACCACCAGCAGATGTCGCAGGAGCTGAACCGGACCAAGAGCAGTTTGGAGTTGGCCAAACAGCAAGTCTCTGACATCGAGCGGCAATATACGATCAGCAACGACCAGCTTGATGTCGCCATGCAGCGCATCGCGGACCTTGACCTGCAGCTCGTGGCTAAAGACCAAGAGTTGAAAGTGGAACTTGCCAGCCGCGACTCGCAGCTCGTTCAGGCTAAGCGCATCCTGGCGAGCGTGGGGAAGAGCTTGCCGAAGCCGGCCAAGATGACTCCCCCGAAGAATGCCTTTCCGCAACAGGCTGTTGCACGCGCGACGGTTGACCTCACCCGAGTCAGCGAGAAGCTGACGAGCGCTCTCAATGAAGAGCTCAAAAAAGGTACGGTAGTGTTGGAGCAGCGTGGTGACAAGCTCACGCTTGCACTGGCATCAGGAGAACTGTTCGGCGTAGGACGAGTGACCATGACACCGGCAGGAGCCTCCTTGGTCAAGCGAATTGGTGTTGCCTTGCGGAAATTCCGCCCTGAGAGTATCGAAGTGGCCGGGCATACCGACAGCATCCCCGTCAAATACAATCCTAAGCGGCCATTTAAGGATAACGCTGAGCTGTCTCAGGCCCGCGCCGAAAATGCCAGCCGAGCATTGATCAAGGGCGGGCTGGGCGCCGATCGAATCAGAGCCATCGGCTATGCTGAGTCCAGACCCGTTGCAACCAACGACACGGAAGAAGGTCGGACCAAGAACCGACGGGTCGAGATTATTGTGATCCAATCGGCCCAGCCGACCGCATCAGCAGGTGAAAAGGATGGGCAAATTCCCGGCAGCAGCAAGCCTGCGGCTCCATCCGGAACCGTGACTCAAAAAGTCGCAACCCGCTGATCATCATAAATATCACCCCCCGGCTCATGACGGGCCGGGGGGAGGGCGATTCACCAGCTTCCTCTCCACCATCACCCTTCATGCCTTCCTTCGAATAGTACATGTCACTGACTCATCGTACGTATGAGGCTCGCGCTTCTCTGATCGTGTAATTCTCCAGCCTCTGGAGTATCAATCAACCTGATCAGCTTATCAATGCGTCTTCCCCCATTCTGTCACCGCTTGAGCAGGCAACACGTGGTGCAGTATGCTGCCCAGTGCAACGAGAAGGGCCATGACACCAGCAGAAGCCTCAACAGCACTGTTCAAGACAATGCCGACCCCCATTACCCTCTCACAGCTTGGGGAATACGGAATCGAGGTCGCTGAGTCCCATGTCACCCACATCGCACGGGAGATCCTCTCGCTGAATCTCTATTGGGCCCTCGCGGCAATCGATGCTCATATCCCCTCCAAGTACAGGGCCCTCATCAAGAAAGACCTGATTGAGTCCATCCAGACTCAGTGGTGGCCGTCTGGGCTGCTGGGCCCAAGCACCTGGGTAGAGTATCAACCGGAGCTGGCGCAACGACGGGAGCGTTATGCTCACCTAGTGGATCAGGAAGGGATCAACCCCGTGGGAATCTGTGCCGAAACGGCGGGCCTTATGGAAGACCTGGGCCTGATTGAATCGGGAGATCGCGAGAAGCTGCTTGTGCTATTAATCGACTACGCGCCTGCCTCGGAATATGGCAGACTGCTGGATCAAGGTGGATGAGAACCTGAGAATTCGACGCAGTCTTCTCGAGTTTCAAGTTTTGAGCAGTTGAATCGGATAGACACACGAGCAAAACGGAAACCCACTACTCGCTACACACCTTCCGTTTCAAAAACGTGTCACCCAGATATCCACGCTAGCCGACTTCAGAACACGTTGAGGGGGAAAACACTACCAACCCAGTACGCCATCAAATAGGTAGCTTTGACCTCCAAACGAGACTCATCACTCAACTCCCAGCACTGCCTCCTGGTCTGTTACAAATACCGATGTGACAAGACCTTGCCGTTATCATCAAATTCGTACAACAGCGGCACCCCCGTCGGAATATTCAGCTCCAGCACTTCTTCTTTTGATAGTTGGTCTAACTCCATCACCAGGGCACGCAGACTGTTACCATGGGCGGCGATGATGATGGTCTCACCCTTCAAGACATGTGGCTTGATCATCTTTTCATAATAGGGCAAGGCTCGTTCGGCTGTATCCTTGAGACTTTCTCCACCGGGTGGTCTGACGTCATAACTCCTTCGCCAGACTTTTACCTGCGCATCGCCATACTTTGTAGCCGTTTCTGTCTTATTCAACCCCTGGAGCTCCCCATACATCCGTTCGTTCAAGGCCTTGTCCTTTTCGATGGGGATCTGGGTCTGGCCAAGCGTCTCGAGCACGATCCGCAGCGTCTCATTCGCCCGCATGAGAACGGAGGTAAAGGCCCGGTTGAAGGTAACCCCTCGAAGCTTTTCACCGGCTTGTTTCGCCTCCTCCATCCCCTTTGCGGATAGCGGCACATCCACCCACCCCGTAAACCGATTTTCCAGATTCCATTGGGACTCTCCATGGCGAAGCAAGACTAATCGAGCCATCACAATTCCTCTCTTACATCAAGGTGCCTACTGGATACCTACCGTGCCAGAAGGTCAGGCCTGTGGCTGCATCGTCGCTTGCTTTGCTGGCCGACCTGGCGGCTGATCCAAATCAGGCGGACCTTCCTGAATCATTTTGACCAACGTCGCGAGGAAAATAACATAGAAGATGATACCGACCCAGATAACGTAGGGCTGCACGCCCCCGGACTCTTTCGCTGCAGCTTCTTGGGCAGCAGGGTCCATCCGACTCGTTCGCTTCATCTCACCGATGTGCTCCCAGCAATGCCAATAGTAGAGATAGTTGGCCGTCGCCCCCGCCATGACGCTCCAGACGATCCCGGCCGACACATCCCCGGTGAGATAGGTTGAGACCATCGGGCCAACGGCATAGACGAACGCGTGGAGATACATCTTCCGATATAGAAACCAGAGAAATGAGATATAGAGAAACGCTGGCCAGTTCCATGAAAGCGCAAACCGCGGTTGCCCGTTTGCAGAAAACTTTTTGAAGACATTCAAGTAGTAGTCGGCATTGGGTCCGATAAAGAGGCGCCAGAGTGTCTCTTGATCCTGAATCGGCTGGGCCGTGGTGCCCCCAGCAACCGACTCAGCGGACGCGGTCACTTCCATCAACTTCCCTCCACATTGATGGCAGAAGTTGGCATCGTCGGGATTCTGCTGGTGACACTGACCACAGGTCGTCATAGCGAGGCAGCTTATCATACTCCGAAATGGAAGGGCGGATGATTTGACGGGGTTATACGCTCACAGTGTGAGCACTGATCCCGTCCGTCGTGGCCCGCCTCTCTTGCGGATTTTTCCTCCCGCACCACGTGTTGCTCTTCCTATTGACCCTGTGCTAGCTTTCCTTTCTTTCTAAGGGGATACGTCTTATGCCGACAGAAGAATTGAAGGACGATGCGGCCAAATATCTGATGCAGACCTACACCCGCCAACCGCTTTCGATCGTGCGGGGACGAGGGGCAAAGGTCTACGATCTGGAGGGGCGCGAGTACCTGGATTTTGTCGCGGGGATTGCCGTGAATATTTTAGGGTATGGGCATCCAGACCTGGTCCTGGCGATTCAACGCCAAGCAGCACAATTGATCCATACGTCCAACCTCTACTACACCGAACCGCAAGTAAAACTGGCCCGTTTACTGGTCGACCATTCCTTCGCAGACCGCGTGTTCTTCTGTAACAGCGGGGCCGAAGCGAACGAAGCGGCGATCAAGCTGGCACGGCGCTACGGGCATGAACGCCATGGCGCTGATCGTTTTGAAATTATTACGATGAAGAATTCGTTCCATGGCCGGACCCTCGCCATGGTTACGGCGACCGGTCAAGAAAAGGTTCAGAAAGGCTTCGAACCACTGATGCCCGGATTCGCCTATGCGCCGTTCAATGACTTCACAGCCATCGAGTCACTGGTTACCGAGAGGACCGCAGGCATCATGCTGGAGCCAATCCAGGCGGAAGGTGGGGTGCATGTCGCTGACCGAGACTACTTAAAGAACCTCAGACAGCTCTGTACCGAGAGAGACATCCTCCTCATTTTTGATGAGATCCAAACCGGCATGGGGAGAACCGGAACCCTCTTCGCCTATGAGCACCTTGGAATACAGCCCGACATCATGACCCTGGCCAAGGGCCTCGCCGGCGGAGTCCCGATCGGCGCATGTCTCGCCAAAGAATCGGTGGCGGCTGCATTCACCCCAGGCTCCCATGCCTCGACATTCGGAGGAAATCCACTGGCCTGTGCTGCTGCGCTCGCGGTCTGCCACGTGCTGCTCGAAGGGCCCGTCCTAGAGAATGCGAAGCGGATGGGAGAGTATCTGGCCAAAGGCCTTGCCGCCTGTAAGGATCGGTATCGTGTCATACAAGAGGTCCGGGGTCTTGGCCTGTTGCAGGGCATGGAATTGACGATCGATGCGAGAACGGTGGTCGCCGATGCGTTGGGGCGCGGCGTGCTCTTGAATGCCGCGAATGAGCATGTCCTGCGCATGGTTCCACCCCTGATCATTACACAGCCGGAGATCGATCGACTTTTTGATCTCTTTGCAGCACTCTTTACCAAACATCCAGTAGCGGAAAAAGATTCACACCATTGATGACCGTCCGAACCCGACATTCACACGGCACCGAGCGCTACGGCAAAGATCTGCTTGACGTGGCCACCATGCCGAGAACGCAAGTCCTTGAGCTCTTGCGTCTGGCGGGTACCCTCAAGAAAAAGCAGCACAAGGGGATCCCCCATCGGTTGCTTCGCGGAAAGACGCTGGGGCTGCTGTTTCAAAAACCATCGACCAGGACTCGGGTATCCTTTGAGGCTGGCATGAACCAGCTCGACGGCCACGCCCTGGTGTTGCCGATGGGAGACATTCAACTCTCTCGCGGAGAAACGGTTGCGGACACCGCACGTGTTTTGTCCCGATATTTGGACGGCATTGTAATCCGTACGTACGACCATGCGACAGTCGAGGAATGGGCCACGGAAGCGACCATGCCAGTGATTAACGGGCTCACCGACCACAGTCACCCCTGCCAGGCCCTGTCTGATCTGTTGACAATTCATGAACTCAAGGGGCGACTCAAGGGACTCAGCCTGGCCTATATCGGAGACGGCAATAACGTCGCCAACTCCCTCATCGAAGTCGGCGCAAAAATGGGGATGCGCGTGGTCATCGGATGTCCTTCGGGCTACCAACCGGATCAACGTGTCGTCGATCGCGCCAGGATCGAGGGGCAAGCCACTGGCGCTTCTATTGAGGTAGTGGAGAACCCCCTTGTGGCAGTGAAAGAAGCCGATGTCGTCTACACCGATGTGTGGATCAGTATGGGTCGCGAACGGGAACAAGCCAGACGATTACGCATTCTGTCTCCCTACCAGCTCAATCAACGACTCCTGCAACGAGCCAAACCCGACGCGATCGTCATGCACTGCTTGCCGGCCCATCGAGGAGAGGAGATTAGCGCCGATGTGTTGGATGGCCCGCAGTCCGTCGTGATCGATCAAGCGGAGAATCGGCTGCATATGCAAAAAGCCATTTTGACTCAACTCCTTAGCCGTAAGGAAGTCGCTCGATAGGATTACACTATGAAACCGACCCCGCTCAAGAAAATTGTTCTGGCCTACTCTGGAGGACTCGATACCTCGGTCATTCTGAAGTGGCTGCAGGAGACCTACCAGGCTGAAATCATCGCGTTTTGCGCGGACCTTGGGCAGGGAGAAGATCTAAAAGCCGTGAAGGCCAAAGCCCAAGCGCTCGGCGTCAAACAGGTCTACGTGGAAGATCTGCGCGAGACCTTCGTCAAAGATTATGTCTTCCCGATGTTGCGCGGGAATGCACTCTACGAAGGCTGTTATCTCCTGGGCACCTCGATCGCTCGCCCGTTGATTGCCCGCCGGCAAGCCGAAATCGCCTTGAAAGAAGGTGCCGAAGCGGTGTCCCACGGGGCCACAGGAAAAGGGAATGATCAGGTGCGCTTTGAGCTCACCTATATGGCGCTCGCTCCACAGCTCAAGGTCATCGCGCCTTGGCGAGAATGGACCATGCGGTCTCGCCGTGAGCTCATTGAGTATGCTGAACAACACGGCATCCCCGTGACGGCCACCAAGGCCAAGCCGTACAGTACGGACCCCAACCTGTTCCACATCAGCTACGAAGGCGGTATTCTCGAAGACCCCTGGGAAGCGCCGCCTGACGAAATTTTCCAACTGACCGTCTCCCCGGAAAAAGCACCGAATAAGCCCCAGGAAGTCGAAATCGAATATCACGCGGGCAATCCCATTGCCATTGATGGGAAGAATATGCGTCCCGCTGCCTTACTGGCCCATCTCAACAAATTGGGCGGCGCGCATGGGATTGGTCGGGTCGATCTAGTGGAAAACCGCTATGTCGGGATGAAATCGCGCGGGGTCTACGAAACACCAGGAGGCACGATTCTTCATGTCGCACACAGAGGGATTGAATCCTTGACGATGGACCGCGAGGTCCTGCACTTCCGTGACAGCTTGATCCCACGCTTCGCCGGCTTGATCTACAACGGCTATTGGTTCAGCCCGGAGCGCGAGATGTTGCAAGCTGCAATCGATGACGCGCAGAAAGACGTAAGTGGTATCGCACGAGTCAAGCTCTATAAGGGGAGTTGTACCTTGGCCGGACGCAAGTCGAAACGATCTCTGTATCGACTGGACATCGCCACGTTCGAGGAAGATGACGTCTATAACCAGAAAGATGCGGAAGGGTTTATCCGGTTGAATGCATTGCGCCTTAAGATTCGCGCGCAAAGAAAGAAAGCCTCGTCCTGATGGCCAAACGCAGAGACCGTCCAAAGGTTGTTGACCACACAGGGAAAGCCTGGGACGGGCGGTTTCGTGAAAAAACCCATCGGCTGGTTGAAACATATACGCGTTCAGTGATGGTCGACTGCCGGCTCTATGCCGAGGATATCGCCGGAAGCATCGCCCACTGTAAGACCTTGGCAAAGGCGAAGATCCTGACCGCCACCGAGACTAGACGAATCATTCGTGGGTTGGGCACCGTGAAACGAGAGTTAGATCGAGGGCAGTTCCCCTTTACCGCGCAAGACGAAGATATTCACATGGCGATCGAACGACGACTGACAGAGATCATCGGCCCCTTGGGAGGGAAACTACACACGGGTCGAAGCCGGAACGATCAGGTTGCGTTAGATATTCGGCTGTATTTGCGCAACCAGATCGAGAAGCTCCATGCAGAATTGGTCAATCTGCAACGTGTGCTGGTTGCACAGGCTGCTGAGAACCGTACGGTGATGATGCCGGGCTATACCCACCTCCAGCGCGCGCAACCGGTGTTGTTCGCGCATCACCTGTTAGCCTATGTCGAAATGCTCGAACGGGACAAGGGACGACTGCGTGACGCAAGGGGCAGACTCAATGTCATGCCGCTGGGATCCGGTGCCCTCGCCGGCACGAATTATCCGATCAATCGTCGCTACACGGCAGAACTGTTAGATTTTCCCGCTGTCACGGCCAACAGTATGGACGCCGTGTCCGATCGCGACTTCATGATCGAGGTGGCCTCGGCCCTTTCCATCGTGATGATGCATCTGTCACGCCTCAGTGAAGAGTTGATCCTGTGGGCCTCGCAGGAGTTCCATTTTGTCGACTTACCCGATGCCTTCTGCACGGGAAGCAGTATGATGCCGCAAAAGAAGAACCCGGACATCCCTGAATTGGTTCGTGGAAAAACTGGGCGCGTGTATGGACACTTACTCAATCTGCTGACGCTCTTGAAAGCTCTGCCCCTTACCTATAATCGAGACTTACAGGAAGACAAGCCGGCTCTGTTTGACGCGCTGGATACGGTGGCCTCCTCGCTTGAAGTGATGACCGAACTGATGCGCCATGTACGGGTCAACCGAGAAACGCTCGCACGTGCGTTGCAAGGAGGCGGACTGCTGGCCACCGAACTGGCCGACTACTTGGTCATGAAGGGAGTACCGTTTCGCGAGGCCCATGGCATCACGGGACGGATTGTCCGAGCAGCTCTCGATCAAGGGCGTGAGGTGACTGATCTCTCACTCGAAGAGTTACAAAGGTTTTCTCATCGGATCGCACAAGACCTGTTCCCACGGTTGACTACTGTGGCTGCGATCGATCACAAAGGACAAGTCGGTGGTACCGCTCGAACTCGGGTAGAACAACGAATCAAGGAGCTGGAGAAACACCTTTCATGAAAGCACCGATGATTTTGATCTCCACAAGCCTCTTAGTTGCTTGTGGTGTCGTGGGGTCTCCTGTTCCTCCCGAGTATGTGGGTGTTGCCCCTACGATTGAAAAGCAAAAGAAACAACATGCACTCCAAGCCGAGCGCGACACCGTGGATACTGGAGTTCCTGACCTCTCTCTGGAAGGACATGACATTGGTCTTCCACCCTCACAGCCGATGGGAACCCGTTAACGCTTGGTAGATGAACCTCCTTTGACGAAGGATCGAGACGATGCATAGTTTTGAATACCAACAGGGCGAATTATACTGCGAGCACGTGCCAGTCAGCCGGATTGCAAAAGAACTGGGCACTCCTTGTTATATCTACAGCCACGAGACTCTCGTCCGTCATTTTCATGCCTATGACAGCGCGTTCAAAGATATCCCGCATGTCATCGCCTTTGCGATGAAGGCTAACTCCAACCTCGCCATTCTTCGGCTGATGGCGCGCGAAGGGAGTGGAGTCGATATTGTGTCGGGTGGCGAGCTGTTCAGAGCCCTGAAGGCTGGCCTGCCAGCATCTAAGATTGTCTTTGCCGGTGTTGGTAAATCACCGGATGAGATTCGTGACGCACTGAAGGCAGACATTCTCATGTTCAACGTCGAGTCTCCTGCCGAAATCCACGCGATCAATGACGTGGCGACTTCGGTCGGCATGAAAGCTCGCATTGCCTTGCGAATCAATCCGGATGTGGACCCCAAAACCCATCCGTACATTTCTACAGGAATGAAGAAAAGCAAGTTTGGCATCGCAGCTGATCGCGCACTGGAAGAATATAAGATGGCGTCTTCGTTGAGCCACATCGACGTTATTGGAGTCCATGCCCACATTGGCTCACAGTTGACCGATGTGACGCCGTTCGTCGACTCGTTAAAGAAGATCGTGGGACTGATCGACACACTCAAAGGCCATGGCATCAACATCCGATACCTAAACATCGGTGGTGGACTCGGTATCACCTATTCCGATGAGAAACCACCGTTACCCCAAGACCTGGCTCACGCGATCTCACCTCTCGTCAAGGGGTTGGGGCTTACCCTCGTGATGGAACCGGGCCGTGTTATCGTCGGAAACGCCGGCATCTTGGTCACCAAAGCGTTGTACGAGAAAGCCGGGGAAACGAAGCACTTCATCATCGTCGACGCAGCGATGAACGACCTGATTCGCCCCAGTTTATACGGCGCATACCATGAAATTCGACCTGTGAACGAGGCAGCTAGCCGTCGTCCAAAACAGATGGTGGATATTGTCGGGCCGGTGTGTGAGTCAGGGGATTTCCTGGCTAAGGAGCGCTCATTGCCGAATATCCAACCCGATGATCTGTTAGCAGTCATGAGCGCTGGGGCCTACGGTTTTGTCATGGCATCGAATTACAACTCCCGACCTCGAGTCCCAGAAGTGCTGGTGAAGGGGGGAGAATTCCACGTCATTCGTGAGCGGGAAACATACGATGACCTCGTCAATGGGGAGCGGATCCCGTCGTTCCTGAACGAAACGGAGTGAGCATGTTTACTGGATCTCTTGTCGCAATCATCACGCCATTTCGAAACGGTAAGGTTGATGAGCGGGCTCTGGCTGAACTGATTGAATGGCAGATTGCAAGCGGAACAAACGGTATTGTCCCATGCGGAACAACGGGGGAATCAGCTACGCTCTCTCACGAAGAGCATAATCGCGTCATTGAGTTGACGGTGGAAGTCGTCCGTCGCCGGGTTCCCGTGATCGCAGGTACAGGCTCAAACAGTACTGACGAAGCGATTGCCCTCACAAAACATGCGAAACAGGCCGGTGCCGATGCGGGGCTATTGATCACTCCCTATTACAACAAGCCTACCCAAGAAGGCCTCTACCGTCATTATCGAGCTGTTGCTGAGGCGGTTGACCTTCCCTTAGTCCTTTACAACATTCCTGGTCGTACCGGAGTGAACATGCTCCCGGCCACGATTGCTCGGCTCACGGCCCTTCAGACAATCGTTGGGGTCAAAGAAGGAAGCGGCTCGGTCCAACAGGCGTCCGATCTCGTACAGATGTGCGGCGACCGCCTGACTGTGCTAGCCGGAGACGATGCCCTCACCCTTCCCATGATGGCTCTGGGCGGGAAAGGTGTCATCACTGTGACCGCAAACATTGTACCGAATGAAATGGCAGGACTTGTCAAAGCCTTTACCGAAGGAAAGATCGCGGAAGCTCGACGTATTCACTTCAAACTTTCCCCTCTCTTTGCCGCCTTGTTCTTTGAGACGAACCCAATTCCCGTAAAAACAGCCTTGGGCTTAATGGGCAAGATCGACCCGGAGTTGCGCCTACCACTCTGCTCAATGGAACAAGACACTCGCGAGAAGCTGATTCGGGTGCTCAAGGATGCTTCGTTAATCACACATTAGCGATACCGATGGTGAAAAAAGATGATCAAGGTCGTTGTAGCTGGGGCTGCCGGACGAATGGGATGCAGGCTAGTGTCGCTCGTCCGGGATTCTACCGCATTGATGCTGGCAGGGGCGCTAGAGGGGAAAGGCCACTCGGCATTAGGAGGGGATGCCGGTGAATTCGCTGGATCGGGACGCGCTGGCATCCCAATTACGGACGATCTGGCTGCCTTGATGGAGCGAGGGGAAGTCGTGGTCGACTTTTCTTCTCCTGAGGCCACTCTGGATCATATACGAACGGTCGTCCGCTCTCGGCGCGCAGCAGTCATTGGGACGACCGGATTCTCGACCGGCCAGCTCGATGAACTTAAATCGCTTGCCCAACACATTCCCTGTGTGTTTTCCCCGAATATGAGTGTCGGTATCAATCTCCTCTACAAAGTCATCGGTGAAATGGCCAAAACCCTTGGAGACGACTACGATATTGAAGTGATTGAATCTCATCATAGGTTGAAGAAAGACGCTCCAAGCGGTACCGCGCTCAAGATCGCCGAGGTTCTCGCACGTGCCGTCAACCGAGATTTAAATCAGGTGGGTGTCTATGCTCGTAAAGGATGGATTGGGGAACGAACCAAAGGAGAAATCGGAATTCAAACCATTCGGGCCGGTGATATTGTCGGCGACCATACCATTCTGTTCGGTGGCATGGGTGAACGCATAGAGGTAACACACCGGGCGAGTAGCCGAGACACCTTCGCCCGCGGAGCCCTTCGTGCAGCGAGGTGGGTCGTCCGCCAACCTCCAGGTCTGTACGACATGATGGATGTCTTAAGTCTTCGCTAACCGATCGCTACGAGGCCTGTCCCTCCCAACTGACTCTGGAGTGTGGGGGTTTTGCTATCTCGGCAGACCCCACTCGGCCTCCTCCCTTCCAGATTAGATAGCCTCGATTTAGCTGAACGAGAAGCACTACTCCTGAAATCAGACACACTTTTTGATACCTGAGCCTGATCCCCTCAGAAAATACCCACGCTACTATTGTTCACGGATTTTTGAGACTGTGTACTTGCTGTCGCTATAGGAAGCAGTGCAGAGCTCGCCCCCGAGGAGATGAATCTAAGGGCACTCGTTTGGAAGGTTCGTGGACAGATCCATGACCTTCCAATCTGATCACCGATCTCGCGTAGTAGTTTGGAAGCAGACAGGAAGGGTTAGTGTCGCGCCGTGATCGGCCGAGGTTCCTGATCCGCTGCCTTCCGACGACCACAGTTTAAACAAGCAAATACAGTGATCGCCAGCCCAGCATCCAAATCCACCGCTCGTTCGGGAAGCATCGCTCCATGACATTTATCGCAGGTCTTCATAGGTGCGCACTTTAGCATCCTGAGATAGGGAAAACTAGTCCTCCTGAAGTACTGTATGACAGTAAATATTACCCCGATAAGACCTAGTCCTCAATAGGCCGTATGAACTGGAAGCTGGAGCCGCATTCCACCATCGACAGCGAGAGATCATCTTGACAGGTATGACCGGTTTTCATAGTATTGTGGTCATACTATAAGTAGACCACTATGTATAGACTCATTCTTGTCAGCTTGCTCCTCACCATTCTTTACTACCTACTCCGGAAAATGTTTCGCAGTTTTCAAACTCCACTCCAAAATGGTCAGGGAAATCCCTCTGCGTTCAGACCAGATGACGAACAAGACCAGATGATTCAGGATCCAGTCTGCCACACATTCGTCCCGAGGCGAATAGCCCTAATCGAATGGATTGAAGGACGGGAATATTGTTTCTGCAGCAAAGAATGCGCCGGACAGTTTCGGAGCAATCACCCAACCTAGAGGTTGAGTTCAACGCTAGATAAAGCGGCCTCTGCGCGGAAATTCCGGAAGGGGGTCCGCAATAGAATTCTGGTTAGCAACCTGAGGAATAGCTGTAGTCCGAGAGCTTTTCGTTTTTGCCAAACTTGAGGGTCACTTCACATTCATTAGGTTTAAAATTAAAAAACGGTGTGCCTGATTTCCCCCCAGCAATGCTATAGTAGGTCCACGTTTCTCCCCCAAAAAACCGGGTTGCTTTCCCGGCCGGGGCTCCCCAATTTTTCTCGAACCAGGCCTTATCCTTCCCTTGGAGCTCAGCCGGCTTAAGCGATGCTTCCAGGTAGGGATTATTCCCCCCGCAGGCGGTAACCACACTGCACATACACAGCAGATAGACCCATCGTCGTATCATGTTCTCTCCACCGCATAATGGAATGAAGAAAGTCCGGCAAAATTTTAACGTTCACCGGAACTTCTGTCAAACTTTTGCCCTGATGAGGTTGCACCGCGGTTGAGTTCCTCATAAAATGACCGATAAGTAAGTAGAACCGATATCCGGTCACGGTTTCACTGTGAGGAAAGGGACAACCATGAAGATCTATCTCGATACCGCCAATGTGAAGGAAATCCAGGAAGCCGCAAGCTTTGGGCTGCTCGACGGAGTGACAACAAATCCGTCTTTAGTTGTGAAGGAAGGTCGGAGTTTTCGAGAAATGTTGCAGGAAGTATGCAAAATCGTTGATGGACCGATCAGTGCCGAGGTCGTAAGCATCGAAGCAGACGCTATGGTCAAGGAAGGTAAAGAGCTGGCCAAAATTCATAAGAATATTGTAGTGAAGTGCCCCTTGATTCCGGAAGGGTTGAAAGCCACGAAGCGGTTAGCCGCCGAAGGCATCAAGGTGAACGTCACCCTCTGCTTTTCCCCTACCCAGGCCATGTTGGCAGCCAAAGCCGGCGCGTGGTGTGTGTCCCCATTCATCGGACGGCTCGATGACATTAGCTCGAACGGCATGGAGCTGATCCGCCAGATCTTGACGATCTATAAGAACTATGATTACAAGACGTTGGTCTTAGTGGCAAGCGTCCGTCATCCACAGCACGTCGTGGAAGCAGCCTTGGCAGGGGGACATATCTGCACGATGCCCTATAGCATCTTCCAGGCTCTCTTTAAACACCCACTCACCGATGCAGGGCTTAAGAAGTTCCTCGATGACTGGAAAGCAAAAGGGCAACAGTGACCAGGCGGTGACTGCACGGACACCGTATAACACATAGATGGATCTACAGGGTGGTAACAAGACTGAACGGGTAATACCGACGTCAGAAACCGTCTATTTCTTTCTTTGCCCTCTGAAATACCGCGTGAAACATCGGTCGAGTCAATTTTCCCGTAAACGTGTTTTGCTGGCTGGGATGATAGGAGCCTAGCATCGTCACCCCCCAGGGAAACCTATAGACACTTCCATGCCCAAACCTGGGCGCTGGTACAGGAATCGTGCGTCCTTGAGAGCGACATGTCTTGAGATAGTGATCGAACGCTATTTTCCCCAATACAACCACGATACGATGATTCCTCAGCAAACGAACCTCTGCCTGCAAGTACTGGCTACAACGCTCAAACTCGTCCGGCGAGGGTTTGTTTCCAGGTGGTGCGCAGCGCACGGTGGCTCCGATGTAACAGTCTGTCAGAGCGAGGCCATCCCCTTTCGAATGGGAGTCGGCTTGATTGGCGAACCCATAGCGATACAACGCCTCATACAGCCAATCCCCGCTCCGATCGCCGGTAAAGACACGCCCCGTCCGATTTCCACCATGTGCTGCGGGCGCCAATCCCAGAACATAGAGCCGAGCATGAGGGTCTCCGAATCCGGGAACCGGACGTCCCCAGTAGTCCCAATCACGGTATTGCTTCCGCTTCTGTTCCGCAATCTCCTGCCGATAGAGGACCAAGCGAGGACAATCCGTGCAATCGGTGATAGTCTTATTCAGAGCCGTGAGGGTTCGCATAGGGGCGGCAGTGTACCATGAATGAGACATCCATTCTGCTTGCCGGTAATTCTGGCGGGGTCGATGGCATCGCTGCTTGTTACCATACGACTTGTTCTCATCGCGATTAAAGGAGTCTGTGAATGATCACCTCTTGGGTACGGCTTTTGTCCTGGACGTTTGGAGCGATAGTCCCTCTTACGTCAATGCCGGTCACATCGCTGGCCACGACAGATCCAGGAGTGAATAATGAGCAAAAGTTGGAGGGGGAGAAGGATCTGCTTCTGCCAGACTTATTGGATGGTCAGTCTGAATCGGAAGACCGTCTCGTTATTCTGCCGGAGATTAAGCGCGAGGGAGAACGGTTCTTTCTGAGCTCATTCAAGCTGCCCGACAAGATTACCTTTGCCGGAGTGCCGGTTCCTCTGGATAACTGGCAGGTAAGAGAACGGATCGAATATGAGTTCTATCAATTCTTAGAAGATCAAGGTGAAAGCATCATCCTTGCTAAACGTACCGGGCGTTGCTTCCCTCCAGCCGAAAAACAACTAGCAGAAGCCGGGTTACCAGATGATCTCAAGTATATGTTGCTGGTCGAGAGCAAATGCATTTCTGCTGCCTACTCAAAAGCGAAGGCATCGGGTCCTTGGCAATTCATCCCCTCAACCGGGCGTCGGTACCGCCTCAAGAGTGATGCCGTCCGAGATGAACGTCGCAATCTTGAAATGTCGACCGAAGCGGCAGTGAAGTATCTCAAGTACCTCAAAGATTTTCAGGATAATGATTGGTTCCTGGCGATGGCCTCCTATAACGCCGGTGAAGAACGTGTCCGCAAACTGCTCAAAGACCAAAAACTTGTTGACTATTGGAAGATGCACGGCCCTCGTGAGACGATGCGATACGTCCCTCGTATTATCGCGGCGAAAGAAATCTACTCCCAGCCTGAAAAGTACCTGGGCCTGACCAAGAAGGACCTCTACATGCCGTTGGAAACGGAAACCATCACCGTGAATGTAAAGGAGCCTCAACGAGCCTTGGCATCTGTCGCTGAAGAGTTTGGCACATATCTCCTTGAGCTCAAAATGCTGAATCCAGAGTTTAAGAAGGATGTACTCCCTCGAGGATCGTATCAGATACGAGTCCCTCGCCAGACCTGTCCCAATCGTTGTTTCAAGCAGGAGGCTTCCCCCTAGCCTTCATCTCCATGAAGCTGAGTCTTCCCTCATCACCTGCCCGACCTGTCCTTCGCAAGCTTCTGGCGGCAGGACTACGGGCTGCTGATCCCTATCAGGCCATCCTCAAGACCGTTTCCTTCGACGGCTCCTCGCTCCGAGTGGGACCGCGAACGTTTGATCTTTTGCATACCAGAAGGGTGGTCGTGGTCGGTGCAGGCAAAGCGTCGGCACGAATGGCACAGGCCTTGGAGTTGGTGCTTGGAGAACGGTTGGAGACAGGACTTGTAATTGTGAAGACAGGACATGCGCTCCCCACAAAACGGACGACCGTTCTTGAGGCTAACCATCCAATCCCCAATCGTGCAGGACTTGTTGCGACGCACCGTCTATTACGCTTGGCACAAAGTCTGACGTCGAGAGATCTTCTGATCGTGCTCTTGTCCGGAGGCGCATCAAGCCTGTTACCAGCTCCCGTCTCAGGCCTCACCCTGAGCGACAAACAACGGACGACCCAACTCCTGCTTCGGTGTGGGGCCACGATCAACGAAATCAATGTCGTCCGAAAACATCTTTCGCTCATCAAAGGCGGTAGACTCGCCGTCTCCACGAGTGCAAGGATCATCACCCTGGTCCTTTCTGATGTCATCGGCGATGACCTTGGCTCCATCGGCTCTGGACCTACTGCGGCTGATCCTTCTACCTTTTCCGATGCCGTCGCCGTCTTACGGCGTTACAAGATCTGGCTTGCTGTCCCACCAGCGGTCCGCCGCTACCTGCAGCGGGGGCAAAAAGGGGACGTGCGCGAAACGTTGAAGCCAGGATCAGCTCGTGGACGGTCAGTCCACCACCACATCATTGGCAGTAATCACATTATGCGAGAAGCCGTGGAACAGGCCGCACAGGAGGCAGGCCTCTTCACCACGCTTGTATCGTCTCCCATCGTGGGGGAAGCGCGCGTCGCGGCCAAGCAGTTGATCGACTTGAGCAAGGCAATTTTGATGGCGCGTGGTGACGTGAGACGGCCCTACTGCGTGGTCGCTGGAGGGGAGACCACGGTGACAGTCACAGGCCATGGGAAGGGAGGTCGTGCCCAGGAATTTGCGGCAGCGGCAGCATTCGACCTCTGTGGTCTCTCCCATACCTGGATCGTTGCGCTCGGCAGCGATGGCACAGACGGACCGACCGACGTAGCAGGGGCCCTCGTGAGTGGAGGCACCGTCTCACGAGCAACAAGACTCAAGGTTGACCTCCAGACTGCATTGAACCAGCACAACACCTATCCAGCCCTGAAGAAGCTTGGATGCCATATTCACACTGGCCCGACCGGTACCAACGTCAATGACCTTTACCTCTTCCTACAGCTCTAGATAAGATGCTGACGTATGGTGCCCCCTTTCATCCTCCCCCTCTCACAGAGCAATGATCTGAATCTCGTGGGTGGGAAAGCCCTAGGGCTCCACCGACTCATTGAAGCTGGATTCCCTGTACCTCAGGGACTCTGCATCACGACAGAGGCCTATACGCAGCATTTGCGTCATGCGGGTTTCCGGGACCAGGATGAGTGGCACAGAATCAGTGGATTGTTGGAGGCTGATCAAATCCCTGCATTGGCTGACTGCCGGACGCGAATAAATCAGGCGGATATTGCCCAACTCACAACAGACTGTTTGACGGCAGTACATGCTCTAGGACAACCACCTGAATTTCGCTGGGCCGTCCGTTCTTCTGGGACGGCTGAAGACGCCGCTCATGCCAGTTCTGCCGGTCTCTATCGTACTCACCTCGGCCTCGCGCTTACTGAAATCGAACAGGCCATCAAAGATCTCTGGGCCTCACTCTGGGAGGTGCGGGTTCTCAGCTACTTAACTCGGCAACGCCAAAAGGTGACGCCAAGGATGGCGGTCGTCATTCAACCCATGATCGATGCCCAGACGGCCGGCGTAGCGTACTCGATTCACCCTGTGACAAAACGACGCTCGCGGGTCATGATTAACGCGGTCCCTGGTCTCGCCGCTGGGTTAGTCGACGGAACTATGACCCCAGACCAATATGTGGTTGAGGTACCTCCAGACGGGAAACCATTCCAGATTCGTACCCGTCTTGTCGCGCGGAAGGCAGAATGTTTGTTCACCTCGAATACCGGCCTATGCCGAGTGTCACTCGACGAAGATGTGCAACGCCAATCCTCGCTCACAGATACGCAGATCCTTTCCCTGGCCCATACTGCCAAGGAGATTGAACGTACCTTTGGACATCCCACCGATATCGAATGGGCCTTTGACACACAGCAGCTCTGGATCGTACAGGCTCGTCCGATAACTGCTATCCCACAATCTGCGAACCTCACAAATGACGACTGCGAATGGTCCCGGACCAACTTCAAGGAGACACTCCCCGAGCTTCCCAGCCCATTGAGCCTATTGTTCCTCGAGCAGTTTATGGACCGCTACATCCTCAGGCATTACCGCCGATTCGGGTGCCAAATCCCCGATGAACTCACACCGGTCCGTGTCCTGCATGGACGCCCTTATCTAAATGTCACACTCTTTCACCTGTTGGTCGCCCAACTTGGTGGCGATCCCTCACTCAATGCCGAACAGATGGGAGGTGAGCCGCTGCAATCGCCGCCACAGGTCGAACGACTTGGTGGCATCGCGGCCCTTCGTGCCGCAGGGTTCATGCTGATGGAAATGCGTCGCGTTGAGAAAATAGGGCCACGTGTCTTTACCGAAATGAAGGCGCTGGCTGTCACCTATCGACGCGAGCCAGTTCAGAACCTATCCTTTGAAGAACTCATCTCGGAGCTCGGCAAGCTTGACCCTTGGCTTGCACGCCGCGAAGTCACGTTCGGCATTGCCGGAGGAGTTGGACAGTGTCTTCAGTTTTTTAGCCGGCTGCTGCCTGGCTGGTTAGGCCCTGACTGGCGAGTTCTGCTGAATGCCGCACTTCAAGGACAAGGGACCGTCATTAGCGCGCAACAGATTCTCCGCTTGGCGGAGCTCACAGACATCGCCAAGGCGGAACCGCTGACCCGCACCGTTCTCACATCCTCATCATGGAACCCGACGACATTTCGAGCAACCCTCGCCGGTACAGAATTTCTGCAGACGTTCGACAAATATCTGGAAGATTACGGCCATCGCGGGGTTGGCGAATCAGACGTGATGTCACCCCGCCTTGCCGAGAATCCCGAATCAATTCTTTCAATTCTCCGTACCCAACTGATCTCGAATGCCCCCTCCCTGGACACTGTCCAATTGCGCCAAGGTAAGAGGCAAACTTCAGCGCTGACTGAGATCAGACAGCGCATGGGCTGGCGAGTGGACCGTTGGGCCATCTTCCTATGGTGGTATCGACGATTGTGCCGATTCTTTTCCCTGCGAGAGGCAAACCGGCACCATTTGATGTATTACTCAATGGCTGTTCGAACCCTCTTGATACGGCTGGGAGAACTGCTCGTCAAGCGAGGCTGTCTCCCAGAGGTTGACGACATTTTCTTTTTGACCATCGCTGATCGAGTTGACTTTTTGACTAACCACACACAAGACTGGAGCGCTGTGATCAAAGCACGGAGGAACGAACGAGCGCGCAATGCGACATTCGAAGTACCCGATACCATCCACGACTGGACCGCTGCGAACCAACAAACCCTGATCCAAGATCACTCCGACGGAAATGACGTCTTATCAGGCATGCCAATTAGCATTGGAACCGTGGTGGGTCCCGTTCGCCTCATTAAATCTGCAGCCGACTGGAGCAAGGTGAAGCCAGGGGAGATTCTGGTGGTCCCAGTCATCGACCCAGGCTTAGCTCCCCTCTTTGGCCTTGCTGGCGGTTTGATCGCGGAAATGGGGGGCACCCTATCTCACGGTGCCATCATTGCCCGGGAATACGGACTGCCGACAATCGCGAATGTTGGGGCAGCGATGACACGGCTTTCCGATGGGCTATCGGTTACCCTCGACGCAGGGTCTGGAACCATTCGTATCGGGCCATCCCAACCATTGACAACTATCTAGGGCTAATTGATCCTGAGCCGTCTGCTTCTTGACCTTTTTCAATACCTTGCGTAATCTTCAAACGATTCTTGGTAAGGAACGCTATATGTAGCGGCTCATTGTGTCGGGATTACTACGCGTGACATGGATCAATTTCTCACTGGACTGACTCCGACGAGTCTCATCGGGTTTGCGGCTGGGCTATTCCTAGGCGGTCTACTGGTTGGACTGTGGGTCACGAGTCGGTTACGACCTCAAGCCCAACGGGCTGAAGCGACCGCGGATGAGTTGCGCAAACAAGTGGACCAAGAACGAACTGTGATGGCCTCTCTCCGACAAGAATTGGCAGAAGTTCAACAGGCCCGGGTCGCTGCGGAAACCAGGATGGAGGACGCCGCACGGCAGCTCGTGGAACAACGATCCTTGATCGACCATACACGCCAGGAACTGATCGGATCATTCCAAGCCCTGTCCGGCGAAGCCTTGAAGCAGAACAACGATGCGTTCTTGAAACTCGCCGCGGTGTCGTTTGAAAGCCTGCATGTCAAAGCAGATGGCGACTTGGCGCAACGGCAACAGGCCATCGATGCCGTGGTTCGCCCCCTCCAAGATTCGCTTCAACGGTACAATGAAGAATTGCGACTGCTCGAGCAATCTCGCCAGTCAGCCTACGGTGGACTGGATCAACATCTGAAATCACTCGCCGACTCCCAGCAACGGTTGCAGCAAGAGACTGGCAACTTGGTCAAAGCCTTGCGGGCTCCCGCCATACGAGGCCAGTGGGGCGAGCTCACCTTGAAACGTGTTGCTGAACTCGCTGGCATGGTCGACCACTGCGATTTCGTAGAACAACTATCCATCACTGGCGAGGATGGGCGTCTCCGTCCCGACATGGTGGTTCAGCTGCCGGGGGGACGGCAAATCATCGTCGACGCAAAAACCGTCCTTTCCGCCTATCTCGACGCCCATGAGGCGCAGAATGAGACACAACAGGCCGACGCGTTGCGTCGTCATGCCGCCCAGGTTAAGAGCCGTATGGATGAATTATCCTTGAAGGCCTATTGGACCCAATTCGATCGTACCCCGGAGTTCGTCGTGCTCTTCCTGCCCGGCGAGCAATTTCTCGGTGCCGCGCTGGATCAGAATCCAAGGCTGATCGAAGAAGGATTCGCAAATGGGATCGTCTTAGCCACTCCCTCGACACTTATTGCGTTGCTCCGTGCAGTGGCTTATGGCTGGCGCCAGGAACGAATGACTGCCCATGCTGAAGAGGCCGGTCGCCTTGGGAAAGAGCTGTACGAACGGATGGCTGTGTTAGCAGGACACATGAACGACGTCGGCCAATCACTCGGGAAGAGCGTCTCGTCCTACAACCGCGCCATTGGTTCCTTAGAAACGCGCATTCTCCCGGCCGCACGCAGATTTAAAGAATTGGGTGTCTCCTCTGATCGCGAGATTCCTGTCCTTGAACCGACGGAGGTGGTGCCACGGAAAACATTACCGCTAGAGATGGGATGAAGGAGCACAATGACCAGCGAACAAGCCATGGTGGAAGCATTTCACAGTAAATTTGAGATTTTGATACAGACCGCCCCGACGGATGTGAATGAGGACACGAAGCGTCTTCGCGTCCGACTGATTCAGGAAGAGTTCGATGAATTGAAAGAGGCCATGGCGACTGGAGACCTGGCCGCAGTCGCGAAAGAAATGGCGGATTTGCTCTATGTGACCTACGGCACCGCTGTATCGTACGGAATCGATATGGAACCGATCTTCGAGGAAGTCCATCGGTCGAATCTGAGCAAAGTCGGCGGGTACAAACGGGCGGATGGGAAATGGGTGAAGCCCCCCACCTACTCACCTGCCGATGTCCGATCAATTCTGGAGGCACAGCAGGAGCACGTGTTGGCGAAGCACTCATGTGATCATGAAGCTGCCGCCGGGGCTCCTCGGAGTTCATGAAAGATCTACACTGTCCGCATTGCGGAACACCCTTCGTTCGAGTGATTCACGACGAGGGTGCCATTGGGCGGGTCCTCACTCGCTTTAAATTCTTTGCATTTCGATGCCAGCTATGCACCACACGCTTTCGCGTCTTCAGAAGTCAGGTCCCAGCTGTCACCTCTCCATCCGACCGCCGTCAGTATGAACGGCTTCCAGTGTCGCTTCGTGCCAATCTCCTCTCCGAAAGCCAGGTCCGCATGAATAATCGTGTGACAGATATCTCCATGGGCGGCTGCACTCTCGAAACCACGACAAACCTCCCGCAAGGGACATTCATTGAACTCGTAATCAAGCCGGCCTCCGACGAGGAACCGATTAAGATCGAAACAGCCATGGTCTGCTCATCACGCCCAGAATCAATGGGCATTCGATTCATGGAAATGGTGACGGACGATAAAAACCGCCTCAGTCAGGTGATCCTCAGCCTGCTCGTGGGACAAAGCCTTCATCAAAATCTCTTCTTGTAACCACGATTCTCTTTAAAATGTTCGCTTGAATTGATCCCTTCTTGGTGAGCCGATTGGCCACCAGGACTACGTCGCTGGATGGAGATTGGCAAACATCCCACATGATGTATCGCCTAGGACGATCGCCGTGGCACAGCGGCCAAGAGGTTATCGATCAACCGCACGGAACCAAGCCGTATGGCACCAAGCAGGACTACGCGTGAGGTCACGGAGGATACTGGCTCGAGTGTGCGAGGGTCACAGACAGCGAGATAGTCAATCGTAATGCTCGATTCCTGGTTGATCACCTGGGCCATTGCCGACCGGACGGCCTTTGCATCCGTCTCCCCTGTCCTGATCACCGCTGCGCCAGCTTGAAGACTCTTATACAACGTCACAGCCCGGTGTCGTTCATTTGGGGAAAGATAGACGTTGCGAGAACTCATGGCCAGCCCGTCCTGTTCACGCACGGTCGGACGGATCACGATGTCAACACCGAGGTTCAGATCAGTCACCAGTCGTTGAACCAATACGGATTGCTGAAAATCCTTCTGTCCAAACAGTGCGCGATGTGGACGGACCATTCCAAAGAGTTTGGTCACCACGGTTGCCACACCCTGGAAATGATGCGGACGCGCCTCGCCTTCCCATCGCCGCGCCACCGTAGGAACGGTCACCGTCGTTTGAAAGCCAGCTGGATACATGGCCTTAGCGGTCGGCTCGAAGCAGACATCGACGCCTTCCTGTCGACAAATCGCTCGATCTTGAGAAATAGGACGAGGATACTTGGACAGATCTTCCTGCGGGCCAAATTGGGTCGGGTTCACGAAAATGCTCACCACCAGCGCATCGCACTGTAACCGTGCTTGACGGATCAGCGACCGATGTCCCTCATGCAACGCACCCATCGTCGGGACAAACCCGATCGTGACGCCTTCGCACCTGAGTCGCTCGCTCCAGGCGGTTATGGCTGCGGGTGAGCGAATGATCTTCATGAACCGGGTGGCGTGTGACAGGCAGGACGTGAACCGTATCGCGTGGAAGGCTGGGGGAACAGGAGACGCACCTGTGCCTGATCCTGGGACTCTGTTAATAACTGCGCCACAGATTGATTGAGCGTTGGGTGGACCCACAAGGGATCCAGTTCATTGATCGGCATGAGCACAAATCGACGCTGATGAAGGCGAGGATGTGGGATGCTCAACCCTGGTTCCTTCATCACATGCTGACCATAAAAGAGGATGTCTAAGTCAATCGTGCGCGGACCGGCTCGATTGTCATCGTCCCGCCCCAAGGCGCGTTCGATTTCCTGGAGTGTCGTGAGGAGACTGCGCGGCTTGATGTCAGTTTCGATCTGGACCACCCCATTCAGAAACCAGCCTTCACCAGGATCTGTCCGATCTCGAACCGGTTCTGTTTCATACAGCAGAGAGACTCCTGTGACTCTTGAATGCGGGAGCAGACTCAGCAGCGTCACAGCTCGATCGCAATAGTCCACCCGATCCCCGACGTTCGACCCGAACCCGATAAAGACAGTTTCCATAACAACCAGGTGAAAAGTGAAACGTGAGAGGTGAGACGATTGTCGGATTTCTCCGGTTCGTCTACCTTTTCACGCCTCACCTTTTACGTTCCACTCTTCAGAATCCCGCTTTTTTGATCCGCTCGACTGCTTCGGCTAACCGCTCTTTCGGGGTGCAGAGCGTCATGCGGATATAGCCTTCCCCAGGTGCACCAAAGCCGTTGCCCGGAGTCGTGACAATCCCCGTCTTTTCCAACAAATGTGCCGTGAAGGAGGTCGAGGTATAGCCCTTCGGTACCGTCACCCACACGTAGAAGGCCGCGGGAGGAGGATCGACCTCTAAACCGAGGCCCTTCAGACCAGGGATCAATGTGTCTCGACGATCCTGGTAGATGTTTCGTAGTTTGTCGGTCACCGCGTCGTCAAGACCGAGGGCTGTGATCCCAGCTTCCTGTACCGCTTCGAAACAGCCGGAGTCAAGATTACTTTTTACTTTTCCGAGACCCCCTAAGACATCCTTGTTCCCAACAGCAAACCCGAGACGCCATCCAGTCATGTTGTAGGTCTTGGAGAGTGAATGGAACTCCACTCCCACATCCTTAGCCCCATCGACCTCCATGAAGCTTACCGGTCGACGCCCGTCGTAATAAATTTCTGAATAGGCGGCATCGTGACACACAATCACCTGATACTTCAGCGCAAACTCCACCACCCGTTTGAAATAGTCCTTCGTCATGATGACGGAGGTGGGATTGTTCGGCGAGTTCAGCCACATCAACTTGGCTTTCTTGGCCACCTCCTGAGGGATCGCGCTGAGATCCGGCAAGAACCCATTGGCTTTGGTCAGTGGCATGATGTGCGACTGGCCACCGCAGAAGCTGGTCCCAACCGGATACACCGGATACCCAGGGCTAGGCACCAGCACGACATCGCCTGGATCGACAAAGGCCAGATGGATGTGACCGATCCCTTCCTTCGAGCCGATAAGGGTCAGGACTTCGCTGGCTGGATCCAAGGTGACGTTGAACCGGCGCCGATACCAATCGGCCACCGCCTTTCGGAACGAGAGCATACCTTCGTACGAAGGATATTGATGATGTTTGGGGTCCTTTGCCGCTTGTGCCAGTCTGTCGATAATCGGAGTCGGTGTCGGCAAATCGGGATCGCCGATCCCAAGATTGATAATATTCACTCCCCGAGCGATCGCCTCTTGCTTCATCTTGTCGATGGCCGCGAATAAATACGGCGGCAACGTCTTGATACGTGTCGCGACTTCAATCGGAAAACCACCCATTTCTTTATCCTCTCCTTTTTCTAACGTGGTTGCAGAACGTTCAAAAAGTCTTCCGGCGAGGCCATGGCCAGCGCAGAGGCGAAGCGTACCTGTACGGTGAGCCTCTGCGCGACGCGAGAACGAAGCTGGATTGCTTTTTCAACGTCCTGCTAGGCTACTTCAGGAATGCGCCAGTAATCAATGTCTGGATTGAAGCAGATGCTCGATCAAACGGTCGGCGGTGCGATGCCCCTGCGCAAGTAATGGCAGCGCGACTGCTTTGATCTGTTGTGCGGTGAGATTCGCCTTCGTCACGTCCGCGGCACATTCTCGGCACAAGGAATCGATTCCAGCTTCTTCCATTTCCAAGTGAAAGAGCAGTCCATACGCTCGATCACCATACCGAAAGGCCTGCAGCGGAGCAATCGTAGAGCCGGCCAGCGATGTGCAATCCTTCGGTAAATCGAAGATCTCGCCGTGCCACTCGAATACGTCAAAGAGATCGGGACCAGTTCCAAAGACTGGATCCCTCTTGCCTTCTTCCGTCAAACGAATGGGCGTCATGCCAATTTCCAATGCTTTGCCAGGTCGTATAGTAGCCCCCAGAGCTTTTGCCATAAACTGACTGCCCAAACAAACCCCGATTATCGGTTGACCAGCAAATAATGCAGACCGAATAAAGTCAGCCTCTTTGGCAATCCATGAATCAGAATCATTCACTGACATCGGCCCACCCATCACAATCAATAGGTCTCCGGTGTCTTCGGGTAGTCCGTCTTTGGGCACGAACACATAGTCGATGGTTACACCACGCTTCGTCAGGGCTTGTGCGAAGGCACCGGGACCTTCAAAGGGGACATGTTGGAGACAAATGGCCTTTAGCATACTGATCCGTCCGTCTGAGTGAGATACGTAGACACTGAGACCTGGACTTTGGCTGAGTGGATACATACACTGTCCCCTATGGAAGCAGCAAGTAGAGAATCTCTCCCCCAAGCAGATGAGAGGTCGCACATGCCTTCCCCCGCTCCTCACATCATTCTCAATCATCCTGCTCCCCAAAGTCTCCGTGATATCGTGTTTCCTCGACGCCAGCAGTTTCATCCGTCGCCAGGAGACTGGCGTGACGAAGTTCTCTACTTCCTGCTAGTGGATCGATTCAGCGATGGGCGGGAAGCATCGCGACCTCTCCTTGATCGACAACGCCGTTCGACATTTCGGCCAGAGGGGCATGAGGGACAGCCCTGGCGCTGGGACAAGTGGGCTGACTCCGGCGCACATCGATGGCAAGGTGGAACCATTACGGGTGTGGAATCCAAGCTAGACTATCTGCAAGATCTCGGGGTGACCACACTGTGGCTAAGTCCCGTCTTTAAACAGCGCGGTCACCTCGATACGTTTCATGGCTACGGCATTCAGCATTTCTTGGAGGTGGACCCTCGATTCGGCACAAGAGACGATCTGGTCGCGTTGGTTGCTGCGGCTCATACACACAACATGCGGATCATCCTGGACATTATCTTTAACCATTCAGGGTTCAACTGGATATATCCGGGAGGGGTCAACGAACCAACCTACAAACCATTTCCTGAACACTATGAGTTCGGATCCTGGCTAGGCCGAGCCGGTGAGGAAACACGCATCCCCCTGGTCGATCTCGAGGCGGGAGTCTGGCCGACAGAGCTACAAGCCATCGAAAGCTATACCAGAGCTGGCGTTGGGAGCCTCAGCGCCGGCAGCCTTGATGACCCGAATGCCGAACATAAACGAACTGATTTTTTTACCTTGCGAGATTTTTCTCTGAGTACTCGAGGGGTACTTGATCACCTCGCTGCCTGTTATCGCTACTGGATTGCCCTGACGGACTGCGATGGGTTCCGAATCGATACGTTGAAGCATGTCTCATTTGAGGAAGGGCGAAACTTCTGCGGCGCGATCAAAGAGTTCGCAGCTAATCTAGGCAAGGTGAATTTCTTGTTGGTCGGTGAAGTGGCTGGAGGGGATTTCGCCCAAGATCGATATCTTGATGTTCTCGGACGAAATCTTGATGCCGCTCTCGATATCGGCGAGATGCGGATGACGCTTCACAATGTCGCCAAAGGACTGGCTCCTCCACAGACGTACTTCGATGGGTTCGACACCGGGAACGCCGAGATGGGTTCGCATCGAAATATCGGCCAGCGACACGTTTCTATCTTGGATGATCACGACCACGTCTTTGGTCAAAAGATACGCTTCTCCAGCGAAGCGGCCTCGGAGGAGCAAGTGGTCGCCGGCGTGGCCCTCCAGTTGTTTACGTTGGGTATTCCCTGTTTCTACTACGGTACCGAACAGGCGTTCGCCGGCCCTGAGGAGCCGGAACGCCGATTCCTCCCAGGATGGAAAACCGGTGACCATGCCGATCGGTATCTGCGCGAAGCCATGTTCGGCCCGGAACATCCTCGAGGTACAGGACTGGCGGGCATGGCAACGACCGATGGATTTGATCATACTCTCCCTGGATTTGGTCCGTTTGGGACAGCCGGCGCTCACTGTTTCGATCCAGACTTTCATACCTACCGCCGAATTGCAGCCCTTGCAGCTATCCGTAAGCGATTTCCTGTCCTGCGTGTAGGGAGGCAATACTTAAGGTCCCTTTCGCTGTTCGATGGGCCATTCGTAGTCCGAGGACCCGGAGAACTCATCGCCTGGTCCCGGATTCTCAGCGACGAAGAAGCTTTGTGCGTGATGAACGCGCACGGGATGCAGGTACGCGGTGGTGATGTGGTGGTCGACGCGGATCTCAATCAGCCTGGTATGGTTCTGACTGTTGTCGCGAACAGCATGGAAGCGAGTGTGGGAACGTCGGGAACGATCGCCCACCCGATCGGATCACAACTTCCGATTAAACGTCGCTCCGACGGCACTGCATTCGTCGAGATCCGCAATATGGCTCCTTCCGGTGTAATCGTGGCCGTGAATCATCCCTAAGCCACGGGAGGAAAGTGGTGGAACACTTTTGAGACAACACCAGGAATCCAACCCCCTTAATTTTTCCTGACATAAATCAGCATGCACTGGCTCAATTGCTCGAGTTACGGCAACGAGACACCGACATGCGTATGCGGTTGGGTAGGAGTTGGCTGGATAGCCGATGTATGCTGAACCCGTTCTCCAATACTATCGTCGTTTGTACGTTTTGTGGCTACCCACAAGTCGTGCGGCGGAAGCTCCTGGCGCTACGAGCGCTCAGCTTTAAGACCGCTGCAGCTACGGAAGGGGTTAGTCCGATCCAAGAAACCCTCAAGTGGGGAGAATCAGCTTATCTTACGTCGCAAAGTCACGATAGAAGCACTATCCACATCGGCTGGAACCAATCCAATCCATCAGAATATGCCATGTACTTTCATTGCCAGACCAACCTGATTTCACCATTCCGAAACGTGTCTCGAACGTGTTTGCATTTAAAGAAAATCGAGCCATCCTGTTCGATGTTGCTGAACCGGTACCGACTGATGCCTTGCCCAAGTGCATCGAAGCGGCGCTGCGCATATCACTGTCGGAATCGAGTACGTTCCATACGTCGATCTCGATAAGGGCTGTGCCGAGGGTCAACCCGATCGATCACAGAGTCCGCGCGACACAATTGTCTCATTAATAATGATAGGTTAGATGTCCTACCCCAGATCATTTTCTGAATCATCGTGTGAGGACCTTTGGGAGAATCCGAACCCTGCAACTATCGTCCAGAGCGGCCATGCTACTTGTGGTGGCTTCCATTTCGGTTTTCTCCTCATTACAGTAAGCCGCGCGTATGTTGACACCTGATGTCACACGGTCGCTGATTCGTGGAATCGATCGCATCCTCATCCACACGCAGGACGTGGAACGGGTGTTCGCACGATTTCGTCATGAGTTCGGCTTACCCGTTGCCTGGCCGATTGCGGACTGTGGTTTGCTCGTCTCAGGTGGGTTGTACGCAGGTAACATGACAATCGAAATTGGCCGATTCACTGGGCTTGAACTTCCAGGGACATGGCTCTACGGCCTCGGTTTCGCACCCTGGCACTCAACCTGGCAGATGGTTGAAGGATTGGTGTCTCGCAAGGTGTCGCACGCACCGCCTCTGACGCTCCACTACGATTCGCCTCTTGCCATGCAATCCACTCTCACCTTCTTACGCAACCTCTTGGATGGTCAGCCGAACACTGCGTTTTGGCTCGGTCAACCTGGGGGAGGAAATACAAGAGTCGGTCGAGCACTGTCGAGCCTCAGGACATGGATGGCCGGCACGGAAGCAGGCTCCAAGACATTTGCGATGCTATTGGGAACTTCGCTGGTCTTTCTATGTGACAATCAGAGCAATTTTTATCAAGAACGACTCGCAGAGTTGCGGGCCACCTGGAAGACCACACGACAACATGGTCCCTATGGAATCACCGGAGTCGCAGGAATTGATCTTGAAGTCTCGACCAACATCGCCAGCTGGAAACGGCTGCTGGATCGACCGGACTTGAATGCGGACTCGACCCACTCGTTTGGTACAGGGCCTCTGCTTCGCTTTCATCCTGGTGGGGGAAACCGGCTAGTCGGAATCGAGTTTAGCTGTGCCGATCTCCCAACAATCACTCAACAGCTTCGTGATAAACGATCATTGGCGTCGACGGATAAAAAGAGCATTACCCTCTCCCCAGATCGAATGGACGGGTTAGCGATTGGATTCAGCCAGGCTCTAACGGCAACGTTGGATAAGGCCTAGGCGGTTCTACCTGAAAAAGTTCTCCACGATCAGCGGAGTCATCTTTTGTTGCTTCTGCCAGAATAACCTGAGGCTGCACCGGCAGTGCCCTGCAAACCCTATGATTACACACCCCGAATGCTCTGTTTCTGCCTTTAGCCCTACACTCAATTAACCGACAAGTACATATCATGGCTTTGCTCACGACTGAGGTGGACCGTCCCGTGCGTGACGCTTCCGCAACTAACCGGAGAGAAGATGCTCTTCCGCCTTGTTCCTTTCAACAGAGGGTCCGCTCTCAATACCACGCGTTCTGGTACCATCTCGGCGAGCGATTGGCCTGGTCACGGGGAATCTATCGCGAACGGCCCGCAGGAGAATTATGCGACTTGAACGGAGTCCAGCATGAACGGATTGCCTCGCTCAAGCGCCGATTCCGTGTGCGATTCGAACAACGAGCCTCCCAGGCGACGGCACTGCGACAGTACGATTACCTCGACCTGCTCGACCAAGGATGGTCGGCATTGCGGTTGCCCAATTCTACCGGTGGCACGGTGCAGGACATTGGATCGAGTAATTTTTGGTATGCGCCCGTCTTGCACACCTTCTTTCGACCAACCAAGCTCATTGGCGTCGAGGTGGAAGGGTATCGGATGTACATCAATGGCTATAGTCGCCACGACTATGCACAGGGCTACATCCTGAATCTTCCGAGTACAGAGTTTCACATCCAAGACTATTGCCACTATAACTCCCCTGCCAGCATCATCACCGCCTGGTACCCCTTTGTAACACCGGCCCCAGTCCTGGCTTGGCGACTACCACTCTCGCTCTTGGCGCCAGGGATCCTCTTCTCGCAAGTTGCGCACAACCTCCAGCCACGCGGGCTATTCCTTATGGTGAATCAAGGGAGAGACGAGGCAGCCGTGGCCACCGCCTGGTGTCGCAAGGCCGGGCTTGTCCAATATGGATCCTGTGAACTACGGTCGATCGTGCGACCCCGACTTCCGCTCTCTGTACTCTCCTGTTGGATGCGCCCGTTGGCCTAGCCGTACCTCCTGGCCTACGCTACAATTGTCCCGATGAACCGGACAATCAAACATGCAGAAGACCTGCGGTGGCTGATCGGCCATACGGGTGGGTTTCGCGCCGGCTATGTGACTGAGGTGCAAATCTTGAAACGCCGGCTCTTCGACGAAAAATCAACGCGTGAAGTCCCAGCTGGAACGACCATTGCCTTGACTATCCAGTACGAGGTTCGAGGTCTTACTCGAGTTGCCAAGCTGACCATGACCGGCGTCACGGATTTTTCAGTCTTTGAACAGGACGGAATCGACTGCTCTTCACTCAGCGTGATTCAGACGGAACTCAATGCTGGCAAGCTACGCTTCTGGTTTGACCCACAAGGAGAGCTCTATGTGGTTTGTGATGAGGCGCATCTGGAAGAACTGACCTTGCCGGTTGTGACCGCCCAACAAGCCGCAGAACTGGCCCGATGGACCTTCCAAGGTCTCGACCCCGACGGTCCCACGATTCAGTGGCTACTGGACGAATTAGACCTAGCCGGGCTCCGTTGCACGTGGCGTAGTGCGGAACGAGCTGTTGCGATTCATCCGGCCGTGCAGTGGGAAGGGAGCCTGAAACCGGCAGATGATTCATCCGTGGATGAGGACAATCTGGTCCATGTGATGGCGTATCGTCCACCGGAAGGACAAGGGTTTGGATTACTGCTGAGAGTATTCGGGATGCAAGACCGCAGAATGAGCCGAATTTTGGAGGTCCTGGCAGATCGGATTACCCAATCCTTTCCAGGTAACTGCCTCGTTGGCACCACGATCATTCCTGGTCACGAATGGGAGCGCTGGCTGGTTCAGAAGCAGCGATCACGGCGTGAACGGTGAGAGCAGAGCCGCTCCCGTTCAGTGCGCGTGTTCAGGGGAATAACGCCCGTTCCCGTTTGAATACGAAGCGGTGCCGTTCCCTCGGGTATAGCCTGATGCAGGGTGTGCGGTGCCGTTCCCATTCACCTGCTGACCTTTCCCATTGATACATTCCACCAAGGCCCACAACCGCAAGGGATTCACCCGTTGATTCCTGGCAATGCTGAGCGACGTTCCCTCCAACACCGTATTCAGAGACAAATCCGTACGCCAGCCTAGGTGCTTGGTCAGCGGAGACAGCGCTTTTTCCACGGCGGCAATCACTTTATTACCGTTGCTGAAGTGATTCAGCATGATAATCCGTCCTCCAGGACGGCAGACCCGAATCATCTCGTTGACGACCTTGCGATAGTCTGGTACCGCCGTAACCACATAGGCCGCGACCACCGTATCGAAACTGTCATCATCGAATTGCATCGCGCCGGCGTCCATGCGATGCAACTCCACATGATCAAGACTGTGAGCCGAGGCCTTTTCCTTTGCCCTAGCTAACATCCCTTCGGATACATCAATGCCGACAATCCGGCAATGGCGTGGATACATCGGAAGCGCCAGACCCGTCCCGACACCGACTTCGAGAATCTGTTCATTGGGTTGCACATTCAAATTTCGAATGGCCGATTCGCGGCCCTCGTGAAACACTTTTCCAAAAACTCTGTCGTAAAACCCCGCATAAGAGGTGTACACACGTTCAATCTTCTCGGGATCCATGTTTGCCTCCAATAGTCCGTACGATCCGGTCTCTGCGCACTGCCCCGGCAGAGGAAGAAATCGTCATGGCATCGCGGGGGAAATGAATATTGAGGCGGGAAATTCATGTAGCCCAAAGCCCGCCGGAAACCTTGCCCGGCGTAATGTAGCCAAACTCCTCCGCATGAGTCAACAAGCTTTTCGCATGCCGGAGAAGAAGTTCTGGTATGAAACGGGTCGTTCACCATCAGCATATACCCATCCTGCCCACCTTGATTCGTCGCGCTTCTCTGTGTGATAGCTACCCCCATGCTCCTCGCAGGCCTCTTTGCCGGTGCCCTCTTTCTCGGACTGCTCGTCGGAGATTGGATGTACTTTAACTACCTTACTCCGGACGCTGTACGGTACGGCTGTCGTGTGGCAAGTCGCCCAGATCAGTGGTCTGGGGCCACACTGAACACGGTCCGCGATCGTTTCAACGCTGACGGGGTCTTGATGCTCCCGCATGGTGTGGCCTGGTGGTACCCCGAACTGTCTCAAATCGCCATTCGTCCGCAATACCGCCTCTTCTCCAGAAAATTTCGGACGGCCTGGCCGGTAAAGGGCCTCATCCATGTGTCCTCCCAAGACCAATCCCTGGGGACGCACTGCGTAAAGCGGATCCCCTGGTCATCCGCACTCATCACGGTAATCTGGTTTGCCATTGTCTTGTTGGGAACACTCACCTTTGTGGTGCAATACGCCTTGGAAGGCGGGTTTGCGACGATGGGAGGGGCATTCTTGGGCATCGGTATTACCGGACTGGCCGGCATGGTTGCCCTGTTTGGAATCGTGACAGTGACCTTATCCTATCGCCTGGAAGACAGCCGCCTCATGCAAGTGTACGACGAACTGCGCGCAGCGATGATGCCGCCCGGCGCTTCCTCAAGATAGCTGGCTATTGATAAAGTCCGCCAGCGGCATTCTCGCCTCGCTCAGAGGCTCACCGTACGGCAGAGAGTACGATTCGCCTCTTCGCTCGCTGCGGCCTTGCTGGACGGCCTTTCTGAACAGCCTGTGGGGCACGCTGATGGCCTCCGTGCTCTCAGGCACGACGCCCTCTCCGAGGTTGTCACAGGGTGTGTCAACACACTGCTAATTAACAACAGTCCATCACCCGCGAAAGAAATTCAGGAAGTGATCGTACTCAACTGGCAAATTCACGGCAGCGCGATCGCGGACCAGGCCGATAATAATTCCACGATGTTTCTTCACCAAACCGGACGTCTCAAATGCAGTTCGAAAGTGCTGCCATTGCAAAGACGGATCAGCTACAATCTTGGATCGCTCGTCTGCAGGGAACGCATGCACAAGCGTCGTTAAGGCACGAATGGCTTTTTCCACACTCTCATACGGCGGGGCCAGATTGAGTCGGGCGTAAAACATCTCCAGATGCCGTCGGAATTCTTCGCGTAGCACCTGAGTCGAATCTGACACCGGGGATCGTGCGTCTGCCATAGTCGGTTCAGCGATGATACGGTAGGATAAGGGTATGGAACAACTCTCAAGGAGGGCAGTATGAATCGAACAGTATCTGGGTTCATTGGTGCACTTGCCATAATGGCCTTGGCCGGATGCTCATCACATCACCATCACCACGGCATGATGGAGGGTGGTAAGAGCGACGCGTATTGGCAAAAAGGCCAGCAAGATATGGAGGGATTAGTCAATCGGACCGTGAAGGATCCGGACAAGGCGAAGCAAGTGAACACGCTCGTCGGCCAGATTATCACCGAATTAAAAGAAGGCCGTGAGCAAGAGCGGGCCTACCACCGGCAACTCTATACCTTGAACGCCAGCTATGACGCAGCGCCAGAGGAATTTTCGAAAATCCTCAATGAGGCGAATATTCAACGGATGCAGAGATCAGCCAGCGTCCTCAGCCTGCGGTTCAAGATGAAAAATCTCATGACCGCCGATGAGTGGAAGACGCTTTCGGACAAGATGATCTCCTACAGCGGCCGCTATTCACACGGCAGCACCGGAGCCAAGACCGGGTACTAAGCAATTCGTGAAGCGTATCTCGTGAAGTGCCGTACGTGTACGAAAGAGGAGACAGGAAAGCCTAACGCTGGACCGGTGCTGCCTTCAGCGGCACCGGCACCCAGGTTGCGCCGGCATCGGTTGAACGATAGAGCCCACTGCCGTTGGTGCCGGCGTAAAGCATTTGAGTGTTTTTTGGATCCATCGCCAAGGCGCGTATATTCACCGTCGCGAGTCCTTGATTCATAGCCTGCCAGGTCTTGCCACCATCGAAAGTTTTCCAAATCCCGCCGGAGCCACCGATATACAGTTGAGATGGTTCCTTCGGAGGGAGGATCAGGCTGCTGATAAAAGGATCGGAGATGGCTTGGCCGATGCGCTCCCACTGCTCACCTCTATTTACTGTACGAAACAGCCCTTTCGTCGTGCCGGCATAGACGACATCAGAATTCGTCCGCTCGATCTCAATGGCATTGACCCCAAGAGCCATGGCCGCCATCAGTTCCGTCTCGGGGATCAGCCCATTGTTGATCTTCTTCCAAGTCGCCGCCCCGTCATCAGACCGATAGACCCCGCCGGTTGTCCCGCCATACAGCACTGCCGGCTCCTTGGGATTGATAGCGATGGACGTCACAATATGGACTTCCTTCATCCCATTCATCCGCTCGACCCACTCACGACCCGCGTCTTTTGAATAAAAGGCGCCGACTGTCGTGGCCGCGTAGACCTGCTCACTAGCCGCTGGATGAAACACGAACTGATTGATGAATGAGACGTGCTCTTTCAGGCCAACATTGTGCGGCAGCCAATGTTGGCCTCCATCCGGACTCTTGTAGACCGCATCCCCCATCGTGCCGGCATAGATCGCCGCCGGCAGGAGTGGATCAATCGCGAGCGTCGTCACCCGGCGGGCACTGAAGCTCGGGAACCGTTCCCAGGTCCCTCCCCCATCGCGAGATTTATAGACCGCATCGTTCGTGGCGACATAGAGAATATTCGCATTCGTCGGATGCAGCGCGATCGAGACGACCGACTCGCTCTCCTTCTGGCAGCCGAGAGAGGGGATCAGTACCGCAAGCAAGGCCAATATAAAGACGGAGCGAAACAGCATCATGGTCGTGCGGGACCTAATCACAGCGATCGGATGGGAGTCAAGACGACAGTCTTGCCCCACTGAATATGGCTAGGCTCCGTCGTTCTATTGCGAGGAAGCTGATGGAGACTTATACTGTCATTGGTCTCAATCCGAATTCTTATACAAAACCAGCGAGTCCATAGCTAGTCGCCAGATCACAGAGACATCTCATGCCGATTATCTCGATGTTTTATGGCATCATCATTCGCATGTACCTGCTCGACAGTAAGCATCACAATCTGCCTCACATTCATGCAAAGTATGGGGAGTTCGAGGCATCAATCGGTATTGAGGAGGCCGAAATTCTTGCTGGCGAGTTGCCCCGCAAACAATTGCGTTTGGTTCAGGCATGGATCGAACTGCACCGGGATGAGTTGAAGGCTGATTGGGATCTTGCGGTCAGCGGAGAGAATCCATACAAAATTGATCCCCTGTGAGGTGACACATGTATTGGGATGTAAAAACCGTCACACCACTTTCAGATTACCGCCTGTACGTAGAAATAGCCGATGGTCGGCGGGGCATCTTTGATGTCAAACCGTATCTCGACCACGGCGTGTTTCATGAATTGCGCAACCAGGATTATTTCAAGCAGGTGAGTATCGTGTTGGGCGCCGTGACGTGGCCGCATGAGCAGGATATTGCGCCGGAAACCCTAGTTGCCGAACTCGTCCCAGTTGATGCTCCACCTCACGACGCACTGAAGCGGGACAGGCCGGAAGCAGCGCACCAGTGAAGTCGGCGTGAGCCATCGTGGTGTAGTGCGGGCTCAAATCACTTCTTGAGAAGGGGCATTTAGAAATGGGTAAGAAACTCACTGGCAAAACACTCGCCGACTTCGAGGCAACGCGCGATGTGTGGCAAGAAGTCCTGGACGGCGTACGGGAGATCAAAGCCGGAGGGGGAAAGCGGACAAAGGTTGAAGAGCGGACTCTCGCAGGCCAAGTTTGCCGCGGCACTCGGTGTGTCGAAACGTACCTTGGAGCAATGGGAACAAGGCCGCCGCAAGCCATCCGGCGCCGCGAAACAACTCTTGAAGATTGCCGAACGCCATCCCGAGGTTCTCATTGAGGTAGCCGCGTGAATGGTATGCGATCTTCTCGTACAGGCCGATTAAGCCATTGAGACAATGCAAGCAACAAAATCTTCCCCTCAGTTGTTTGCTGGAGCCGAGTGATGCTACTTGATGAGATTATTTCGACACTCAGCGACGAGAATGGGTCCCTTACTAGCCCGGATAATTCACGACTGGTGACAGAAAAGAGCCATCGGGTCTCCAATCT
>CABVRZ010000028.1 GCA_902500775.1 uncultured Nitrospira sp.
GGTCATTCTTCAAGCATCCGAGTGTTGCCTATATTACTGACTTCTGAGTAATTACGGATGCGCCACGCGCCAGTTTTTGCCGACGCCGAGGTCGACTTTAAGCGGCACGGAGAGACCCAACTGCTTGCCGACGCCTTCCATCTCCTGCTTCACCAGCCGTTTTGTTTCTTCCAGATCGTGGTCCGGTACTTCGAAGATGAGTTCGTCGTGGACTTGAAGGATCATCTTCACGTGGGGCAGTTCCTTGTGCAGCGTTTTGTGGACGTTGATCATGGCCACTTTGATCAAGTCCGCCGCTGAACCTTGGATGGGGCTGTTCACCGCCATGCGTTCGCCGAAGCCCCGTTGTGTAGGATCGCCACTTTGTAATTCGGGGATGGGTCGGCGGCGGCCGAGGATGGTGGTGGTGTAGCCCTTCTCTCGTCCTTCGGCGATATTGCGATCCATGAGGGCCCGTACTGCAGCGAATCGCTCAAAGAACGTCTCGATGTATTTCTTCGCCTCCGCCTGGGGTACTCCTAAATTCTGGGAAAGACCGAATGGGCTGATACCGTAGACGATGCCGAAGACGACGGTCTTGGCAGCACGGCGCATGTCTCTCGTGATCTGGCTGGAGGGAAGACCAAAGATTTCCATGGCGGTGGCCATGTGGATGTCTTCTTCCTTGGCAAAGACCGAAAGCAGCCTGGGATCTTGTGACAGATGGGCGAGGATGCGCGGCTCGATCTGGCTGTAGTCGGCGCAGAGCAGTTCATGACCCTTCGGAACAATGAACGCTTCACGAATGCGGAGGCCATAGTCCCCTTTGACGGGGATGTTTTGCAGATTAGGATCGGTCGACGACAGCCGTCCTGTTGCGGCAACGGTCTGGTTCAACGAGGTGTGGAGCCGTTTCGTCTCTGGCCTGACGAGTTCTGGTAAGGCGTCCACATAGGTGGACTTGAGCTTGCTGAGGCTACGGTAGTTCAAAATCTGCGCTGGCAAATCATGTTGCGATGCCAGTTGGGTCAGGGTGTCTTCATCGGTGGAGTACCCGGTTTTGGTTTTCCGCAGGGGTTTTAGGCCGAGCTTCTCGAACAGGACTGTAGCCAGCTGTTTCGGTGAATTGATATTGAACTCGCCTCCGGCTACTCCAGCGATGGTGTCCATCATGCGGTCGAGTTCCCGTTCGAGTTCTTTACCCAAGGTGTGTAGCGCTTCGACATCGAGCAAGAACCCATTCCGTTCGATGTCTGCCAGAACCGGGATGAGCGGCATCTCGATATCGGTAAAGAGGGTCAGGCTTCCCTGGTCCGTCAATTGGTTTGCGAGGATGGGTTCGAGTTTTATCAAGCACGAAGCGGCTTCTGTGGCTTGCTCTCGGGAGCCGGTATCAACGTCAAAGAGCGACTGTGGTTGAGCAGCCTTCTCCTTGTCCGATCCGAACCGCTCTCCAAGCCGTTCCATTGCGATCGTTTCGAGGCCATGGTCGCGGCGATTGGGATTGAGTAGATAATCGGCGACCATGGTGTCGACATAGGGCGGTGCCAGGGTCACGCCGAGACGATGGAAGGCTAATAGGGTGGCTTTGAGGTCATGCGCCACTTTGGCTCTTTGTGGATCGTGAAGGAGGGGCATGATAGGGCGCATGTAGGCGTGGATGTCGATCGAGATGAAGGCAGTGTGGTCGCCACTTGAGAGCGCGAGACCTTTCAGATCGGCATGCACCCCCGGTTGTCCGGCGAAGAGACAGTGCACGGCGAGCGGGGCCTTTTGAGGTACGCTGTCAGCGAACCGCTGTGCGGCTGCTTCGTCTTCGATGATCGCCGTGTCATAGGTCTTGGTGTCTGGCGGCTTCGCTGAGGGCTGCAGACTCTTGAGCAGGGAGGTAAACTCCAGCTCGCGCAGGAGCTCGGCGAGCTGTTCGTCGTGCGGTGGCTTGATCCGATAGGATTCAGGATGGAAGTCCACCGGGCTCTGGGTATCGATGGTCGCGAGTTTCCTGCTCAGTCGCGCATTGTCCGCCTGTTCCGTCAGAAGGGTTTTGATGCGTGGGGGGGTGACCTCGCCGAGACGCGAGAGTAATTCATCGATTGTCCCAAACTGGGTAATCAACTTCATCGCAGTTTTTTCACCGATGCCTTTCACCCCAGGGATATTGTCGCTGCTGTCGCCCATCAACCCCATGACTTCAACGACACGCACCGGTTCGACGCCGAACTTGGCGATACATTCCGCATCGCCGGACCATTTGTCTTTCACCGGATCGTAGATGCGGACGTGTGGCGTGATGAGTTGGAGCATGTCTTTATCACCGGTGACAATGACAACATCGTGGCCGGCGTGCTCTGCTTGCCGAGCCAGGGTGCCGATTAGATCATCGGCTTCGTAGCCGGCCTGCTTCACGGCGGGTATATTCAGGGCATCCACAACACGATGGATATAGGGGATCTGGGTCTTCATTCCGTCAGGCATGGGTGGACGTTGTGCCTTATATTCCTTGAATTCCTCGTGCCGGAGTGTCGGCCCCTTTTCATCGAATGCGACGACCAGACCATCTGGGTGATGTTCACGGATGATCTTGAGCAGCGTGGTCGTGAATCCGTAGACCGCGTTGGTCTGGAGTCCTTTTGAATTGTTGAGAGCCGGCAGGGCAAAAAAGGCCCGATAGATGTAGGCACTGCCGTCAATCAAATAGAGAGTAGGGCGTGTGTCGCGTTGTGATGAAGACATGTGGTTAGCTTACAGTGTTCAAGTATCAGCAGTCAGCTCGTTCTTGTTCCCTTTCTGATGGCTGAAGACTGGTGCTGAACGCTGCTATGGGTTTGGTGCAATTGTGAGTGGAGGCTTTCCAAATTTCTCGCGCATCCCGTTGATGGCGTTGAGAACCGCGGGTTGGCCGATCATCTTGGCTTCGAGTTTGCGCTTGCCGGGAAAGTCCAGCATGGTGATCCCGATCAACATGGTGAGAATACCCTGACCTGGAAGGAAGAGCATCAAGAATCCGGCGAACAGAAAGATCGCGCCGACCACATTCTTTGCAAGATGACCGAGGAGCCGAAGCACTGGGTGATGATTCTCCATCCAATGTCTTGGCACACGCGTGTCAAAGAAGTCTGTCGGCAATCTGACCAAGATGAACGGGATCGCGATCAACGATCCGACAAAAAAGACGATCGAGAGTGCCGTCAGGGTAACGAGGGTTTCGGTGGAGATGTACTGTTCAATCGTCGAAATAAGTCCGTCCATCGAGCGGCATCCTAACATGGGCTCCGATGCCTCTCAAGGTAAACAAGATTGATGCCTCCTGGTTTACGCAGTCGCCCATGGCCGCTATAATCGCTTGGTATGGAGGATCCGTAGCGGTGTGGTGTCAGGTGAGTTCCAGAGTTGCAAGGCTTCTCGTCGTCATGACAGTGGTCGTTGGGTTTGTATCACTTGGCAGCGGGGCAGGGTCCTCGGCAGAAACGGAAGATCGGCTTCAGATTGAGATCACCAGAAAGGGAGCCGGCAAGCAGGTGGTGCTCTCACAAGGGGTCAGAGAATGGTTTATGCTGATTGAGGTGACCCCGGAGAACGCTGTCATTTTGAAACAGGAAAAAGAGCAGGGCCGGTATCTCATTGATGAAAGTGAAACACATGATCGGCCGATGACGGTCGATGAAGTCGATGCCGCAATTACAGACTACGTCGACAGTGTGAAAGCCAGGGTACAGAAGAAGTAAGCCATGCCGACCAAACCGAAGTTTGTCATTTTCGCTCACAATGCTACCTACGATAAGTTGCATCAGGTCGCGACGCTCGGCATGACGGCCGCCGCGATGGGCAAAGATGTGATCGTGGTATTGTTGTTTTGGACGATCAAAAAGCTGGCCGAGGGCAAGATCGATCAGATCGACTTTCCGCCGGAGTATGCAGGATCAGCTGAGGAGGTTGCTCGACTGCTCAAAGAGAAGAAGGTGCCCAAGATTTCAGAAATGTTCCAAGATGCCAAGCACGTCGGGACGCTTCGGCTGATCGCCTGCAGCGCCGGCTTGGAATATATGGGTGTGGACAGTTCTGCGGTTGAAAAGAATGTCGACGAAGTGATGGGTTTACCCGCGATCCTGTCGTTAACGGCCGAAGCGGAAACGAAGCTCTTTATTTGAAGAGTGTTAAGAAATGAAACGTAAAAGGCGAAACCATGGTCTCCCTCCTGGACGGTAACGTCTTACGTTTCACCTTTCCCATTTAACGCGACTTCGTGACTCCTACGCGATCGCACAGGTCCGTCAGCTTGCACGTGCTGCATAGGGGCGACACCGGAAGGCAAAGGTTTTGTCCATAGGGGACGAGAAGGTCGTTGTAGATGATCCAGTATTGTTTCGGCAGTTTACGGCGGAGGACAGTTTCCGATTCTTCCGGCGTCTTGGTCTTGATGTAGCCCCAGCGATTGCTGATGCGATGCACGTGAATATCGACGCAGATTCCAGGTTTTCTGAAACCGATCGTGACCACGAGATTCGCAGTTTTCCGCCCAACGCCTGGTAAGCGGACCAGTTCATCGATGGAGTCCGGAACGGCTCCAGCATAGTCGTTGATCAACCGGTGGCAGATTTCATGGATTGATTTGGCCTTGGTCCGATAGAACCCCACCGGATAAATCGCCTTTTCAATCGTGTTCAGCGGCAGCTTCAGCATCGTGGCTGGAGTACGCGCCAAGGCAAAGAGCCGATCTCCGGCTTCTCTGGTTGTCTTATCTTTGGTCCGTAAACTGAGGACGGTAGAGATGAGGATCAGAAAGGGGTCTCGGTTGGACTCTTTAGCAACAACTCCAACAACCGGTTCCTCCCATCGGCGAATCTCCCGTTTGAGGATGCGGACAGCGGAATGAATCTGCTCCTGACGCATGGGGCGTGGGCATGGACGGCGCGGAGGCTAATGAAGGGGTCAGAAAAACCCTGAGGGTGTCTCTATTCCGGTTTCCGTTTTGACAACCACTTCTGCCGACGTCGTTGGGCTTCGCGTTGCTTCGCCTTCTTCCTCACGCTTGGCTTCTCATAAAACCGGCGACGCTTGAGCTCACGAAACAGGCCTTCGCCCGCGAGCTTCTTCTTGGCAACTTTCAATGCTTTTTCAACGTTGTTGTTGAAGACCTTGATTTCCATCCGGCTAACTACCGACTTTCTCAGGCCAATTCAGCCTGTTGGTGATGGTTCGTCACAATGCAGCCGCGGAGTCTAACATAACCTCCTTAGCTCCTCAAGACTTTCGCGTGTCTTTATGATTCTTGCTCGTGATAATTCCATAACTGACTGATTTGTTGAACGTTTTACATTTGTTTGTGCTGTAAAAAGACCTGCTTCAGCAGTCGCGATCGCTAGGATCATGCCCACGGTAAGGTCTGAATAGACTGTTGGTTTAACCACCTGTCGTAAGCCATGAAGGACCCGTGCGACCTCGCAGGCTCTTTCTGCAATTTCCAGTGGAACTTCCGTAGCCTTGAGGAGTGCGCTTGAAATGATATTGGGACGATCTGGGTGTCCTTTCGGAATCTTCTGGCCTTTCATCAAGACCTCGTAGGCGACCGCATCCTCATGAACAAGTTCGTACAGTCGCCGATTCAAGTGCAGAAGCGTTGTTTCTCCATTGGATTGTTTGACGAGGCGTGCGCCCATCACTCCCAATGACGCCGCGAGAGCACCGACAAGTGCTGCGACGCTTCCGCCTGCGGGAGTAGGTTTGACATCAGCGACTGCCCTCAGAAAATCGGACAGCGTCTGGTCGGGTGGGTCCTTTGCTTCCATAGCTGTGGCAATTCTCCTTTCCAAGATATGGGATGGATCAAAACGCTCCAATTGAAGCGAAGCCACCGCAGCGTGCTCTACCGCCGCCTGCGGGATTAATCCGATCAACTCGCTTCCGGAAATTGCAATCCCGTGTTTTTCTGCCTCAGTTTTGACGGCCTGAAAGGCGGACTGAATTGGTGTCTGCTGATAATCGGTCAGGTTCATGGAAACCTGGACCATACCGCGGCTGGTTAGTTCGACACCGATTGCTTTCACAAAGGGCAAGCCCCCGTTAGATTGCCGGACGGTCTTGGCGATGGAACGGGCAATCGCGATGTTCTGAGAGCGGAGGTTGACGTTGAAGGCAATCAGTAGAGGTCGAGCCCCAATGACGATGGCTCCGGCACTTCGATGGAGTCGAGGCGGGCCGAAATCGGGTGCCCACTCCGGATCGGAGGTCATTCGGAGCGCCAATCCTTCAAGGCCTCCTCGCCTCACCGCCTCTAAGGGGGCACGGTGGGTTCGAGTTGCAGCTCGTTCGTACAAGAAGACGGGAATTTCCAACTCACGTCCAACTTGTTCTCCAAGTCGCGTGGCAAGCTGGATACAATCGTCCATGGTTGTCCCCTTGATCGGAATAAACGGGACGACGTCCGTCGCTCCAACTCGAGGATGCGCGCCGGTATGGCTGCGAAGGTCGATACGGTCTGTGGCGGTTCGAACAGCACGCATGGCTGCGTCGAAGACAGCCTCAGGAGTTCCGCAGAAGGTCAACACCGATCGGTGATGGTCCATGTCAGCGGAATGGTCCAAGAGCACCACCCCGGCGGTTGATGTCACCGCCTCGATCAGGGCTTGAATGGTTGCCCGATCCCGGCCTTCACTGAAGTTCGGCACACATTCAACGATTTGGTCCATGCCACCTGCCTGAGCACAAACGAAAAAGCCGGAGGACTTCGTCTGGTCCTTCCGGCTTCTGGTCTGGTTAGTTCGGAGAAAAGTTTGGATTATTTTGTTTTCTTGACGAAAGCCTTGTAAATCCGTCCCGACTTTGCTTGTTCCTCTTCTAGCCCCATCATTTGATGGCCTGTGGTTTCACACCAAGCCGGCATGTCTTTCTTGATGCCCTCATCGTCCGAGACGACCTCCAGCACCTGACCCAGGGCTAGTTCTTTGATCTTCTTCGACGTGAGAATGATCGGCATTGGACAAAAGTACCCTAAGGTATCGAGTTTGACATCGGCCTGCATCATGAAGATATCCCTCGCGATCCGCTGAGAGCGGTCAGCTCAAATGAATAGATTTACGCTACCCTGTTTCGCTTCTGCTAAATACGTCGTGACACCCGCAAACTGATCGATTCCATCGATCAAGGTGTCCTTGGTAATGCCCATGAGACCCATAGTTGTCGTGCAGGCGATAAAGTGTACGCCAAGATCCAGGGCGGTCTGCATCAATTCCGGCACATCAGGCATGCGGTTTTGCTTCATCACCTTCTGCATCATCTTGGTGCCTAGCCCGCCCATGTGAAAACGGGATAACGGAAGGCTGTCGGCACCGCCCCTGTTGAGCAGTCCAAACATCCGACGGAGCCAGTCTTTTGCCGAACTGGTGGCGCCCCTTCTTCGGATGGCGTTCAACCCCCAAAAGGTAAAGAACATCGTCACCTTCATCCCCATCGCAGCTGCGCCCGTCGCAATGATGAAGGCCGCCATGGCGCGATCCATGTCTCCACTCAGCAGCACGATCGTGACACTCTCAGGCTTGGATTCTTGAAGCTGGGCTAACGTCGCGGTCGGCTCGATTTGTGTGGCAATCATCATGTTACCTCCCACGATACGCACGACTCAATGCAATTACTATTTAAACAGAATAGTATGTGATCCTTTGGGGTGTCAAGGAACGGGGGGATCAGGCGAGGTCGTTCGTTGCTTGACCTGATCCCTGCCCCTCGATATAGTCTTGAATCGGTTATACCGTGCCTTCTTGTCACTCTCCTGCTTTGCAATGATCCAACCACCATCACCCGAAGTAGTATCTTCCAGGAGTGCCCCGCTCTTCGGCTTCTGGTATCCCGCTGTGCCGAGCCATACGCTGGGGCCAGGGATGATGAAAGGCGTACTGATGTTGGGTCTACCGATCGTGCTATGCCGCGATCGAGAAGGGCGTCTGGCTGCCATGCGCGATCTCTGCCCTCACCGGGGTATGCCGTTGTCATGCGGACGGTTTGACGGGGAACGAGTGGAATGTCCCTACCATGGTTGGCAGTTTGACATGCAGGGGCGATGTCGTCGAATTCCTGCACTACCTGACGGAAGTACGTTCCAAACGGATAAGGTCGGCGTCACGTCGTATCCCGCTGAAGAAACGGACGGGATGATTTGGTTGTATCTGGCTGATGAACGCGGGAACACTGATCCATTGCCGCCTGCTCCGCGCATGCCGCTTCCATCGGAGCCTCGACAGTCATTCCACATTTCCCTGACCTACACCTGCACGCCCGATGACGGTGTCATCGGGCTTATTGATCCGGTCCATGGGCCTTACGTTCATTCTTGGTGGCGCAGTGATGCGCAGATGCATGAGAAGACGAAAATCTTTGAGCCGATCCCCTATGGCTTCCGGATGACTGCGCACAGACCAGCAAAGAACAGCGGGCCGTTTCATTGGGTCGAGCGCATTTACGGAGGGCCGATGACGACCACGATTGATTTTCTACTCCCGAATCAGCGGGTCGAGCTGATGCAATGTGGCAGGGCGTGGGTTGCCAATCGATTGATGGCCACACCAGTATCCGATATGGAATGTCGCATTGACTTTTCTGCCTACTGGCGGGGTCTGCATTGGCTGCCCTTCGGCAATCTGATTTTTCGTACGCTGACCAAGATGTTTCTGAGCCAGGATGAACGAGCCATGAAGCATCTGGCGGTGGGTCTCCGTCACAAGCCCTCATCCATGTTTCTGGGGGACGCCGATATGCCCGCTCGATGGTACTACAAGCTCAAGGCGGCCCATCTCGAATCGGTTCAGACAGGGCGTCCCTTCAACCACCCGCTCAAAGAACGCGTCACGCTTCACTGGCGAAGCTGAATCCGTCTCATAAGAAATGACGAGCCTACCACGAGAGAGGATATTAGGGGGTAGGTTTATCTGTGAGGATGAATTCCATCGCACGCCGAATCTCATCGCGTGATCCGAGTAGCACCACGATATCGCCGGCCAAGAGTTTCGTCTTGTCCGACGGATTCGATTCCGTCACCCCGCCCCTGGTCAAGGCGATGATCGAGGCTCCCGTCCGTGGGCGCAGTGCCAATTGGGCGAGCGATGTCCCTGCGGCGGGTGCGTCTTCCTCAATCCGGCAGGTCTCGACTTCGACATCGGCGAGGGTACCACCGCGCAAGTGGTGCGCCAGTTCAGGCAGTTCGCTTCGGCGAAGGAGTGCGTATCCTTCGCGCCGCACCTGCTCCGCTTTTCGCATGACGAAGTCTTGCGGCATCTGATAGGTACGGAGGACGAGCGCGAAAATCTCGATCGACGTTTCAAACTCTTCTGGTACCACATCGTCAGCTCCAAGCTGATGGAGTTCCTCGAGCTCACGCAAATAGCGAGTCCTGACCACGATGTGAATCTTGGGATTCATCCCTCGAGCGACCTGCACGGTTCGGCGCGCCATGAAGGGATCGGAGATCGCCACAACCAGGACTCGAGCCTGTTCGATCTTGACGTGCCGCAGTACCGTCGGATTGGTCGCATCTCCATAGTAGAGCGGTAATCCGTGTGCCGCCTCTCGGCGCACGGTTTCGCCGTCCAAATCCAACGCGATATAGGGAACTTCCGTCTCGCCCAAGACGCGAGCGAGGTTTCGACCGTTCAGCCCGTATCCCACGATAATGACATGGTCCTTGATGCGTAGATGCCGCCCCTCCGCTTCGAGGACATGGGCCGTGGTCTGTCCAGGAAACCAGTGGCGGAGTCGCTGGACAGCCTCGACCCGTCGGCCAAGATGGGGCGAGAGCTGAATAAGGACTGGGGTAATGATCATCGAGCAGACGGAGACGGCCAGAAATATCTGATACTGTGTCCCGGACAGAAGCTGATCCTCTTGGCCGACTTGTGCCAGAATAAAGCTGAACTCTCCTACTTGCGCGAGTGCGATGCCGGTCATGACGGCTGATCTGGGCGGCATGGCGGCAGCCAGTACGGCGCCAGCACCGGCGAAGAATTTCACGAGGAGGACGACCAGCAGCAGGCCGGTCACGATGAACGGGTACTCCAACAGAATATGCCAATCCATCAGGATGCCGATGGAAACGAAGAAGAGGCTATTGAAGCTATCACGAAAGGGCAGCACTTCGGCGATGGCTTGGTGACTGTACTCTGACTCTGAGATCACGAGGCCGGCGATGAAGGCGCCGAGGGCGAGCGAGAGTCCTCCGAGAGACGTCAGCCAGGCGATGCCGAGGCAGAGAACGATGATGGTCAATAAGAACAGTTCCCGGCTTCGGCTGCGGACGATGTGTTCGAGCAAGATCGGGACCGCATACCACGCGCCGACCAGAATGCAGGCCACCACGACCAAAGATTTGCCCAGAGAGAGCAACACCGGTGCAAGCGCCCCATCGCCAGGGCTGGCAAGGATGGGTGTGAGCAAGATCATCGGTACGACGGCGATGTCTTGGAAGACCAAGATCCCGATCGTCGCCCGTCCGTGCGGTGATTCGCTGGCTTCGCTGGCAGTCAATGCTTTGAGGACAATGGCTGTGCTACTGAGTGAGAGTAGAAATCCCCAAAAAATGGCCTGAGAGGTTGGTAATCCTGCGAGCGTCCCGCCGATCCATGTAATAGCAATGACCCCTCCCACTTGGATAGGGGCGGCGATCAGTAGGAGACGTTGAAGCGAGGCAAGTTGGACTAACGAGAATTCAATGCCGATGGTGAACAGGAGGAGCACGATGCCGATTTCTGCCAAGACCTGTACGGTGGCAATATCGGAAATGAGATTGAGTCCGTGTGGGCCGATCAGCGCACCGGCGACTAAGAATCCGGCGATCGAGGGGAGTCGGAACTGATGAAACAGAAACACCACCGCGATCGACACGGTGTAGATGAAGAGCAGATTCGTGATGACATTATAGTCGGTCATACTGGGCTGTGCGTCGTCGCGTGATGAATGTGTCCAGAGACGGTTGATGATGTGAGAGCACGAGTCTACGTTGTTTTATCCAACATTGTATCGAGACTATGACGGGCAGGATACCTGAGGTTTCTATCTCGGACAAGGTAATGTCGGGTGTGGGGCAGGAGCGGTTTGGGATGAGGGAGCCTTGGGTATCAGTAGTTTGGCCGCCGAGTGCCAACCTCTCATAGGTTTGCAGTGGGCGACGGGTAAAACTGCGGCAAACGTCAGTCGGTCGAGGCCCTGCAGGTTGTGATTCCCCCCTCCAAAGCTGCATAGACGAAAAAACAACCCATTGAGTAGGGTGTCTGCACCAACTACAAAAGAGATCAAGGGTGCTCAGGCTCTATGCATCTTGGCGATATGATCTGGAGGTGTCCTATGCGGCTGGTTCAAGGAACGTTTCTCTCAGCGACTATCCTGGTGGCCCTGTCCACGGGGATGGCTTGGGGCGACACGGGAGCTGGCCCAACGACGTGGAAATGTCCCGAGGCAGATGGAAGCTTGATGTACACCAACAAGGAGCGGGCCGGGTGCGAAGTGATGGACCTGAAGCCCCTCTCTGTCGTGCCTGATTTGGTGAATATGCCGACCATTCCTCGAACCCAGGCCACGAGGGATTCCCAGTTTGACGTGGCTCCTGTTCGAGACCGCGAGTTAATGGGTGGAGGACGGCAGGTACCGGAGTGGGCACGCGACTGGTATGCGAGCAACACGGCAACGGGTTCTGTGCAGGCTGAGGTCTGTGGTCTCTACATGGAATGGATGCAGCTTGTGCAAAAAACACGAGGCGGATTGTTCTTTGGGTCTGATCCATCCTATGGGGGCGACATCACGGGGAAGAATCAGCGAGGGGCCAGCTATTCATTTTACGATAATGCGCGCTACATCGCATTGTCGAGGCTCTTTGGGACCGGGTTTGTGCCGGTAGGGTGTTTCTAACAGGATACGGGAAAAGTCCTCCAGCTGCGTTCTCGCATCGCTCAAAGACCCAACGTACCGGAGCCTATGCCTCGTTTGCACTCACTGCGGCCTTGCTGAAAGGCTTTTTGAGCATCCTGACGAGTTTTTCTAGCAGGAATATCGATCGATGCAGTTCAACCAGACCAGTGACCTCAAGTACGTTTTCAGAAACCTGCTGGATCGCTCAGCCCGTATTCCTCAGACCCCGTAGAACTCTCGGTACCACTTCACGAAACGAGGAATCCCCACCTCGATCGATGTACTTGGCCTGAAACCCACATCCTTCGTGAGATCGTCGATGTCAGCATAGGTGGCTGGGACATCACCAGGCTGGATTGGTAGTAGGTTCTTTTCCGCCTTCTTGCCCAACGCCTTTTCTAAGACCTCAATAAAGTGCAGCAGCTCCACCGGCTGATGGTTGCCAATATTGTAGATGCGGGCTGGAGCGGAGCTGGTTCCTGGATCAGGTTGGTCCCCCGACCAGGATGGATTGGCCGTTGCCGGACGATCGAGGGTTCGAATGATGCCTTCGATGATATCATCGACATAAGTGAAGTCGCGTTTCATTTTACCCTGGTTGAAGACCTCGATCGGTTTCCCCTCTAGGATGGCTTTGGTAAAGATGAAGAGGGCCATATCAGGACGTCCCCAGGGGCCATACACGGTAAAAAAACGCAGGCCGGTGCAAGGCAGCCGGTACAAATGGGCATAGCAGTGCGCCATGAGCTCGTTGGCCTTTTTACTGGCGGCATAGAGTGAGACAGGATGATCCACATTGTCATGGATCGAGAACGGCATGTGAGTATTGCCCCCATAGACCGAACTCGACGACGCATAGACCAAATGCTCGATCTGGTTGTGACGGCAGCCTTCCAGGATATTCATGAACCCTTCAATATTGCTCTCAGTGTAGGCATGTGGATTGACCAGCGAATAGCGAACCCCGGCTTGAGCGGCCAAGTGCACCACGCGTCGGATCGGCTGGTTGGCAAAGAGACCTTTCATGCCTTGCCGATTCGCAAGGTCCAGTTTGACGAATGTGAATCGTTCATGAGGCTTTAGTTGTGCGAGTCGAGCCTCCTTCAGCCGGACGTCGTAGTACTCATTGATATTGTCGAGGCCGATGACATGGTCGCCTCGATCCAGGAGACGCATGGCGACGTGGAATCCGATAAATCCAGCAGTTCCGGTGACAAGAATCGTTGATGGTCGTTCGCTCATAGCTACTCCTCAAAAAAGAACAGTCTATCGCCGTTGCTCGGTTCTCACAAACGGTGGATTGCCATGATCTACACGATAGAGCGTGAGTGGGGCAAGGGATTCTCCTGTCGACTGGATATCGATGGCTCCACCATTCGTCGGTCGATAGATGTCTAGTGCGTGGGCATGATGATAGCGACAGCCCTGTGACGCAAGAAGGTCTTTCAACTTTTCTGCCGGCTCCCAGTGTGCGGTCAAGAGCGCGGTTCTGGAGGGGTTGCGTCGACTGAACATGAAGGAGAGGTGGTCGGGGTACCACTCAGCACCACCGGTCGCGTACGAAACAAACATCCTCGCACGGGCGGCCGCACAAAGCTCCGCAAGATAGGTGTTGGTCAGATAGCCGTTTTCGCCAACGTCGAGCCATTGGCCAGGGTGAGAAAGAGGGGCGTGGGCGGCATAAGTCCGAAGCTCGAGCAGCTGTTGTTGGGAGGCCAGCACGAGACCAATCGGTCCATATTGGCTGACCACCGGTTGGATGACATTGTCCTTGAGGGCCGATCGTCCGTTATTGGTGGGACCACTATCCGCATGAACCAGCACATTGTACCCGCGATCGGAAATGAGATAGCAGTTCCTCGGCATCTCCAAGTCGCATGGGTCCTCCCCGTAGAACGGGACCGAAATGACGGCGCCTCCTTCAAACGGCCAGCTGTCGCCATGAGCGAGTTCAATCACCTGCTCAAATCCCAGCTCCGTCAGCAGTGAGCGATAGTCAAAGAAGAATTGCTTTCGGTTCTTCCTGGCGGGCACGATAATCGGCGTGTCCTTTGGAAGATGGAGTAACGTGCGAGGGTCGACATGATCGTCGTGGTCATGAGTAAGGAATACCGCGGCGGGTTTTGGCAGCAGCCCTCCCCAGGGTGAAGGGAGGGGTGACTCGGCGAACCAGGGCAATAGCCACGGATCAAAAAGCAACACCGTGTCACGTTGTCGGTAAAGTAAGGCTGCATGTCCAAGGTGAACGGTGTCCTGATCCTGAACGACGTCGAACCAATGGCGGCGCAGGGAAGCGGTGGCCGACGTCGTCAGGCATCCATGCTGTTGCAAGAGCTCCATAAACGTGGTTAACAGACTCTGGTGGTCGCGAGGTATCGAAGAGACGACCGTGCCGATTTCTTCAACCGTATGGGTGCCATCAAGCAGGCCGAGCAACTTGCCGATTGAGGGGCCTAAGCGACGATTGCTGAATCCGAATGGGATGGCCTGGTGGTTAATCGCATGGAATATGCGGAGGCCGCCATTCGTGACAGTTGTGGATTTTGTCGGATCAGTCTGGAACTCCCAGCAAAAGGTGCCGTCCGATCGACGGCCACAGCGAATGTGTCGTTGAAGATAGGGTCGGGTGTTGACCAGCTCTGCGTAGGCATCTTCGAGCCGTCGCCGACGCTCGGGTTCGTCCAGCGGGGCACGCTTCGAGAAGACATCGCTGATCGCGGTATCGATTGCACTGGATAGGAGACTGTGTGCTTCCTGAAGGCTCATCACGACTTCAGACGATACACCGCCTATGAACGGGAAGGGCCCCGGTGGTTCAGCGCTTTCCAGTTGGCCCCAACACCAAGGGACAAGACTCACATAATGATGACGAGGCAGGGTGTCCCAGATCTTCATGAGCGTGAAACGTGAAACGTGAAGCATAAGAGGTGGTAGATCATTTCACTGCTCACGTCTTACCTTTCACCCACTCCAATCCGCTGATCGTCGGTTCATAGAGCGCCTGGATGAGGTTGCCGTCGGGGTCAGAGAAATAGAACGAGTAACTGCCGTCACGATGCAGTTTCGGCTCCTTGGTAATGCGCCCACCCAGGGACTCAATGAAGGGCACAATCTCACGGTACATCTGATCCACGGCCTGCGGGCTGTCGAGAATCACGCCCATGTGGTCGAGCAGTTGGGTCTTCGCGGAATCGTAGGAGTCCAATTCACCCTTCGAGATCTGATGCAGTGCCAGGTTGTCGATCCCAGAGCTGAAATAGACGTTCTCGGGGTCTGGTTCCCAAACGACCTTCATGCCGAGCAGCAGCTCGTAGAACCGACGCGATCGAGGAAGATCCATGACGCGAAGTGCCAGGTGCCGAAGACCGCGATGCAGTGGTGCCGTCATGAGGTGTCACGCACTCAGTGAACAAATATGTATCCGTATAGTAGGGAGAGCAACGATCAGCCGTCAACGGAAAACGGGCTCTTCCTTGCGCCGGTGACTGTAGTATGATTGGCCCTTGATCGTTGAGGAGTATCACGTCTATGACATTCAATGGAATGACAGTGGCCGCGTTCGAAAGCCGGATGGCAACGGAGCTGGCCAACCTGATTGAACGGTACCAAGGTTGCCCGCTGGTGGCGCCCGCGCTGCGCGAGATCCCGCTGGAGAGCAACAACGTGGCCTATGAATTCGGAACGCGCCTGATGGCGGGGCAGATCGATATGCTCGTTCTCCTGACCGGCGTTGGCACGGAGGCTCTCTTTGAAATCCTGAAGCCGAGGTATCCCTGGCCATCGATTGTTGAGGCACTACAACCGGTCGTGACGGTCGCCAGGGGAGCAAAGACCGTTGCGGCTCTCAAGGTCCTGGGACTCAGTCCCACCATCACCGTGCCGGAGCCCAATACCTGGATTGATTTGGTGTCTGCCCTAGATGAATACAGCCTTGAACCGGGAGTGCGAATCGCAGTACAGGAATATGGCATTTCCAATACCGCACTGGTGAGGGCGTTAGAACAGCGTGGGGCAGACGTCTTCCCGGTACCGATCTACCAATGGGCCTTACCGGAGGATCTGGGGCCGATGCGTGCCGCCTGCGAGCGTATCATTGCCGGACAGGTGGAGGTGATGCTCATTACCAATGCGATGCAGATCGATCACGTCATGCAGGTGCTGGAGCAAGACGGAAATGTCATTCCATTTCACGACGCGGTGCAGAAACTAGTCGTGGCCTCCGTCGGTCCTGCCGCGAGCGAACGGCTGCGCCACTTCGACTGGCCCGTCGACTTCGAGCCGTCACATCCGAAGATGGGAGTCTTGGTGAAAGAAGTGTCCGAACAAGCGGCGAGTATTCTCGGCCGAAAACGGTAGAGTCAGTCTCCAAGACAGTGAACGGCGTTGGTGACCTCAGCCCTTCAATCGCTGTAACTCAATCTGGAGCGTCTGCGCCTCATCCGCGACCCAGCAATGCCCGTCTTGAATCGTCCATTGTAGTTGCATGTTGGGTCTCGCCATCTCTGCCAGAGCAGGAACGCTGTCCATAGGAAGCAGTGTCACGGAGAGATTCCTCAGCCTGTCGAGCGACGGGTGCTGGTTTGCCCACCAGACCTCGGCGCTGCGGGCTCCATAAGCATAGACGATGACCTGTTTGGAGCGGCCGCAGGCCTGACGCAGGGTCTTCTCGTCTGGCTGGCCGATCTCAATCCAGAGGTTGATGGTGCCGGTATCATCCCGTTGCCACAGGGCTGGTTCATCTTCGGTGCCGATCCCACGGCCGAACAACAAGGCCTCGTCTGCATGGAGCGCGAAAGCCAGCACCCGTACCATCAGGCGCTCCTCGGTCTCGGACGGATGGCGCGCGAGCGTGAGGGTATGGTCCTGGAAGTACTGGCGATCCAGATCGGCGATCTGCAGCAGGGCTTTATAGATGGTCGCGTTCGAAGCCATAGCGTCAGTTAGGATGTGAGTGGCGTTCCGCAATAAACATCTGTTCAACTCGTGTGCGAGCCCACGGCGTCTTGCGCAGGAAGTTCAGACTCGACCGAATCGTCGGATGGTGGCGAAAACAGCGAATGGGCACACGTGCGCCCAGCGTCGCCCATCCGTGCCGTGCGACCAACGTCGTGACGATGGTTTCCAATGTGACCCCGTGCAAGGGATCACGGGGATGGGCCATGGTGTGCGGCTGATTCATGGATGGTGTAGGCATGAGGATGTGCAGGGTACCGATTGCGAGAAAGTTTCACAAGGGGGCTTAGTGGAAGTGGGCTGGTTGGTTTTGAGCTGCCACATCCGAAAAAGGGAATCTTGGCAAAAGAAGTATCAGAGCGGTCTTACTATTCAACAAAATCAAAAATTTTATGGAAGCTACTTCTGATTGAATCTGGTCTGATGGGTCAAAACAATTAACCACGTGCTCATCCATAGACCACCTCCGAGAGCCAGAAACACCGCTCCTGGAACTGGCCAAGCACCAATTAAAAACCGTGAAATACCCAAAGCCATCATGACAAAGCCTGCTAGATGAAGGAACTGGACTGGCTGATATGGATCGAATGGATTCTCGTGCCAGGAGGGTTTCGTCCAAGAGACTGTAAGCAGCTTCTCAACGAGTAGTGTTTGGGGCCCTAGCCTGAAAAGAGTCAGCGTCAGCGGTATCCAAAGTGAGCCAAATGCAAAGATTATCGCCAGATTGAGCCCATCCAGCCTTAGCGATCTGTCTGTTGGACTTCCAATTGGAAGGAGATTTATCAGAATCAGCGCAACTCGAATATATAGCCATTTTTCATTGCTTAGCCTGATATCGACCCTTGAATTTGTATTCGGAAGTTCGGCTCTGACAGAGCAGGATCCAAGACTAAGGATAGCACGTGGTTTCCGTTACGCTATCATGAAGACAGGGCTCGCTGACTGACGGTGGATTCCAAACAAGGCTGTTCCAACTAGTGGACTGTAACGATTAGATCGGTACTGTCATCGCAACCATTGGAAACTTAATGACGCATAGGAGCATGAGAAGTTCTAGAGCCCCAATCGCGCCGATAAACTACTGCCGAATTAACTGATACAGTTCACTAGTGCATCTGCGGGCTCGTTGGTCGGTTCTAGGGGTATATTTCTGAAGCCTGCGACGATCATATCGTCAGTACTGCCGCGCCTTGGAAAGTCCAAGCTTTCAGTTCTTGTAATGCACGGTTTGCCTGTTCAAGAGGAAAGCGGATGGTATGAGGTTTGATCGGAATCGCCGCTGCTTCGCGCAGGAGGTCGATCCCATCCTGCCTGGTGTTGGCGGTCACGCTGCGGATGACTCGCTCGCCGAAGACGTCACGATTGTAATCCAGCGGGGGAGTGAGCGACTGAGGAAGGTAGGGTTATGTGCCGGTTTGATAGATGGCTGGGCGATAGCGTGGCTGGGGAATCAGTTTTTTTTCTTCGCGTGCGGCTGCCAGCCAGGCACGTTTCGCCACTTCTGCTTGCTTGAGCGCTTCAGCGGGAGTTTTGCCAAAGGCTGAACAGGCATCAAGGTCAGGAATATCGGCAATATACCTTCGGTCGGTTTCGCTGTAGAAAATATTGATATGGTAAGCCTTCATGGTCCTTCGCATGCCTTCACGTCTATTGGTTGGTATTTAGCTTGCCTTTTTCTGTTCTTCTTTCAATCGTTCAGCGATCCACAGCTTGATCACTGATTGTCTCGTGACGCCAAGACGGCTTGCTTGAGCATCCAGGGATTCAATGATCCAAGTGGGGAAATCGACGTTCACGCGTCTCTGCTCATACCCAGGACGACGTGCCTTCGAGAGGTCAAGATTAGGGATCACGTCTTTCCCCTCATTAAACATCTTCTCGAGGTTCTTGGCTTTCATAGTGGAGGTCCCTTTCTTCCGTTCTGGCCCTTCGAACTGAAATTAACCGAATACGCCCCTTCCGATAGGTGAAAAACGCCGACCAGAGCTTTTGCCTGTAAACCGCAATCAGCACGTATCGTGGTTCGTCTTCTGTTCGTGACGGGATTTCGATCCGGTCCTCGTCTTCCCACAGATGCTGTGCTTCAATAAAATCGATCCCATGTTTTTTATGGTGGCTTTGTTTTTGGCGACGTCGAACTCAAAATCCATATTGGTATAGAAACTATACCCGTGTAAAACCGTTCGTCAACCCAGGATGGGTTGATCGTACCGCTCGCAACCAGGTCGTAGTCCATGCCCAGTAGGTTTTGGCTGAGGTCCTGGGACAATCATATCCCGAGCACCGCCGCTCCTTGAAAGCTTCCAGCCTTCAATTCTTGTAGCGCACGGTTCGCCTGTTTGAGAGGAAAGCGGATCGTGTGGGGCTTGATTGGAATCGGAGCTGCTTCGCGGAATAGATCAATGCCGTCCTGTCTTGTGTTGGCCGTCACGCTGCGGATGACCCGCTCGCCGAAGATATCGCGATCGTAGTCCAAAGAAGGGATCGGCGACATGTGGATGCCGGCTAAGGCCAGCGTGCCGCCTCGGTCCAGTGCGCGAAGAGCGGGAGGAACCAGTTCGCCGGCCGGTGCAAAAATGATAGAGCTATGCAGTTTGTCCGGTGGCATCTCCGTCGCTCCGCCGACCCAGGCTGCTCCCAGCTGCCTTGCCAACTCTTGATGCTCCCGTTTGAGCGAGCTCACATAGACCTGGCAGCCCCAGTGACGCGCGATTTGGATGGCGATGTGGGCGGAGGCACCGAATCCATAGAGCCCGAGGCGCTGGCCTGGCTTGATGCCGCTGAGACGCAGAGCGCGATAGCCGATAATACCGGCACAGAGTAGGATCTCCGAAGCGGGGTCGGATCTTGTATTGTGCATGGTGTGAGCCGATACGGTGTTAGGGGTACCTGCCCCAAGAACGGACTGGCTAATTCGTCTGTGGTGCAGAGCGACTGACATATTTATGAAGAATGCTGGCTATAAGGCTCTGGTACGGCAGGCCTTCTTCGGCAGCACGTCGCTTCAGCATCTCGAGATCAGCGGTCGATACTCGGATATTAATCCTGGCCCCTTTGCGCGTGTAACGCCGGGCGGCTTCCATGGCTTCTTTTCTGATCATGGCTTGATTCTTGACAGGCCTGAAGGCGCCGCGTTCGTAATCAGCGATCAGTTTTTCCTCCTCTTTGTCCAGCTGGGTTTTCTTCTTCATAGTGTATTTCCTTTCCCACGGTTTCGGGTGGCCTTTCGGCTGGGATAGATGGTCTTTAAAAACAGTGTCTGGTGTTCTCTGATGACTGGGACGACGTAGATATATCCATCAACATCGACCTCATAGAGAAGTTGGTTCGGGTAGCGCTTGCGGTCATGATGTTCCAGTACCTGAATGAGATTGCCGCTTTCGATCAGCGCAATGATTTGCTCGAAGCTGATTCCTCGTTCTCGAATGAGCCAGGCGTTCTTGTCTGGATCGAAGGCGTAATCCCATTCTTCCATGTTCGATGATACTATGACGATGTGTGCCTATTGTCAACATTGGGCAAGCGATGTGCGGAGTATGGCGGGTAGAAGTTGGTAAGTGGCGTGTTCTGTTGGGATCTAACGGAAGTCTTGCTGATCACATCGTCAGCACTGCTGCTCCCTGAAAGCGCTGAGCCGGTAGCCCTTATTCTACGCAGCCTCAAACAATCATAAGCCAGTTGGTCGGTGCCTGTGAGGCGTACGCTGACCTGCCCACTTTGGCGCTGATGAAACGGATCCTCGACAGGCGTGGTAATCCGCATAAATGTTGTAAGGGGGAGGCTAGATTATTGACTCATCGTTAGGTGTTCGAAGTTCTGCCAAAGCAGGGTTGAGGATGTCCGTTGAAGCCTGGGAAGTTCAATCCGAATCTATCTCTCATTCAATACAATGAAGGTGCATGCCAAACGATCTGCAAAACTAAAGTCCTCCTGATACGCACTCTCTTGACGCCTGCCGCCTCGCAGCGTAGCCTCTCGCCGGGTTTTCATGACAGAGGAGGACCAGACGGTGGAGGAGTGGCCGTATCGTTTACTCGCGTTTGTCGGATTCTTTACGATTGCTTCACTGGCCTGGGTCACAGGACGACGCACTCGGCTGAACTGGACGACTATCGGCGGCAGTACGGCCTTGGCCTGGGGGCTCGGTATCGTGTCTTTTTGGTTTCCGGGGTCGCGCTGGTTGTGGGGAGCGATCAACGACGTGGTCGTGGCCATGCTGGCAGCCTCTCAAAAGGGTACGCTCTTTCTCTTGGGGCCGCTCGCCCTCGGTCCTGGTCAGACGCTCCCGGATGGGACGGTGTCGGTGGGTTTTATTTTGGCCGCGCAAGCGCTTCCGGCCGTTGTGTTCTTTGCCGCCATCGTGGCAGGCCTCTACTACACGGGCATCATGCAAGCGGTTGTGGCGCTGTTTGCCCGGCTCTTCTATCGAACAATGGGCTTGTCAGGCGCCGAATCGCTCTCTGCCGCGGCCAATATCTTCGTCGGCATCGAGGCCGGCTTGATCGTCCGTCCATATCTGGCGGCCATGACTCGATCAGAATTGTTGATGGTGCTCACGTGCATGATGGGGACGGTAGCCAGCACCGTTATGGGTATCTACGTCTCGGCGCTCCAGCATGTGGTTCCTCAGATAGCGGGCCACCTGATTTCTGCCTCCGTGATTTCGATTCCCTGTGCGGTGCTCATCAGCAAACTGGCGTTTCCTGAAGACGGGCAGCCTGTGACGCTTGGAGGTGTGCCCTCTGACGACGGCCTGCGCGAGCCGTCTGATTCATCAGACGGAGAGAAGAGTCCACCGCCTTCCAACCTGATCGTCGCGTTGATCGATGGAGCAAGACAGGGCATGACCATGGCCGTTGGGATTGCAGCGCTGCTGATCGTGTTTCTCGGGTTGGAGGCCCTGCTGGATCTGGCTCTGGCGCAGCGCCCTGTGCTTGGGGGCACTCCTCTTTCGGTTACCCGTATTCTGGCCTGGATGACCTGGCCGTTTGCGATTCTGCTTGGACTCCGTCCGGAGGAATGGCAGATCGGCGCGGATTTACTGGGTTCGCGGTTTATCGAGACGGAAGTCGCTGCGTATTTCAAGTTGGCGGCATTGCAAGCGGCTTCACCTCCGCCGCTCTCTCCGCGATCGGTCACGGCGATGACCTACGCACTGTGCGGGTTTGTTCATGTCGCGAGCACGGACATTTTTGTCGGAGGGATTACCGCCTTAGTGCCTCGTCGAGCAAAAGATGTGTCGCTGCTTGGACTGCATTCTTGACGACGTTACTGACCGGTTGTATCGCAGGAGTCTTGTCGTCATAGAGAGACGCAATGAAAAGAAGCACGATCGCGACACTGTCCATGATGAGGTGATGGTCGTTCAACGGACACGAACGCTTGGTGAATCAACGTGTCAGGCACACGGTTAGAAAGCGGTTCTCACCAAACCACCTTCCGCTCGGATGCAGGAACCGTTGATGACGGAAGCTTTTGAGCTACATAGGAAGGCAACAATGTCTCCGATCTCTCGTGGGTCAATGAGACGATTGATAAGAGAGGTGGGACGATTTTCTGACATGAATCGCCGCTCGGCTTCTTTCAGTGCGATGCCTGGAAATATTTGTTGGATGAACTTCTGAACGCTTGCTGTCCGAGTTGGACCAGGCAGGACACAATTAACCGTGACGTTCGTTCCTTTTGTGAGTTCGGCCAACGAGCGAGAGATGCCCAGTTGCATAGTTTTTGTTGCGCTGTAATGAGCCATTTCAGGCGCCGGTGAGATGCCTGATTCGCTGGAGATAAACACCACGCGTCCCTGTCCCCGCTTTAACATGCCGTTGAGATAATGACGGGCAAGGCGTACCCCACTCATGATGTTGACCTCGAATAGCTTTTGCCAGGATTCGTCGGTTTCATCGAAGAATCCGACGGCCTCGTAAATGCCAAGGTTGTTCACCAGGATATCGACCTCTGACACTTGCAGGCAGGTGGCTGAGCATCCTGCTTCCGTTCCGGTATCGCTGACCAGAGAGATGAACTCGGCACCAGGAATGTTCATGTTCTCAATCGCTTGTTTCACACTTGCATCAGTTCGCCCATTGATCACGATTGTGGCACCTTCGTTCGCCAGCGACCGAGCAATCTCAAGTCCTATGCCGTTTGATGATGCCGTCACCAAGGCTGTTTTCCCTTCGAGCTCTAGTTGCATATGAAATCCTTTTGCGTTGGTTACGTTTCAGTGCCGCACTGTTCCGTGAGTTGCTTCAGTCAGAGAGGACGTCGTCTCGATGTCGATGTTCTTGAGAGCCCAATCAGAGCTTCTTGCAGAGCTTCTTGAACTGCCCGCCATGATTCGTCTCAACTCGTACTCTAGTTTTTACGATGGGTCGTTGCCTCACGTGTTGCATAATGACCTCTTAGTCATAGCACATACTCCTGCGTATGTTCGCTGTCGTGAGAGTCGCCAGCGGCCCTCGATCACATCGTCAGCACTGCGGCTCCTTGGAAGGTTCCGGCTTTCAATTCTTGTAAGGCTCGGTTGGCCTGTTCGAGGGGAAAGCGGAGCGTATGCGGCTTGATAGGAATCGCTGCCGCTTCGCGTAGGAGATCGATTCCATCTTGTCTCGTGTTCGCTGTCACGCTGCGGATGACTCGCTCGCCGAACAGGTCGCGATTGTAATCGAGCGAGGGAATCGACGACATGTGGATGCCAGCCAAGGCCAAGGTGCCGCCTCGGTCGAGTGCGCGCAGAGCGGGAGGAACCAGTTCGCCGGCCGGTGCAAAAATGATAGAGCTATGCAGTTTGTCCGGTGGCATCTCCGTCGCTCCGCCGACCCAGGCTGCACCCAGCTGCCTTGCCAATTCTTGATGCTCCCGTTTGAGCGAGCTCACATAGACCTGACAACCCCAATGCCGTGCAATCTGGATAGCAATGTGGGCGGAGGCGCCGAATCCATAGAGTCCAAGGCGCTGGCCCGGCTTGATACCGCTCAGGCGTAAGGCGCGATAGCCGATAATACCGGCACAGAGCAACGGAGCGGCTTCTTTGTCAGAAAAGATTGCTGGAACGGGATAGGCAAATCGTGCAGGCACGACGGCATACTCGGCATAGCCTCCATCGATTTGATAGCCGGTGAACTTGGCTTGTAAGCAGAGGTTCTCCCGTTCGCTTGTACAAAACTCACACTGTCCGCATGTGCCTTGTAGCCAGGCGATCCCGACACGATCGCCTTCTTTCACCTCTGAGACTCCAGCACTAAGTTGCATCACGGTCCCGACTGCTTGATGTCCTGGAATGATCGGCAAGGCCACATCGGGCAGTTCCCCTTCCACTACATGGAGATCGGTGCGGCAGACGCCGCAGACGTGGACTTTAACAAGGACGTATCCGGCTCTTGGGGTGGGGAGTGGTCGATCCTGAAGGTGCAATGGATTGCTGGAGACAGCGCCCGTACTGTGGAGCACCATGGATTTCATCATGGGCTGGAAGAATGGTTTCGGGTTACTAGTTTTGGGTTTCGTGCTCTCAAACTAGAAACTCGAAACCAGAAACCCGCAACTTCCCAAATGTTATGGCTATTTCGCCTTAATGCACTCGATATCCAGATGGATCTGAACCTCGTCTCCGACGACCAATCCACCGGTATCGAGGGTTTTGTTCCACACCATGCCGAAATCCTTGCGATTCAATTTACCATCGGCGGTGAATCCGGCTCTCGTGTTCCCCCAGGGGTCCTTCGTTGCACCGTTGAAGGTTCCGATGAGCACCACTTCTTTGGTCACCCCGCGCAGGGTGAGGTTGCCGACCACCTTATAGGATTCTCCCTCTTTCTGAGCACTCTTCATCTTGTAAGTCATCGTCGGAAATTGTTTCACTTCCAAGAAGTCGGCATTGCGCAAGTGGCCATCGCGTTTTTCGTGGTTCGTATTGATCGACTCGGTATTGATGGTCGCCTCAATCGTCTTGAAGGTTTTTGCATCCGCATCCATTTCGACAAATCCACGATAATCCGTGAATCGCCCCGAGGTTTTCGAGATCACCATGTGAGCCACGCGGAACTCGATCAGCGAGTGGTCCGGATCGATCTCCCAACGAACGGTCTCAGCTTGGACGCCCAGCGGAAGGAACGCTAACAAGCCGGCTATTGCAATCCTCTGGATCCAGCTTTTCCGATGTCTCATGTCATCACCTCTCAATTGTTCGCCTCTGGTCCGTGTGAATTATTGATACCGCATCCTACCCAGGGCTGAGAAGCTACGCAACCAGTGCGTTTCTAGAAACATGGGTGTCCAATTGAGCGAGGTGCGATAGAATACGGGCATGCAAGCCCTTGTCAAAACGATAGCGGGATCGGGCCTCACCCTCACTGAGTGGGCGGACCCAACCCCTGGACCACATGACGCAGTCGTGAAGGTGGCGGCAACCTCGCTCTGTGGAACTGACGCCCATATCTATCGCTGGGATGAGTGGGCACAACAACGGATCCATCCGCCTCGCGTCATCGGTCATGAGTTGTGCGGCCACGTGGTGGAGGTCGGACGCGAGGTATCACTCGTCAAGATTGGAGACTATGTTGCCGCTGAATCACATCTGACCTGTGGTGTCTGCTTTCAATGCCGGACGGGACTGGCGCATGTGTGTAAGAATTACAAGATCCTCGGAGTCGATCGAGACGGATCCTACGCCCAGTATGTTGTCTTACCTGAAAGTGTTTTGTGGAAGACGGATTCGAACATTCCGCCTGAGTTAGCTTGCCTACAAGAGCCGGTTGGCAATGCCGTGGATGCCGCCCTGGCTGAAGATCTGACCGGCCAGACGGTGTTGATCACGGGCTGTGGCCCGACCGGGTTGTTTGCCGCGGCTGTGGCCCGAACCGCCGGCGCGGCGACGATCATTGCGTCAGATATCAGTGACTACCGACTTGGATTGGCCAAGCACGTTGGGGCTGATCATGTCCTTAATGCCAAGACGGACTCTCCGGAACAACTTGCGGCAGCGATCATGGAGATCACCGCCGGTGAAGGGGTTGATGCGTCATTGGAGATGTCAGGAGACCCTACGGCGCTGCATCAGGCCTTTCGGGCTGTGAAGAACGGTGGGCGGGTTACGTTGTTCGGCATTCCGACCGGCCCTGTGACCTTTGATCTTCCCAACGAAATGATCTTCAAGGGGATCCGTGTATATGGAATTACCGGTCGGCGGTTGTTTGGAACCTGGTACCGGTTGGCCGGGCTCTTCAAAGCTGGCCTCAATATTCGGCCCGTCATCACCCATACGTTTCCACTGAAAGAGTTTGCGACCGGCTTTGAATTGATTCAGTCCGGTCGATGCGGGAAAGTAGTGTTATTCCCATAGTAGGACTGAGGTGCGAGGACTGAGAGAAAAGTAGAGCCTCCACTCAATTGACCCTCAGTCCTCATCTCTCAGTCCTGTTCTAATCATGGCTTACCATTCTCTCAAACACGTTCTCGACACTCAACTCGCCGACATCCGCGCGAAGGGGCTGTATAAAGCCGAGCGGCGCATTCTGGGTCCACAGGGTTCGGACATTCGGGTCCCCCAAGGCTTGGTGCTGAACCTCTGTGCCAATAATTATCTGGGCCTCGCGAATCATCCGGCAATCGTCCTGGCAGCAAAAACCGGGTTGGACACCCATGGTTATGGCATGGCCTCGGTGCGGTTTATTTGCGGCACGCACGATCTACACAAGCAGCTGGAGCAGACCGTCAGTGCATTTCTCGGCACGGAGGACACCATCCTCTATAGTTCCTGCTTCGATGCGAACGGCGGGCTCTTTGAAGTGTTGTTGGATGAGCACGATGCAGTCATCAGCGATGCCTTAAACCACGCCAGCCTGATTGACGGCATCAGACTTTGCAAGGCCAAGAGATTCCGGTACGCCCATTCCGACATGGCGGACCTGGAAGTGCGGCTCCAGGAAGCGGCTGGCGGTCGTCTCCGATTAATAGTCACGGACGGCGTCTTCTCGATGGATGGTGACCTGGCCAAGTTGGATCGGATTGTGGAGCTGGCTGAACGGTACGACGCGGCGGTGATTGTCGATGACAGCCATGCCACCGGGGTGCTTGGTCCGAAGGGGAGAGGCACCCCGGCTCACTTTGGCGTGGCCGACCGTATCGAGATCGTGACGAGTACCTTGGGAAAGACACTTGGGGGTGCGACGGGTGGATTTACATCCGGCAACGCCCAAATCATTGAACTCCTCCGCCAACGGTCGCGGCCCTACCTGTTTTCGAACTCCCTTCCTCCACCCATCGCAGCAGGGGCGCTCTGTGCCCTCGGGCTTGTCGAGCAAGGCGATCATCTCAGGGAGCAGCTTCGGGCCAATGCCGTGTTTTTTAGGGATGAGCTGACCAAGCTTGGGTTTCGGCTCGTTCCAGGCGAGCATCCCATCATTCCTGTGATGCTGGGTGACGCCACCCTTGCGACATCAATGGCCGAGGCCCTACTCAAAGAATGGGTCTACGTCGTCGGATTCAGCTACCCTGTCGTGCCGCAAGGGCAGGCGAGGATCAGGACCCAAATGTCAGCAGCTCACACAAAGACGCAGCTTCAACAGGCTGTCATGGCCTTTGCGAAGGTCGGCCGGGCCCTCGGTGTGATTCACTAACCAGCCGTAATTCGTACTCCCTTCTGAATTGACTTTTTGTAGTCAGCCCAGTATTCTCAGCTCCTTTATCAGGTAAGGAGTATGGGTATGAAAGTTATTCTTCAAGAGACCCTGGAAGGGGTTGGGCATCTCGGCGATCTGATCAATGTCGCTGATGGATTTGCACGGAACTATCTGCTGCCGCGCCGCAAGGCGGTTGAGGCCGATGGTCGCAGCATCAAAGCGTTTGAGCATGCCAAGCGGGTGGCGGCTGAGAAGGCCAAGAAGGAAAAGGTCGAAATCGAGACCTACGCGAAGAAGGTGTCAGCGGTGGAGCTGACGATCGAGATGCAATCGGGCAAAGACGACAAACTGTTCGGCTCCGTCACGACCAAGGACATTGCGGAAGGTTTGGCGGCACAAGGTATGACCGTGGATCGACGAAAGATCCAACTGGCACAGCCGATCAAGGAACTTGGCACGGTGGCGGTTCCGATCAAGATGCCGAGGGATGTGGTGGCGACGGTGAAGGTTCACGTAGTGAAGAAGCATGACGCGCAAGAGGCTGAAGCACCGGCCGCATCAGCATAGGGATTCGACGATGGACACGATGAACAGTTACGCGATCGGTTCGTGGGATTCTCTGAAGTCAGCCGATCCTGAGGTTTGTGCCGCGATTGAGGCTGAGGAAATCCGGCAACGTGAGAAGTTGTTGCTGATTGCGTCGGAAAACTTCGCGAGTCCGGCTGTTTTGGCGGCGCAGGGCTCGTTGCTCACGAACAAGTACGCTGAAGGTTATCCCGGGAAGCGGTACTACGGCGGGTGTCAGCATGCCGACGAAGTTGAAGATCTGGCCATCCAGCGCTGCAAGCAAATCTTTGGCGCTGAGCATGTCAATGTGCAGCCGCACTCAGGCTCTCAGGCCAACATGGCGGCGTATCTCTCGGTCCTGAAAGCCGGTGATACCATCTTGGGGATGGACCTGGCTCAAGGCGGGCACCTCACGCATGGCAGCAAAGTCAATTTCTCCGGAATTCTCTTTCGGGTGTTCTCGTACGGCGTTGATCGCCAGACCGAGACCATTGATTACGATGCTGTCCAAAAAGTGGCGGAAGAGTGTCGTCCACGTATGATCGTGGTTGGGGCCAGTGCCTACGCGCGTATTCTAGATTTTCCTCGCTTTCAGCAGATTGCTAAGTCGGTTGGCGCCTATTTGCTCGTGGATATTGCTCATATTGCCGGACTCATCGCAGCAGGACTTCATCCGAACCCCGTTCCCTATGCGGATTTTGTGACGACGACGACGCATAAGACCTTGCGTGGTCCGCGTGGAGGCGTCACGATGTGTAAAGCCGAACATGCGAAGGGGGTCGATAAACTGGTGTTTCCCGGCCTTCAAGGTGGCCCGTTGATGCATGTGATCGCGGCCAAGGCAGTGGCCTTCAAGGAGGCGTTGTCGCCAAGCTTTAAACGCTATCAACAACAAGTCCTGGCGAATGCGAAGTCTTTAGCGCAAGGATTCGTCGATCGTGGCTATAAGATTGTGTCAGGTGGAACAGACACGCATTTGATGCTTTTGAATCTTACCAATAAAGGCATCACCGGAAAAGAGGCGGATGCCGCGCTCGATACCGCCGGGATTATCGTCAACAAGAATGCCGTCCCCTACGATGAAAAGCCGCCGGCAGTGGCCAGCGGCATCCGGTTGGGATCGCCGATCGTGTCGACGCGCGGAATGTGCGAGCCAGAGATGAAGCAAATTGTGGGTTTAGTCGATCGCGTGCTGCAACATCGACAGGAGCCGGCGGTGTTGGAAGAGGTGCGTGAGCAAGCTAAGGTGCTGTGCTCGAAGTTTCCCATCTTTCACCCCTACTAGTTCACGGATAGCCAGAGAGCAGGTCGCCTGCGGTGAAATGCCCCTTCTGTGATGAGCTTGAAGATAAGGTGGTAGACTCCCGCATGGCCAAGGAAGGCGAGGTCATCCGTCGCCGTCGCGAATGCCTGGGGTGTAAACGCCGCTATACCACCTACGAGCGTGTCGAAGAGATTCTCCCGGTTGTTGTGAAAAAGGACGGACGGCGTGAGTCATTCGATCGCAATAAGATTCTCGTGGGCCTCAAAAAAGCCTGTGAAAAACGGCCGATCAGTATCAGTACCATTGAGGCCTTGACCGACCGTATTGAAAAACACATTCAAGAGATGGGCGAGACGGAGATCGATAGCCGGATCGTCGGAGAAGAAGTGATGCGGGAACTGCATCAGTTGGACCAGGTCGCCTATGTTCGATTCGCGTCCGTCTATCGGGAGTTCAAGGACATTGACCAATTCATGGACGAATTGAAGACCTTGGCACAGCAACGTAGTGAGCCTTGACCCTCAACCGTTATTACTCCATCTCTCTTCCAGCGTGGTGTTAGCTCGGTTGTTTCATGTCCACAAGGTGACCAGACTGGCGACTCGAGCACGAGCAGGATGGTGAACCAGGCCTCCCTCACAAGGGTAGTGAACGAGCCTGGGTCTTTCTTGCCAGTTCGCTCGCTGCGGATGAGTAGGAACGCTTTGTTGAACATCCGATCAAGTCTGCAGGTGGCACTGGGGATCATGCAGTCATGCGCTCATGAACTGTGCCCAGGCCATGTCCCCTTAATCAGTTAGATCCCTCATGCCGACGATCAAGCCTCTCCCCCAGCGTGGGAAACGAAACTCTTCAGCTTCTGCCGCAACCAGCGTCGCCATTATCGGTGCCGGTCGCGGAGGCACTGCACTGATCGAGATTTTTGCGAATGACCCATTGGTGCAGATCGTGGGGGTCGCCGAGATCAATCCAGATGCACCGGGCTTTGAGCTGGCCAAACAGCTGAAGATCCCGGTGACGCAAGACTATCAACATCTGCTCACGATGGAGCGTGTTGATCTGATCATTGATGTGTCGGGAGACCCGGAAGTCTGGCAATTCCTCCAAGATTTTCATCGAATGGGTGTCACTGTCATTGGCGGAGCCAGCGCCAAATTCATGTGGGAGTTGATCGAAGCCAGAATTCGCGCCACGGCCGAGATCGAAAAAACGCTGAACAAGTATCAATCCCTCTACCGATTGTACGTAAAGGAAACCGGAGCGGCGGTAACGGATGAACGAACCAGGATCGCCTGCGAGATTCACGATGGATTCGTACAGATCCTGGCGGGGGTCAACTTCAAGCTGGACCTGTGCCAGCAGCTCCTCCGGAAAAACCCACGAGCGTGTCTGGCCACGCTCAAAGAGAGTAAGGCGCAGCTGAAACTGGCGATTCAGGAAGCCCGCCAGGTCATTTTTAATTTGCGTCCCTTGCACTATGACAAGATGGAATTGATCTCGGCGTTGACCAACTATTTCAAGTCCTATCAGACCCAGACGCACATTACCACCAAGTTCACCGTGTCCGGAGACGAACAGATCTTGTTTCCTCGGACGAAGATGTTTCTCTTTCGCATCATTCAGGAGGCATTGGGGAATGTTGAAAAACACGCCAAGGCAGACCGGGTGACGATTAAACTCGATATCGATATCGATCTCTTACGGGTTACGATCTCGGATAATGGAATCGGATTCGATATGGAAACCGTGCTGCGGGACCCTGAAAAATGGGACCATTTTGGGATTAAGGGGATCATAGAGCGATCGCGATTGGTTGGAGGGGAGGGGCGAGTCGAATCCAAACCGGGGAAAGGCACCCGTATCGTGGTGGAAGTGCCGTTGGGCCAGAAGGAGGAGCAACAGCATGGAGAAAATTAAGGTCCTTATTGCTGACGACCATCGAGTCGTCCGAGAAGGGTTAGCGGCCATCCTCAAGACAAAAGAAGATATTCATGTCATCGGTGAGGCGCAGGATGGGATCGAAGCGACGGAGAAAGCTCGGGCTTTGCTTCCGGACGTGATCCTCATGGACGTGAGTATGCCGCGGATGGGCGGCGTCGAGGCGACCAGACAGATCAAGCGAGAGTTTCCGCACATCGGCGTGGTCGCGTTGACCATGTATGAGGAGCAGCAATACATCTTTGACCTGGTCCGGGCTGGTGCGACGGGGTATCTGCTGAAGGATTCAGAGTCGTCGCAGATTGTGGCGGCCATTCGCGCGATTTATCGAGGTGAATCACTGATCCATCCGTCGGTCGCCAGCAAAATCCTGGCGGAATTTTCGCTCATGGCCCAAAAAAAAGGGAAAAAGCCGGCCTGGGCCGAGCATGACCTCACAGAACGGGAAATTACCGTATTACGATTGGTCGCCGATGGAAAGACCAATAAGGAGATCGCTAACAGTTTGGATCTCAGTGAAAAGACGGTGAAGAACCACGTCAGAAACATTTTTCACAAGTTGCAAGTCTATGACCGTACACAGGCGGCCATTCTCGCCATTCGTAAGGGACTCATCGAACTGGATCCGAAGCGATAGAGGCCTTCTACAGACAAGCATCAGGTGCTTTTCCGATGAGAGTGGTAAGCGGGGGGCTTCGCCGCCATCAAGACTGTGGACAGGTTCCAAACCTGGAGTAAGGGCCTAGGAATTTCGTGGGCTAAAAGAGCCTTCGAATGACGGTAATATCGTAGGTCGAGCTGGTGACTCCATCCTCTGCCCTCACGTCAATTTTGACGAGCGTCCCGACTCCAAGCCCTGGCGTGACCGTCACATGACCGGTTGGAACCCCGGGTACGGCGATCACTGAGCCCAGCGCAGACATCGTTGCATTTGGATCGGACTTTGTCACTGTCAGGGTGACGCTGTTGACGAGAAGATCAACCTTCACTTCATAAATCTTTCCATCAGGAGTAAAGCTCGGCGGATTCAAGGATCCGGCACTCATCGTCAAAGCGGACAGATTGGCATTGTTCGAGGGGACTGCTTGATTGACGGTGATACGGTATTCCCTTGGAGGAACATTGGGATCCGGTGCAGCTACGGTGATAGAGAGGGGGAGCCCTGATCCCGGCCCTCCTAAGCTGAACGTCTCTGTCCCGCTCTCAATCCCTGCACCAGCCGTCACATTTCCAGACATTGCGGCAAAGCGATCGGATTTGATGGCAGTGACGGTTACCTGCGTCGCCGTGAACGGTGCCGTCACGATGTAGCTTGTGATGACAGGATCAAACGGACGATCAAACGTGCCGGGTATGATGGACAACTCTCGTAACGTGTTGTTGCCGGATAGTCGGTTGACCGTGACCTGGTAGGTTTTCTTGGTGCCGTTTGGTGCCGTCACCTCGATCGACACGGGAGTGGACGTTCCTGGCTCACCAAGTGAGATTGGCAATTGTCCAGGATTGACCCCTGCTCCGATGGTGACGGAGCTCGCGCCAGAACTTATCAGTAACGCGGCGGCCTGATCAGATTTGGTTGCGGAGACTGTGACCCGTTCCACAGTGTTGGAGACATTGGCTGTGTAGTTCGTAGTGTCCGTCTCAAAGTCTGGCGTCAATGGTTGAGCCACATTGTTGGCTGTCACCAGCAAGGCCGATAGGTTGTTGTCGCTTGATAGTCGTGTGACCGTGACGCGGTACGTGCTTTCGATCCCGTTTTGTGCAGATGCCACCACCTCGATGGATGTGGTCGAGCCTGGTTGGCCAAGTGACACAGGGCGGCCTTGTCCTGCAGGGGTACTCGTTCCGTTGATGATGATGGTGGTCGTGTTGGTTGTGGGACTGGCTGTCACCGTCACGCTGGTTACGGCGGTGGGTACGGTAGCGATATAGCTCGTGGTATTGCTCGAAAACGCCGGCTGGAGTGTGCCTGGGGGTGTGATCGTGAGGCTGGAAAGGGGCACTTCGACGGTGCTCTCTGAAATTGATGCGCTGTCTCTGCAGCCAGAGGCGAGGAGGCTGAGGGTGAGAAGAAATAGGATGGCGAGGTGGTGGCTTGCTGAAATGAGCAGATGTTTCATATGGGTGAGGTCACTTTCTCCGTATCTGCGAAGATCGTTTGTCTGTTCAGGCAAATCGAGCAAGGAGCATTGAGACTGGATCAGGCTCGGTTTGTCATGGATGATCACAGCGCGTCACAATAGGACACGTATAGCGAATCTATACGGTCGGGTTAAATTAGAGGGCCGAGAGACATATGACGTGCTCACCATAGCGGCGTAGTTTCTAGAAGAGCCCCCGAGTCACAGTAATTGTGTGCGTCGTTGTATTGATTCCATCCTGGGCGATCACCGTCATATCTATCGTGGTGCCAATCCCAAATTGTGGTGAGACTGTCATCTGGCCGGTTGGGGTGCCAGGTGCAGCAATCACCGTTCCTAACGAGGATAGGGTGGCATTGGGATCGGTCTTGGTTGCTGAAATAGTGACGCTGTCGACAAGGAGATCGATTGCCACGGTATAGTTCACGGTGTTGGAAGCAAAAGGGGGATCCAGTGAACCGACAGTCACATTCAAGCCTGCTAGTGTGCTATCGCTGGAGGCACGACGGTTAATGGTCACGGTATAAGTTTTAAAGGTTCCATTGGGTGCTGTGACGGTGATGGACATCGTTGTGGCAGTCCCCGGCATGCCGAGTGCGATAGACGCTTGACCGCTTGCTTGACCGGTTCCGGCTGACACCGAACCGGACATGACTGCGTCCGGGTCAGCTTTGGTCGCAGACACGTCTACGTTAGCCACGTTGGTTGGTACATCCACTGTATAAGCCAGTTGGGCTGCAGTAAACGGAGGACTGAGGGTGCCTGATGTCACGCTGAGAACTGACAAATTGTTGTTGCTCGAAGGAGCGGCTCGTGTGACTGTGATGGTGTAGGTTTTGATGCTGCCATTTTGGGCCGCCACATGAACAGAAACATCTTTTTGTGTTCCCGGCCCATCGAGCTGGATGGTGGCCTGCCCTTCATTGGGAACATCACCAGAGATCACGGCACTTGGATCGGCCTTGGTCGCTTCCAGAGTGATACTGGAGACCTTCGTCCCCACTTCTACGTTGTACCTCGTTTCTCCAGGGGAAAAAGTAGGAGACAGGGGTTGATCACCAGCACCAATCTTCACATGCAACCCCGATAGATTGTTGTTACTAGACGCCGCTCGGAGAACGGTGATGCGATAGGTCTTGCTGGTTTGATTGGGGGCGGTCACCGTGATCGACATGGTTTTGCTTGTTCCCGGCCCGTCAAGTTGGATGGTTGCACGGCCATCGCTGGGCAGATCACCCGACATCACGGCCTCCGGGTCGGATTTGGTTGCGGTGACAGTGACACTGGTGATGTTGGTGGCCACATCGACGGTGTAGGTCAGCTGGTCTGACGTAAATGCGGGGATTAAGGGGCCTGGAGTGACGGTCGTGGTCTTCAGATTGTTATCACCCGACAGCAGTCGAGTTACGTTGACCGCATAGGTGCTCTCTGTACCGGTTTGTGTGGTTAATACGATGAGGACCGTCTTGGTTGATCCTGGTTGGCTGAGGGCGATGGTACGCTGTGTGGTGATAGTCCCGTCGATCGAGACCGTCACTGTGTTGTCCTGTGGAGTTGCTGTGATCGTGACGCTGGTAGCGGCCGTTGGGGTCTCGGCCGTGTAGCTCGTGGTATCGCTGGAAAATGTCGGCTGAAGGGTGCTTGGCGTGACGGTGAGGCTGGCTAGAGGGACATTGGGCTTATCCGAAATCGACGCAGAGTCCTTACAGCCGTAGGCAGTGAAACAGAGAACAACGAGGCAAAGAGCGACCCAATCTGTCCTCGTCGTGGTCAAAATTGATTTCATGGCGGTATCGGAGATGGCCCTTTGCTGCACGAGGTAACCGGTTCATCTGTTTTGATGAATCCAAACCGCCAGCCACGAAATGTACCAGAGGGTTCAGATCGGCTCTCACGATGTTCCCAAATCGAACAGCGACTGATAGTTGATATAACTGATCTGACCGCTCGGGTCAACGGACGGGGCTACGAGAGATGGGGAGCGCGATGTCTGAGGATATTAGCGCCGTGATGCAGAAGGAGTGTCGGAGATGGGCAAACTACGTATGAGACGGGTCTGCCCAATCTGAAGCTCGTCCCACGGTCTATCTGCGAGATCGGATGATGATGCCATAAGTCTGGGTTGTCATGCCGTCCTGTGCGGTGATGTTCAGGTCCACTTCGGTGCGTCGTTCTCCGAGAGGGATGGAGACTTGTCCAGTGGGTGTCCCTGTCGCCGCGACCACGGAACCTAGGACGGACATCACGGCATTAGGATCCGACTTCGTTGCAGAGATGGTCACACTGTTCACGTTATTGGTCACGGTTACTCGGTAGGTCAGGATGTCTGGATTGAAGTCAGGATCCAATGAGCCAGGATTCACAGTCAAGTCAGAGAGGGACGCATCGCGCGAGGGTAGCACTCGGTTGACGGTGACGGTATAGCTCCTTGTGGTTCCATTCGGTGCCGTGACGATGATCGAGACAACCTTGGTCGTCCCTGGTCCGTCGAGCTTGAGCGTCGCCCGCCCTTCGTTAGGCACATCACCCGAGAGCACGGCATTGGGATCAGACTTGGTAGCCGAGACGGTCACCTCGGCGACAGTGGCGGCCACGTTCATTGTGTAGTCTTGAGTTCCCGGAGAAAAGGGAGGAGACAAGGTGCCTGGCAATATCGTCAAACTCTTGAGGGTGTTGTCTCCGCCGCGGGTCGTCGCTCTGAGAGTAATGGTGTAGATCTTCGCTCTTCCATCGGAGGAGGTGACAGTCAGGGAGACATCTTTGGTCGATCCTGCCCCAGGGGCTTGAATCATTGCTTGACCAGTGGCTTGTCCTGCAGGGGCAGTGACTGCACCAGACAGCGTGTCATTCGGTTCAGACTTTGTTGCTGAAATGGTGACGTCCTGTATGCTGTTGGGCAAGTCGGCGCTGTAATGGGTCGTTTCGCTGGCGAACGATGGCTGGAGCGATGTGCCGGAGACTGAGAGACTGACCAGCTGGGGTCCTGGATCAACCGACCCAGTGTTTCTGCAGCCACTGACACCCAGACCGGCGGTTCCTAGCAGGAGGAGAGTGAAGGCAAGATATTTGGCAGAGATGGCGAAACGGTGTTTCATGATGAACCTATGCCGTTCACTTGCTGGAAGTCCTAAAGAGCCTAGCCACCCGTGTGAACCAACACGGGAGGTGCAGATCTTACGAAAGGGATTCCTGAGCGGTCTATCCCTACTTGTGTATGGATAAGCAGAGTGGGCACAGGGGCGCGCTGCACTGGTCTGGCTCATTCTTCAAGATCGGGATGTGAGGTGAAGGGTCGGTACGGAGCGCGCCTGCTGAGGGACGGCACTTGCAATTCAGTACATCTCTTCGTGAACAGGTGAAGACCCAGCTAAGGGAATGGCGAAGGGGCTTGGTTCACCGTCACAAAGTAGGTTTTAAAGTTCCCAGCCGGTGCAGTGACAGTGATCCCCACCTGTGGTGGCGGTAGGAATATGAACAGAATGGTAGCTTGGCCGGTTGCGACTCCTATCCCGGGGTCGGGGACTGAACCAGAGAGGACAGCATTGGGATCGGACTTGGTTGCAATGAGAGTTACCTCGAAGATCCCGAATGGTACTTCCACTGCATAGCTCACGAGATTCGGATCAAACGCTGGAGTTAAGTTCAGAGGGATAGTGCCCGCAGTCAGACTCAACCCCGAAAGATTGTTGTCGTCTGATGCTGCACGGTTTACTCGGATAGTGTACGTCCTCGGGGCGCCACCACTCTGAGCAGTTACAACAATTGAAATCACAGTCGGGGTCCCCGGCCCACCGAGTGGGAAAGGTTCTTGTCCTGATAAGGTACCAGCAGGGACGGTGAGGGAACCGATCAGCATCACGGCATTTCGATCAGACTTAGTTGCCAAGACGATGACTTCAGTGACAGCAGTAGCTACGTTCACCGTGTAATCGAGAGTACTTGCGCTAAAACCAGGATTCAATGTCTGCTCGATGCTATTCGCCGTTACCGTTAAAGCTGACAGCGTGTCATCAGTCGATGCAGCCCGAATCACGGTAACAGTATACGTTTTGGGGTTCCCATTCTGGGCGGTGACTGTAATGGAGATGGGTGTAGGGTTCCCTGGGCCGCCGAGTGGAATGTTGAGTACTGACCCCGATGCTGTTCCGGCTGGGACCGTGACGCTGCCGATAGCCATCACGGCATTGATGTCGGATTTAGTTGCCGTGACATCCACACGATTGACGTTCGTCGCCACATTGACGGTGTAGCTGAGAGTGCTTGGATTGAAGCCAGGGGGAGGGAGAGGGCCGGGCGGCGTGACCGTCAATGCCGACAGGTTGTTGTCTCCTGAGGGTCGTTTAATAGATAGGTTGTAAGTTTTTTTGTTGCCGTTTGGTGCAGTCACCTCGATCGTCACGGGTGTGATAGTCCCGGGGGCGCCGAGTGTAATGGACGCTTGTCCAGGATTTGTCCCTGCTGGTATAGGCACAGCCCCGATGAGCATTGCCGCATTCGGATCGGACTTGGTTGCCGTGATAGTGACGCTGCCAACGTTCGTTCCCACCTCCAGACTGTAGTCTAAATGGTTGGTATCAAACCCGGGAACTAAAGACTGAGCTACAGTACCTGCCCTCACGCTCAATGCTGACAGGTTGTTATCACCCGATAACAGTCTTGTCACGATGACGGTGTAAGTCGTCTCAAGCCCATTCTGGGATGATGATACAACGATACGAATTGTGGTGCTCGATCCTGGTGCCCCGAGCGGCACGGACCGCGCCTGTCCGGAGATTGTCACAGCCCCATCAATGGTCAAGGTTGTTGCGGTGTCTTGCGGCGTGGCGGTCACTGTAACGGTGGCAGCACCTGTCGGGGCGTCGACCGTATAGGTGGTGGTATTGCTAGAAAACACAGGCAGTAGAGTGCCGGGAGTTACCGTGAGATTGGACAGGGGAACTTCTACGGTCTGCTCAGAAATCGAGGCGCTATCCCGGCAGCCAAAGGTACTCAACCCTATAGTGGTGACAAGGAGCGTAGCACAACCGAAACGCGTAAGGGTCAGAAGGTATTTCATAGTGATACCGATGGCTTCCTCTTGCTACAGGAATCTTTGGGCGATTAGATCTTGCCAACCGCGAAGAACGGGCTCCAGATGCTAGGAGATGGCGGGAAAATGATCTAGATCTACAAAAGTAAGGGAGTACAAGACGAAAGTGGGGGCGGTGCGTGTTGCTGAGGTTATCGTCGAGATTGGATTATGTGAACCATGCGGAAATATGCCAGGGAGTCAGTTGATCCTGAGGGCATATACAACAGCAAGCGAAACGCAGACCGACAGTTAACCATTGTGGGTTTGAGACTCTCCAAGGAAATGATCCATCAGTAAAGTTGGTCGGATAACTTCTTGCACTGATTCAGAGTGAAGCAGAGCGGCATACCGTCTGGACTACCCTGTGGCCGGCGTGATTCCGCGCCACAGGGTGGCCAAGCTGAACTACCGTACAGGGGCAGTAGAATCGATGGTCACATCCAAAGGTGGACTTGGGTCAGACTCACCTCCAGCATTAGTCAGCGTATAAGTAATTGTGTGCGACCCGTCAGCCAGATCTACTGACGGCCTGAGAGTGGTGGTCCCAGGAGCAAACGTATACTTGGTCGTACCCACATAGAGGCTCGGGGTTCCTGCTGTGGGCGGAGGTATCGTGAATCTTGGTCTCCTGACGTTGGTGACGTTGTCCGTATTGCTAGTCCCAGGGGCGCAGAGAGTTGAGCCAAGAAGCGGAGGACAGGAATCATCTGCCTCTAACAGATCTGGAGCGGTCCCTGGTGGAAGCGGCTTTGCCACCGGTGCTGCCCGATTGATGGTGATAGCATAGGCCTTCTGGATTCCGTTTGCGGCGATGACTATGATCGATACCACTTTGCTGGTTCCTGGCCCATCCAGCTGAATAGTTGCTTGTCCGTTATTAGGCAGGTCACCAGAGATCACGGCATTCGGATCTGCTTTTGTTGCGGCGACAGTGACGCTTGAGATGTCGCTTGTCACATCCATCGAGTAGGCCAATGTGTCAGGAGCAAAGACAGGAGTCAAGTTGCCTCCTGATAACGATAGTGCCGACAAGTTGTTGTCACTCGATGCTGCCGCTCGGGTTATGTTGATGGCGTAGGATTTTTGAGTTCCGTTGGGGGCGGTGACTATGATCGATACCACTCTGCTGGTTCCTGGTCCGTCCAGTTGAATGGTCGCTTGTCCACTATTGGGCAGGTCCCCAGAGATCCCAGCGTTCGAGTCCGCTTTTGTTGCAGTCACTCTGACGCTGTCTACATTCGCTGGCACGTTGACCGTATAAGCTAACGTGTTTGCGTCAAATGATGGAGTCAAGGTTTGGGTCACGTTACCAACGCGCACCCTCAACGCCGACAGGTTGTTGTCGCTTGATGGCACTGCACGATTGACGTTGATCGAGTAGGTTTTCTGGTTGCCGTTCTGTGCGATCGCCAGAATATTGATAATGGTGCTCGAACCAGGTCCGTTCAATGTGACGCTTTGGGGTTGTCCGGACGTGGCAACTTGCCCATTCACCTGCAGGCTGGCAGCAGAATCTCGCAGGCGCGGTGTGACCGTCAGACTGGTGGCATCGCTGTTTACATCCACCGTGTAATTTAAGGTATTTGCGTTAAATGTGGGATTCAAGGCACCTGGAGTAACGGTTAAACTCTGCAGATTGTTGTTGCCGCCGAGGGCGGCGCGGTGAACGTTTACCGTGTAGATCTTTTGTGTGCTATTGGGGGCGGTCACTACGATATTAATTGAAGTATCCGAGCCTGCCCCATTCAAGGTAATGGCTCGGCCTTGGCCGGAAGTTGCGGCTTGTCCATTCACTGTGATCGTCGCATTGGGATCCTGCCGAGTGGGCGTGACCGTGACGCTCGACACGCTGCTTGTCACGTCCGCTGTGTAGTTCGTTGTGTTTACGCTAAAGGTAGGAGCAAGGTCGCCTGGTGAAACAGTCAACGCAGACAGATTATTGTTTCCACCAAGGGCAGCACGTACTACATTTACAGAGTAGGGTTTCGGGGTCCCGTTCTGTGCAATCACAATAATACTGATAACGGTACTCGAGCCTGGCCCACTCAATGTGATGGCTTGAGACTGTTGCCCGGACGTGACAGCCTGCCCATTTACGGTAAGGGTCGCCGTGGAGTCTGCCACGGTTGGCCGTACCCTCACGCTGTCTACACCACTGCCCACATTCACCGTGTAGCCGGTTGTGCCTGCCCTAAAGTCAGGGTTTAAGCTCCCTGATGAGATGACAAGTCCTCGCAAGTTGTTGTTGTTTGACGGCCCACGACTCACGTCAACCGTATAGGATTGTGTGCTTCCATTCAGAGCCGTAATGGTGGTGGTGATCGTTGTGGTCTGGCCACCGCCATTGAGATCAATGGTGCGTGGTTGACCAGAGAGCGCTGGTTGTCCATTCACGGTCATAGTCGCAGCAGGATCTGAGAGGGTAGGGGTGATCGTTACACTTCCGATGGTATTGCCGACGCTGACCGTATACCGTGTTGAGCTATTCTCGAATTCGGGAGCGAGGGTTCCTGGTGAAACGGTCAAGCTTGCTAACGAATTGTTCCCTGCCAGGCTGGCTCGTTTGACTTGAACAGAGTAGGACTTTGACGTGCCGCCCGTGCCTGTTTCTGTCACGACGATGTTGACGGATTTCTCTGCCCCCGGCGAGTCCAGAGTCACGGTTTGGCTTGATATCTGCTGGTTGTCGATCCGTATCGTATCTCCCGAGACTCTTGGGGTTGCAGTAATGGTTGTACTTGAGACATCCGTGGGGAGCTGGACGGTGTAACTAGTTACCGCAGGGGAAAAAGGCGGTTGTAGATCTCCTGGGGATACCGACAGACCTCCAAGCTCCGCCGGTTGCGTTGCCGTTCCTGTGTCCCCACAGCCGTAGGTACTCAAGCCCAATAAGACCAAGATCAGTCCAACGAGAGATCGCCCGGTACGGATGCGTGGATGCGTCATGGTGGAGCCGCTCACTTTCTGTTGGGGTCGATCGTTAAGGATGTGTCTGGCCACGTATTGTGAACCCAAGCCGTGGAGTTTATGGATAACGAGACGACTCGACTTTCGTCGGGCACCAGTTCGATGTCTCGATGGGTACGGAGTGAACGTATAGCGGAATTGTACTAGTTGGGTCAAGTACCTCATTCAGGTACTTAGATAGTATGGCTAACAGATAGGATCGAAGTTAATGCCGTGATGGCGTTCCAGCCGGTACTTTGCCAAGTAGCTCGGTCTTGGAAGGAATCTGGCTCAGGAGATCCGGGCGTACCTGAAACAAACCTGAGATCCGCTGGCCGGTCGCATAGAGCAGATTTCCCGACTGACTGCCCAACGTCAGTTTCCCTGTAGCCTTGCTGTCCTTCGCGGTGGCGACAAACTCTGCGGCTGGAGACAAGAGTCCGTAGGGGGCAAGTGGGGCGGAGTGTTTCATGACCCGTTCTTCCGCTGGTAGATTGGCCACCCGACTGACGAACAGGTCTGCTACCTCTTGGCTGACCTTCTCCATGGGCTGGTCTTCCAGGACCCATTCACCACTCTGGTTAATCAAGACATACTCGTGATCCCGGGTCTTGACCGATAGCATGGCCACGTCCGTGTAGTCGAGACCGAAGAGTCGTTTATCCTGAAGATTGAAGAGGTCTTTCGTCAGATCCCTGATCAGTCCCGGATTGATGCGGTAGAGCGGGGCGTCTGGTGCAGTTTCTGCGATCGCTTCGCCTTTCTGCGGGTCCGGCTGGTAGAGCCTGACTGATTGATCGCCGGCGACGGTATGCAGCGTGACTTTTACTCTCGGTGTCGTCAAGGTCTTGGCGATAGTATCTCGTTCAGGACCGGGGTCGATGATACCGAGCGCCTTCAGATCTTCCAGGCGGAACATCAATGCCCGAACTTCGTTCTGATCCGCTTCAGCTTCGATCGGATACCGGATCTTCCACGAAGGTTTGGGTTTATCCTTCGCCATGTTGTAGATCACCATTTCGGTTGTCGGATAGGTCAAGCGAACTCGTTCGATATCATTCTGAACGAACTTCAACAGCTCCTTCCGTCGAAAGGTCATCAAGGACTTGTTTACGAAATCTTTCGGCGCGAGACTTGTTAGGAGGATCCGGTGGTCCGACTTCCTCAAGACGTAGAGAGTATTCGAGAGAGGACCACTGTCGCCGATGGAAAAGGTTTCCTGTCGGGCGCCGGCAGTCACCGTGATGGTAGTAACGGGTGGTTCAAGGCCGAATGGCCCCAGTTGCGTGGGTTGATCTTCCAGAGTTCTGGTGACGGTTCCGGTTACAAGGGCGCGAACGAGGGCTTGCACCTCACGTGCATCTGCCTCGGTCCGAAGTGGAGCCACGATGGACCACTTCCCTGGTTCGGTCAGCTTGATGTCGATCGGGCCCTGAGCGGTTGTGACGGAGAGACTGGTGATAGCAGTTTCTGGGAACGGCAGGAGCTGCTTTTGTGTCGTCTCCTGTTGTTCCTCTTGGTGCTTGGCGGGAAACTCAACCAGGTAGAGGTAACCACCCAGACCAGCCAGGATCACCAGCATCAGGAGTGTAGGCCAATAACGCATATCAGGATGGTAAAAATGACTGCCGGCTGCGTTCTCGCATCATCAACGTACTCCCGAGAGTATGCCTCGGTCCTTCACTCGTTGCGGCCTTGCTGGACAGCCATTTTGACTATCCTGCAGCGAAGAAGGTATGGAGCGAAGGGCCATCATAATCGTCGGCGTTTTCTCCACACGAGGAGACCGGTCAGGAAGGTCGTGAGTGGAAGCAGGATGACCTGGATGTAAATCAACGCGCGCTCCTGTGTGGGGTTGGGCGTGAAGGGGTGCAACGCCGGCTCTCTCGGTGCGATCGAGATCAAGTCCCGTTCCTCGGCCAACCACCCAGTCGTATGGAGAAAAAAGTCGCTGTTACCGGGAAAATTAAAAAAGGCATTGGAGGCAAACGTCGAGTTGCCAATCACCACAATGGCTGGACGTGGCGTGCCCTCCTCTGGGGCCTTCTTGGGCGACAGGGCGGCGGCCATGGGAAGCGGTCCCTTGATGTCTTCCTTTTCACTCAGGCTCACCACGCGGCCTTGCATGTTCGTTTCCGCCCAGCTGTTGGGTGACGTTCTGGCGAGTGGGACGAAGTCCCAATCTTTGCCGGTCTGCTCGTCGAAGGTGATGTGTCGTGATAGCGGCAATAGCACGGCGGAGGTGAGGTCCTGCGTGATCTCGTGTTCTGTAAACGTTCTGACCAGCAGGGCGGTGAGGTCTCCCTGGGCGAGCCGATCTTGGAGATCTACGAGGACACCGGGGCCCAGGCCCAGTCCCCAGCGGGCCAGCAGTGCTTCGAGACCTGTCTGTGTGTCGGGATCAGCTAATACCAGCAGATGGCCGCCTTTCTCAATATATGTGTGAATGCGATCCTGCTCCTCCTTCGTGACGGCCCGACGCGGGCCGGCGAGGACCAAGACAGACGTATTGTCCGGCACGGCGGATTCTTTCAGGAGCGAGACCGTTCCCACGTCATACCCTTGCCGAGTCAAGGCTTCCTTCGCAATGAACAGGCCATTCCGGTCCTTGTCTTCGACGTTCAGCTCACTGTGGCCTTCAACGAAGACGATCCGTTTTTTTGAGTCCTTGGAGATCCGGATCAATGCGCCTGTCAGTTCGATCTCTGAAGGGGATGTCACGCGGATGGTTTGTCCGTTGCTCTCGAAGATGGCCGTGTCGGTTCGAAAAATGCCGTAGGTCTGGGCCAGCTTTGGCTGCTTTTCCGGATCGATGAATTCCACGTTCAGCTTAGTTGAAGCTTGCCGATAACTCTCCAAGCGTTCTTTGAACGCTTGATAGCCAGGATCCTTTTCTCGTGTGAAGACGGTGATCTTGACGTCGTGCGGGAGGGAACGAAGAACCCGGTGGGTTTGCGGCGCGAGTGTGAAGTTCTGATTTTCAGATAGGTCCCAGCGCACGGAATGGCGGGAGGCCAGAAAATTCACGATCACGAGGATACAGGAGAGAAGGAGGACCATCAGGAGGCTATTCACCCCCATCTTGGTCGATCGCCGTGTGGAGAACGCTTTCACCGTCTCAAAGTGCAGGATGAAGAAGAGGACGAGGCATGTCAGCGCCGCGACTTCCGCCGCAGTGACGACCCAGAGCCAATCCGGTCGAAGGCTGTAGGCAATCATCCCGCCGAGGCCGAGGACGATGCCGAGAATGCCGAGTGGAAAGGATTTGAGGTTCATTTCCAGCGCGTTGATTCTACGACTCGATGCGTGAGAAACAGCATGAGGATGAGGCCACTCACGAAATACACAAGGTCGCTTGTGTCGATTAGCCCTCGAACCAGTCGGTCATAGTGCTCCATGTAGGAGACATACGAAATGACCCGTCCGGCGGTCGTGTCGCCGAAGAGGCCTCCTAGGCCGGCAATCAGCCAGACCGTGAGCAACATGCCGAAGCTGATAAAAGCGGCGACGATTTGGTTCTCCGTAACCGCCGATGCGAATACCCCAACGGAAAGAAACAGGGCTCCCAACAGCACCATGCCGAGATAGCCGGTCCAGATGGGGTTCCAGTCAAAGTCGCTGAAGAGCATCAATACGCTCGGGACTAATACGGTGAGCCCCACCAGACCAAGGTAGATCAGAAACACACTGACATATTTCCCGACAACGATGTCATGCACCCTCAGCGGTGAGGTCAGCAAGAACTCAAACGTCCGTAACTTGCGCTCTTCTGCGAACAGTCGCATGGTCAAGATCGGCAAGATAATCAGGAGGACGATTCGCATGCTCGCAAAGAGATTCCGAAAGACCAGATCATTCAGGTTGATTTGCGCCGGTCCGCCTTGCATTTGCATCAATTGGATGGCTTGCGCGCCTGCAAATCCGACGTAGAGATAGGAAAGCAACCCAAAAATCAGTAGAAAGACCGCTCCAACCACATAGACAATGGGCGAGACGAAGTAGACGCGCAGTTCCTTGGTAATGACGGCTTGTATTGGGGTCATGCGGCTCCTAATCGGATGGTGAAAAAGTCCGCCGCCGGCGTTCTTTCATCGCTCCGAGGCCTCAACATACCGAAGCGTACGCTTCGACTCCTTGCTTGCTGCGGCCTTACTGGACAGCCGTTGCGAGCACCCTGCAGTTGTTCCGGCCTTAGCACCGTACGGAACCTTTCAGCCATATTGTTTGCATCAGCATCACAATGAGTTCTTCCGTAACCTGCTATGTGCCCGTCTGTTCGGCAGCAGCCAGGCTCACCGTGGCCTCTGTGGTTTCGGTGGAGTGGTCTTCGTGCCGGGTGAGCTGGAGGAACACGTCTTCCAAGGTCATGGACACCGTCCGGAGTTCGAGTAACCCCCATTGGTTTGTCACCACGACGCGCGCAAGTTCGTCGCGCAGGTCCCGACCCAACTCGCATTCTATGAGGAAGGTGCTTCCCCCCTGCCCGGGAAACACATGAAGAACACCTGGGATTGCCTGCAGTTTGGCCTCGCAGTCCGCGGGGCAGGACTTCAGCGTCAGTGAGACCTTTTCCGATTGACGTAAGCGAGCCGACAATTGCTCCGGGGTATCTTCCGCGACGATCCGACCGTTGTTGATGATGACCACGCGTTGGCAGACGGCTGTCGCCTCTGGAAGGATATGGGTGCTGAGAATCACAGAGTGCGAGCCGGCAAGACTCTTGATGAGTTCACGGATTTCTATGATCTGTTTCGGATCGAGGCCCACCGTCGGTTCGTCAAGAATCAGGACCGGAGGATCATGCAACAAGGCTTGTGCCAATCCAACGCGCTGTCGATAGCCACGGGAGAGGTTTCCGATCAGTCGGTGTCGTACAGTACCCAGCTCAAGTCGCCCGATGGATTGGTCGAGGGCGGAGGTGAGTTTTGCTGCCGACAGGCCACGGAGTTGTCCAACGAAGGTCAGATATTCCGTGACGGTCAGCTCCTGATAGACTGGCGGTGTTTCAGGCAGGTACCCAATCTGCCGCTTGACCTCCAAGGGTTGATCAGTACAGTCGAAACCCGCTACGCGTGCCGTGCCTTCTGTTGCCGGCATGAAACAAGTCAGAATCCGCATCGTGGTGGTCTTGCCGGCCCCGTTGGGGCCAAGAAAGGCCAACACTTCTCCCTTAGCAACAGAAAAGGAGACGCGATCAATAGCCGTATGATGGCCGTACCGTTTGGTAATGTTGTGAACGTCAATCACGAAAGTGATATCGGTGCAAACAGCTGTGGAGAATATGGAGCAGTACTGCTCTCGGAACAATAGTCTTTGTCTGGGGGATCTTACTCACTCCGCTCGATGCAGTCAATATGGTGGCAGGGTTCAGGCGACAAGGCCACCTTTTCAGAATCGAAAGAGCGAGAGCGCATGCATGAATGTGGAGGATCGCCCTCGGAACCTATCGAGAAATGATGAGATCCAGAGGGAGCACAGCAGCGCTCTTCATTTTTGCCACCCGTCAGGATCACTATCAAGTGTTGAACTTAGCGTGTGTCTCGGTTATATAGGAGCACCGTTCAATTTTGGATGTAGGTACTTTCTTGAACAGGGGATTAGGGATACGGAGGTGGGGGAGACGGGTACTCTCGTCGGTGTTGTCGAAGTGTCAGACCTCTCATACTCTTGGCCAAGCGGAAATCGGGGTGCGTCAGCATTCTAGAGGGAGGCAAACCCAGTATGAGTCTAGACGTTCTGCAAAATAGGCTCTTCTCGAAGAGTTCTCTGACCCTGGCCTTGTGCCTGTCGTTGGGTGCCTGCTCGTGGGTTCCCAAGGGGGAGATCCAGCTGGATGTCGGGATCAAGGATCGCGGGGTTGCCTCCTGGTATGGCGAACAGTTTCATGGCCGGCAGGCCGCGAATGGCGAGATCTTCGATATGGAAGGGTTGACAGCGGCGCATCGGACGATCTCGCTCGGGAGTGTGGTCCGGGTCGTCAATTTGTCGAATGGCAAACATCTCCATGTGCGAGTGACGGATCGGGGTCCCTACGAAAAGGGGCGTATTCTTGACCTGTCTCATAGGGCGGCTGTTCTTCTTGGAATGAAGCGTGAAGGGGTGGCCTATGTGCAGGTGGAGGTGGTCGGCGAACGCCGTCCCGAGCTGCTATTGATGACAGAACAATTTTCCGGCACAGCGTCGTCGGCCCTGGCAGGCCGAGTATTTCCGATTGATCGGACATCACATGGCATGACATCTCACGCGAGAAACTTCCCCGGCGATCTCTGGATTGCGAGAAGGAATCGGTGGGCTCTTGCCATGTTGTCCGTGGTGGGTCCGATTGAGACTCCAGTTGCGTCGTTAGTGCTTGGCTGAGACCCATGGGATTGGTTCCCTCGTGATACTCCTCCGCTCCGATAGCTCAGTGTTTAGGTAGGTCCCCTTCAAGAACCTGGGGTGGATCCATTCAGGTTGACAGTGTGTAAAGCACTCCACTAGACTGCACTCTTTCTTATTCGGCCGAAGGCCGTCATAGCGAGTCCATACATCAGATAGAAGGGGAGGCATGATTCGATGGCCAAGAAGCGCGCGCAAGAATCCGATGAATTGAAATTAAAGAAAAAGATTGCCGCAAAGGTGACCGATCATAGTAACCCAGAAGGGGGCGCCGCCCTCCGCTCCTTGAAAAAACGATTGAAGCGGGAGCAGCGCAAGAGACGAGCCTTGGTGCAGCGGAAAAAGCGAGCAGCCGGAAGCAAGGGTGCGGCCGCTTCCGCGTCTGCCTAGCATTTCTGTGACTAGCTGTTGAGTGAAAGAAAGATTGACTGGTCCTATGGATTCGAAGACCAAACCCTCCCCGACAGATAGCAACCCGCTCAGCCAGCAAAGTGGAGGCGATCCGGTGGGTGAGGTCATGGCTGAGCACGTACAGGCTGAGCCACTTCCCGTTGAACCGGAAACGGCTGGTCCGGGCACGGTTGTTCTCGAAGAAGAGCAGGTCAAGGACGAGATCGATATCCAGATCGATCTGTTGGCAGATCCTGACTGGGTGGTCCGCCGAGAAGCCGTGATCACGCTTGGGGAAATGGGGGACGAGCGGTGTGTTGAACCGCTGGCCCGTGCGTTGCGTGATGGTGATTGGCAGGTTCGAGAAGTCGCCATCGAAGCGATGGGCCAGGTTGGCTCTCCCGCTGTTGAGACATTACTCAAACTCCTCCGTGACTGGGAGGTGCGTAAGTACGCCATCGCAGCACTCGGGAAAATACCCGACGAGCGGGTACTGGATCCCCTGATGCTTCAACTTCGAAACGACGAGTTTAAAGACGATGCGATCGATGCCTTGGTCGCGTTGGGCGCGCCATCCGTCGAGAAGCTTATCGGTGCTCTTCGTGATAAAGATGAAAACGTTCGAAAGTGCGCCGTCCTTGCCTTGGGACGGATCAAAAGTAGCGATGCCATTGATCCTCTCATCCAGATGCTCGGTGACAAAGACTGGTTTACGCGTCTGACGGCGGCTGCTGCGTTGGAGTCAATTGGCGATGACCGGGGGCGTGAGGCGATCAAGCCATTGCTGAAAGACTCCGATATGGTCGTGAAAATGCGAGTCGAGCGGATTTTAGCGAAGTGGAAGAAGCAGGCGACCTCTCAACCCGCCAACGCCTGAACTATTTATTCAACTGTTGATCCATCCGTTGCTGCAGCTCCTCTATTTTCTTGAACGCGACTTGTTTCCCCGTCGTTAGTTCCAATTGGATTTCCTGCAGCGAATCGACTAGATTACGCAGTCCTGCCGTGGTGTCGTCGATCTTTGCGCCTTTAATCGTGGCTTCTACAGCCTCGATCACTCTCGTGAGTTCCTTCACCGCTTCGCTAGGATTTCGGTCGATCAGGTGCACTTTCGCCTGGAGGAAGCGCGACTTGGCTTCGACGAGTGCCTGACGACGACGCAGATCGCGCTCGAGGTCGAGCGTCGTATCCATCACGTTTTTCGACACGTCCTTGAGCGATTCCCGGAGGTCCGAGACGGACTGCTGCAATGTGCCGACGGGGCGCTGTCCAACGTAATAGCCTGCCCCAAACGCGCCGACTAGAAGCAACAAGACTGTGAGAAATTTGGCCATAGTGGTCCTGCGTTAGCGGCGTCGTTTTGATGCGGGTTGCTTGGCTAATTGCTGGAGGAGGCTGTTCGCCGCCGCAATGCGTATCGCCTCGTCGGTGTCGCGTAACCCTTGTACCAAAATAGGGATGGCTCTGTCGTTCATTTTTCGCAAGGCTTTGGCTGCCGACAGTCGAGGGAGCGGCTGTTGGTCGAAGAGGAGCGTTTGGAGGATTGTGAGCGCCTGCTCATCCGGTGAGGCACTCAAGGTTTGGGCTGCTGCCCCACGAATGGATGGATCAGGATGTCGAGCGAGCTCAGCCGCCAAGGCGATGGCTGAGGGATCTCCGAGACGAAGTAGTCCTTCTATAGCATTTGCACGGACATGTGCATCGGGGTCGCGAGTCATTGCGGAGAGCAGCGGTCGGGTATCCTTGATACCGAGTCTCCCCAGGCTTGCGGCTGCGACACCGCGGATCATCGCGCGCTCGTCTCCAATGGCATGTGTCAGCGGGGCTGCGCCATCGGGGGATCCAAATTCCCCCAGCGCACCGGCGGCAAAGGCACGGACTGATGGATCGGGATCATAGACGGCTTGCGCAAGGACGGCGAGGCTTGCCGGACGTTTGAGCCGTCCCAAGACACCCAAGGCCGCCATCCGAGACTCAGCGTCCGGTAACGTGGCGGCACTGGTAATCTCAGCCAGCTGTTCGGAATGGCCCAGCTTCACCAAGGCCGCGGAAGCAAAAATGGACTCAGGGCCATCCTCAGTCCGAGCCACGTCCATCAATCGTTGTCGAACATCGGTGGCGGTTGCTTCGCCGAGGGCGGTCATGGCAGCAATGCGGACGGTTGGCATTGCATCCCGTAACGCGCGGCGCAAGGCGCCAGATGTCATTCCGAGGCCGGCTTTTCCAATCGCCTCGGCGGCTCGTGCGCGCACGACAACGGATGAATCCAATAATCCATCTTCTAGAATGGCTGCGGTCTCCGGTAGTCCCAACTCCGCGAGGGCTGAGTACGCGGCGATACGAACATGTTCACTGCGGTCTCGCACGTGGCTGGTGATTATGCCGAGAGCCAAGGGGCGAAGAAGCGCCGCATCGTGAGGTTGTCCCGGCTGGGTCAGTTTGAGATAAATGGAGAGAGCCTCGTCTGTTCGTCCAAGGCGGACGTAGCTCTGCAAGGCGAGACGGAGAAATTCTGTGGAAGGCGTTGCGTCCGGAGGAAGACTTCGGTAGAGCGCAGTGACTTCCGGGTAATCACCTGCCTTGAAGAGGGTAGTGGCCTTCGATTCAATAGAAGCAGGTGTCCCCGCGGCGGCCGCAGCGACAAGCGGTGCCAAAAGAAACGCAATCATCCCAACAATCGCAATCGCGATAGTAGCTAGGTGAGGGAACTGCGTGTGCGACAGACTCCGGTTCGATCGCTCGAACCCAATTACCACGTCGCAGGCATGCGCACCGTGGCGGCGCGGTACATCAGACTGACATAGTCTTTCAACATGCGCGTGGTGCAGAACTGGGGCGCGGTGGTGCGAATACATTCCTTCACCATTTGCAGCCAGCCACGAGGGATTCCGTCACGATCTCGCTGATAGAACAATGGAACGACTTCCTGTTCCAGCAGGCGATAGAGCTGTTCCCCATCGTGATGATCTTGGGCCTGCGCGTCTGCCTGTTCGCTCAACGGTTGGATGCCCCAGCCATTGGCTCCGTTGTAGCCTTCAACCCACCATCCGTCCAGGACACTCAGGTTCAACACGCCGTTCAGAGCGGCCTTCATGCCGCTGGTGCCGCTGGCTTCCAAAGGAAATCGAGGCGTGTTCAACCAAATGTCGACGCCTTGCACAAGGTACTTTGCCATATGCATTTCGTAATCTTCAAGGAACGCGACGCGACCGCCGAGCTTATGATCGTGGCAGAACGACAGCACTTCATGGATGAAGTACCGGCCCGGCTCATCGGCTGGGTGGGCCTTGCCGGCGAAAATCAGTTGGACCGGCCGCCATCGGTCTTGGAGCAGTACTTTGAGCCGTTCCAGATCGCGGAAAAGCAGGGTGGCGCGCTTGTAGGTTGCGAACCGCCTGGCAAACCCAATTGTCAGGGCTTCAGGGTCCATGAGCGTTCCGCGTGTGAGTACTTGTGAAGGTTGGAGATGTCCATGCATCCAGCCGACTCTGGCCCGGTCGCGGATAAAGCCCATTAGTTTTCGCTTCATCGTTTGGCGAACCGCCCACAATTCATGGTCAGGAACATCCATGACTCGCTGCCACATGGCGGGGTCGTCACAGGTCTGTGTCCAGGTCGGACTAAGCGACTTACTGTAGAGATGGTGGAGCTCCGGCGAGATCCACGTTGGCGCATGAATGCCGTTCGTGACGCTCCGGATGGGGATTTGATCGGTCGGCAATCCAGGCCAGAAGTGTTGCCACATCTCACGTGTGACGCGGCCATGCTCCCGGCTGACGCCGTTGACGTGGGCAGAGAGGCGCATGACCAATGCGGTCATGTTAAATCCTCCATGCGATTCCGGAGTGTCACCCAGGTGGAGAAATTCATCGCGTGAAAGGCCAAGTTGTTCCCAGTAGCCGGCAAAGTAGCGGTCCATTAAAAGATGGGGGAACACGTCGTGTCCAGCAGGGACAGGTGTATGAGTGGTGAAGACGGTACTTTGACGGACCAGCTCGCAGGCTTCCGCATGAGACGAGCCTTTTTGAACGAATTCACGTACTCGCTCCAAGGTCAGGAAGGCCGAATGCCCTTCGTTGGCATGCCACACGGACGGCGAGATTCCGAGCGAGCGCAACATGCGTACGCCGCCGATTCCCAACAGGATTTCCTGGCAGATCCGCATTTCCTGATCGCCACCATAGAGCCGAGCGGAGAGGGCACGGTCCTCCGGACTGTTTTCAGGCACGTCTGTATCGATGAGAAACAGTGTGATCCTACCTACCAACAGCTTCCAGACCGCAGCGGTCACGCGCCGGCTCCCCATGTCAACGGTAAACCGACAGGGTTCTCCAGTCGGAGTCTGGGCTAAATGGATCGGTGACTCATCGCGGTTAAAGGGTGCATAGGCTGCTTCTTGCCAGCCTTCGGGCGTAATGCGCTGACGGAAATAGCCTTGGGGGTACATGAATCCAACACCGACAAACGACAGCCCAAGATCGCTCGCTTCTTTGCAGTGATCTCCGGCTAAGATTCCTAACCCGCCGCTATAAATCGGCACGGAGGCGTGCAGCCCAAACTCAGCGGAGAAGTAGGCGATCGTCTTCTTTGCCAAGTCGGCATGGTGAGTGCCGGCCCAACTTTTCTTATTGGCCAAATATTCATCAAACAGGCGGAAGACGGCTGAATATTGGCGAAGGAACGAGGGATCCTCAGCCAGACGCGCCAGCCGGTCTGTTTGGACATCGGCGAGGAGTTTGACGGGATTATGGTTTGCCAGGAACCACAGGGTCGGATCGATGGTCTCAAACAACTGGCGGGCTTCCAGAGTCCAGCTCCACCAGAGATTCCGTGCCAGCTCGGGAAGACGATTCAGGTTCTGATGGAGCGCACTCTTCGTCGAATTAGGAGAATCCACAAACACTCCTTTGGTCAAAGGCAAGTAAGGTGTATGAGCAATAACGGATGATCACCGGTGAGACTTAGGCGTGTCCGGCTTTATGCCACGTGGCCCACGCTTTAGAGAATGCCACGGCGGCATACCGTTCGCCAAGGATTTTTGCGACTCGGTTCAGGAGCTTGGTGAGTTGCTGAAGCTCGGAGGGCGTGAGATCGTCACGGAACCGAGGGTGGAGCCCCCAGCGGGTTTCGACTTCTTCGCCGGATACGCTCGACATTAAGCTGACAAGCTTGATCTCTTGGCCGGTTGATTGTTTCTGTTCGCCCGCGCCGGCATTTGCCGTAGCGCGCAGTTGCGCACTGTCCTGGGCAGGCGGCGCCTGTCCTTGTAGCACCGCGCTGAGAGCCGGCACTACGGCACTGGCGCAGAGTGACGCTGCAGCGCTGAGCTGTGCGTTACTGGGGGCACCGAGTGCCTCAGCCACTTTCTCTCCAAACTCGCGAAACATCTCGCTCTTGGTCTTGGAGTCTTCGGTAATCAGGAATTTGTAGCGCTCGTAGGTCTCACGACTCTCCGCCACGGTGGTGCCGATCGTCATCACGATTTCCATCTGATCGGCATTGTGGCCGAAGGCCGGTTCCAACACTTGCTTCAACTGTTGTGTCACCGCATCTTCCAGTCCGTTCATGAATCCCAGCTGATCCTTCAGCGGAACGTGCAGGGCTACTAGGCGATCCGTGAGGTTGAACATGATCTTGAGAAATTCCAGGTAGATGCTCCACTCATCCTGGCGTTTGAGCTTCAGCGCCTGTTCCGGGGCATTGCGCTTCATCATCGTGACCGATTCACCTGACACGGCAAGCATCAGTTCGGCCAGCTGGCGAAGTTGGTCTTTGTATTCAGTGGTCACGGTAGCCATCAGTTTTTAGAAGAGCGAGGGATTATAGCGGAGACATACGTGGGGAGCAAAGAGGTTGATGGAGCAGTTCCTGTCAGTGTGTGGTGCAGCGAGACGATTTTCTGGCACAAGGAGGCTACAGTAGAGAAGACAGAATCGACGTTCGTAGTATCTGACTTGCACACAAACTCGGGTCAGAGATATCGGCCCATTGTTGTGTCCAGCCTATCTGCTGATCTTGCTGCCCGGTCATCTTCTCTCCTGATTGCCTGTTAGTCATCCCATCCGATAGAGTGAACCCTAAACAGATAGAGGCTTCTCAGGTGGAATTCAGCTCAACGCATGATAGAGAGGCAGAACCTCGTGTCACTGTATTGCCGCGTGATGATGCGCGTGAGCACTTGCTTTCGATCGCGGACATTCTGGCCAAGGTGATGGATACATCAATCAGGATTCCTGGTACCTCGTGGTCGATTGGGTTGGATCCCTTGCTCGGACTGATTCCTGGGATCGGCGATGTTATTGCGAATCTGATCGGTACGGTCATCCTTGGTCTTGCGACGCGGCTCCAGCTTCCGCGGATTGTGCTGACCCGCATAAGTCTCAATCTGCTGATCAATGGGACGGTCGGGGCAGTCCCGATTGTTGGAGATCTCTTCTCGGTCTGGTTCCGGAGTCATGCGAGGAATGCCGCATTGCTTCGCGAAGCAGCCTTGAAGCCGGAGCGTGAGACCCACGCTGATTGGTTCTATGTGGGTGGAATCATTGGCGGTACGGTGACGCTCTTGTTGTTCACGATCGCCTTCATCATCTGGTTGGTGTACAAGCTCTGGACGGTGGCGACTGTATAAAACCCCGTCAGGGTATGGTATAGATCAGTCCCTCCTGAACGATCAGCACCTGTAATAGTTCCTTCCAATTGTTCTCATGGAGCGAGAAGTTAAAACTTATGTTCTGAAGCGGCCGACTGAAGAGGCGGTGCCGCGCACGTTGTCCATTGACTATGCGGCTGCGCTGAATCCGCAGCAGCTGGCTGCGGTGACGGCCGGGGATGGACCTTCGCTCGTCATTGCGGGGGCCGGCAGCGGCAAGACACGCACGCTGGTCTATCGCGTGGCCTACCTGATCGACTCCGGGGTAGATCCGTCGAATATTCTTCTGCTCACGTTCACTCGGAAATCTGCACAAGAGATGTTAGCGCGAGCGAGTGAGTTAATTGGAATGAGTAGCCACCGAGTCTGTGGGGGCACGTTTCACTCTGTCGCGAACCTGTTGCTGCGGCGGTATGGCCGATCAATTGGAATTGAGCCAGGGTTCACGATTCTTGATCGTGGTGACGCCGAGGACCTCATCGCTCTAGTGCGGTCACAACTCGGGTTGAATGAGAAAGACAAGCGCTTTCCCCGTAAGGGGACGATCATGGAGATGATCAGCAAGAGCGCGAACACGTTACGCAGTCTCGATGAGATCATCCTGGAGGAGTTCAGCCACTTTGCGGATCACTCGGAGGATCTGGGGCGGTTGCAGAAGGCCTATCAAGATGCGAAGCGACAGAAGCAACTGTTGGATTATGATGATCTGTTGGTCATGCTGCGGCAGTTACTCTTGTTTGATGAAGCTGCGCGTGCGAGTATTTCACGCCAGTATCGCCATATCCTCGTAGACGAGTACCAAGATACCAATCGATTGCAGGCCGAGGTGATTCGCCAGCTGGCGACGACGCATCAGAATGTGATGGTCGTCGGCGATGACTCGCAGTCTATCTATGCTTTTCGAGGTGCCACGTTTAAGAACATCATGGAGTTCCCGGAACTGTTTCCTGGCACCACCGTCTATAAACTGGAAGAAAATTATCGTAGCACCCAACCGATCTTGAATCTGGCCAACTGCATCATCGAGGAAGCGGCCGAGAAGTATACGAAGCGCCTGTTCACGAGAAAGATCGATGGGCCCTTGCCGGCTCTGGTGGAAGCTGCCGGGGAAAATGCGCAGTCACGATTCATTGCGCAGAAGATTCTTGAGCTTCGGGAAGAAGGGGTGTCTTTGAGCGAAGTGGCGGTGCTGTTTCGCTCGAGCTTCCATTCGTTTGACTTGGAAATTGAGCTCTCCCGCAAGGGATTACCCTTTATCAAACGCGGTGGGGTGAAGTTTATCGAGACCGCCCATGTCAAAGATTTGCTGGCGCATGTGCGAGTCGTGGCGAACCCGCTCGATACGGTCAGCTGGCATCGTGTGCTGATGTTGGTCGAGGGAGTGGGGCCGAAGAAGGCGCAGAATCTGCTCGCGGCCATCGTCAAGGCTGGACAGCCGTTTGACGTCCTGCGGGGAGTGAACGGGCGTTCCGGGCAGGGACTCAAGGCGTTAGCCAATATCTTGGAGAGCCTCGCTGGCTCTGACGATCCACAACCAGAACATCAAGTAAGCCATATCTATGAGTACTACCTTCCGATCCTGAAGGAGCAGTACGACGATTATCCGAAGCGTACCAGAGATCTGGATCATCTCCATACGATCGCCGCAGGCTATCATGGCACCGATGAATTTCTGGCTGACTTAGCGCTGGAGCCACCGGATGGGAGTGCGGTAGATGTGGAGGCGCCTGATCGTGATGATGAACGACTGGTCCTTTCGACGATCCACTCTGCGAAAGGACTGGAATGGCAATGTGTCTTTGTTATTTGGGTTGTCGACGGCCGGTTCCCGTCAGTCTATTCGTTTGTCGCCGATGATGAGCTGGAGGAGGAACGGCGGCTGTTCTACGTGGCCGTCACGCGAGCCAAGCGGCATTTATTTTTGACATACCCTATTAACGTGTACGATAGAACGAGCGGGATGTTGCTCTCAAAGCCCACACGATTTCTCGATCATGTGTCCTCCGATCTTCTTGACACGCTCGCGCTTGTTGAGGAAGGTGGAGGGGGAGACTGGGGGATGGCCCAAGATCCCTATTCGTGATGTCTCACTTTCTCTTGCCGACGGGTGATTCTCCTTCCCTTGCGTATGAAATATGTCATGATTCAATGGTGCCTGGCCTGGTACTGCTGGTTTGGTTCCGTCGGCTTCGCCGATGTGTCTCTGGCCTCACTCCATGAGCGTGAGAGTACAGGTCAGTCATGGGCACGTCTTCTGGAGGGAGCAGAACGATTACACCTGCCGACGAAGTTTCTTCGGGCGCTTCCATCGGGCTTTGTTCACTTTGAGTTTGATGATCTTCGGACCTACGCCGCGGAGTATCATCCTGGTGAGCACCGGATGCTTCTTAATCGTACCATGTCACTGAACGCTGCCGGCAGGGTGCTCAAGCCGCTCGGACGGATGACGCACAAGGAGTTGGAGGTGCTGTACCACGAACTATTTCATGCCTATATGGATTACCTCATGGTCAGAGACATTCAATTTGGTGTGTCCGAGCACCATTTGGAAAGCCTCGTGCGCTTTGCGAAAGAACAGCGGATGTGTCGTTATGGAGAGGTGATGATTACGCCAATCGTCCAGCGAATGGACGAAGTGGAGGCGCGCTATTTGACAGAGGCCGAGTCATGGGAAGCTTTGAATGAAACCTGGGCGGTTTTTGTTGGGTGGGTCGTCTGGAATCGGGTGGAATTGCAACAACAGAAGGGGAAGTCTATAGTGTTGGGGCGGCGAGATGCGGCTCAATGGGTTGAGCGGTTCAAAGGAGCCTTCGAAAAGGGCGAGTTTCGTGGGTACTACGTTCCAGAGGAGCCGGATGAACGGCGTCTTGCGCAGAAACGATACTTAGCCAAATCCTCACAGCTATCTTTAGAAGAAGCCATTACGCTTATGGAGCAAGTATTTGGTTTTCCGGATGATTTTGTTCAGGTCTTCGATGCGGCGTTCGGTCCAATCTGGCGATCTAGCTGTTCGGCAGGGGAGGGAAGAGAGAACTAAAAAGGCCCGAGGCCAAATTCTCCTCTTGACATATTGAAAGTTCATCAATAGAATCCGGCATTTCGTGGTCTAGCCTGTCCGAGCACTTCGAGGAATCAATCTGTATTGAGGATTGAGGAAGAGGGTTGTGCACGGATAGGCCTATGTGTCTTTGTTGAGCGGACTGCTATTCGAGCTGCACGGATTGACGTGATCGATCAATGAAATACGCGGGCAGGTACCCAAGTGGCCAAAGGGGGCAGACTGTAAATCTGCTGGCTTATGTCTTCCAAGGTTCGAATC
>CABVRZ010000029.1 GCA_902500775.1 uncultured Nitrospira sp.
CGCTTGAGCAAGCCGTGAGTAAAGTGAAGGAAGCGTTCCAGCAATCGGGCTCACAGTTGCAGATCGAAGTTGATCCTGACCTTGAACGAGTCATCGTCAAAATTCTCAACGGGGATTCCGGGGAAGTGATTCGGCAGATTCCCCCTAAAGAAGTGATCGACTTGGCCAAGAATCTTCCGGGGGCAAAAGGGCTGTTGTTTGAAGAACATGGGTAATTTGGCACACAAGGATGTGGCATGCCGACGATAAGTTTCGGTGGACTCGGAAATGGACTCGATTTCGGACCGGTCGTCGATCAACTGGTCAAGGTTGCGAATCTTCCGGTTGATCGACTGACCAAGAAGAAAGCCAATCTCAACAGCAAGTTCACGGACCTTACCACCGTGAGTACGAAGGTGGCGGCGTTGCAAAGCGCCGCTCAGGCGTTACGGCTTTCAACTTCTTATGATCGCACGACCGCCTCCGTGACCGACACCTCGGTCCTGTCCGTCTCGGCCTCGTCTTCGTCAAGCTCGGGAACGTACAGTGTCCGAGTCCTTCAGCTTGCCCAAGCCCATCAAGTTGTCAGTAAGGCCGCCAAGGCCGTCTCATCAGAAACGTCGGACATCGTGAGTGGGGGGTCGGCCACCTTCACCTTCAAGGTGGGAACCGGTGCGAATCAGACCGTGACGCTCGGCGCGACGGGGACCTTGACCGACCTGCGCGAACAAATCAACAACTTGGGAGCTGGCGTCACTGCTTCTCTTATCAATACGGGTACAGAGGTGGCACCCTCCTATCGATTGGCCTTGTCCTCCAGCAACACCGGCAGTGCGAATGCGATCAGCCTCGTGGCGGATGAGACAGATTTGGATCTCTTGAACGGCACTGGGACTGGCGGCATCGATACTCTTGCGGCAGCGCAAAATGCCCAAGTTCAGATCGGCGATCAAGCATTGAATCCGGTGACGGTTGAACGGAGTTCCAACACCGTGTCGGATGCGATCTCCGGTGTGGCGCTGACGCTGAAAAAGACCACGGGAACTGGGACCGTCCAAGTCAGCCTCTCGCAAGATGTGGATGCTGTGAAAACAAACATCAAGGCGGTGGCGACTGCCTACAATGAAGTCGTGAAGTTCATCAACGAGCGAAACACCTACGACGTGACGACGAAGCAGGGAGGCATCTTCTTTAACGAAGCCGCAGCGAAAGCGACCTTGTCGCAGCTTCGAACTGCACTCTCGTCATCGGTGAGCGGGGCTACGGTGTTTTCAAACGTTGGGCAAATCGGGTTCAAGACCGAACGTGATGGCACGATTACGGTTGACGAGGGACAGCTCTCTACGGCGTTGAGCACGAATTATAGCGGAGTCAAAGCGTTGTTTAGTAACCAGGGTGCGGTAACTGGTCTGGCGCAGACTATTGTGACCGCGGTGGATACACTCAACGATGTCACCGGAGGTGCCCTGACGCTCCGCAAGAAGGGTCTTACGAATGAGGTCGATCGAGTTGGGAATGATATTACCAGGCAAGAGGATTCGGTGAGTCGGTACGAGGAGCGGCTTCGTCGGCAGTTTGCCGCTCTAGACGGACTGTTACGTCAACTTGATGGACAAAGTGGATTCCTCAAGGCTCAGTCGACGCAGAGGCAACAATAAGGACGAGGGACAGATCCCATGATGATGCAGTATGCCCGTCAATACGAACAGACTCAGGTAGTGACATCGTCCGGTGTTCAGCTGGTCGTCCTGCTCTACGATGCGGCTATTCAGTCCATGGAGATGGCACGACGGGAAATGCAAGAGAAGAATGTCCGGGAGAAAGCGCGACACCTGGGGCGTGCCATTGCCATCATCGGCGAACTCAATAGCGTACTCGACCTTGAACAGGGAGGAGAGATTGCGCGGTCACTGCGACGGCTGTACGATTACATGCTGATCGAGTTGGTCGAGGCCAATGCACGCAATAATGAACGAAAAGTAGAGGGCCCGCTGCGTTGTCTGAGCACGCTCCGGGAAGCATGGCGCGAGGTGGCCAGCCAGCAACAGCCTCGTTTGGTCGGTACGCGATGAGTACGCCGGAGAACGGACGCCAAGCCGAGATCGTACGATTGACCAAGGCGGCAGGTGAGGCAGCTCAGCAGGGGCGATGGGATCAGGTCCTTCAGAGCTACAGCGAGCGAGGCCTACTCCTGGCCTCGACCTCTGACTCGGTGCTCCCTACCGATGAGCTGTTGAGGATGGATGACGAACTGCGTGACCGAATCCATATCGCTCAAACCCTGTTGGAACATCTACTAGCCGAGGCGCAAACAACAAAGCGGCAGGTGCAAGAGTTACGTCGGCGTCTCGCTGTCCAGCCATCACAACCCGAAGCTGTGTCCATCGAAGCCTAAACCGTATTTCATGACGTGTGAAATGTGACACGTGATTCATGGAGCGTTCAAAGGTCCTGAATCGCCGTCTGTGAGTCGTGTCTCGTTTCCGAATACTGGGGGTTTATGCTTCCTGAACCACGAGTAGTGGGGCATGCCGCATCAACTGTTGTCGGAGAGGTGCTCATAAATAGTACGGCATAGTATGAGGACGAGAGGTATTTGAATCATGGCGTCATCGATGATGAGTCCGTCGTCTAAGTCTCACAGTGTGGAGACCGACGAACGCCGGGAATGGATCAGGATTGAGGATCGGGTTCTGATGGAATATCGACTGGTGACCGAAGGGGAAACTAGTGTGCCGGTCGAACTGAGCCGCGCAACGCCAGAATCGATTGCTGCAGCAGTGGGCCAACCAACCTTGGATCTTCTGGCTCGCTCCAGTGAGATCATGGTTGATTCAGCGGTTCTCCCATGGATCCGGAAGGTCGACTACCTGCTCGAAGTAATTCTGAATGCTCTTGCTACCAGTCAGCCGTCCAGCGTCACAATGGCACAGCCTATGGAGGTTAGTTTGAGTGGGGGTGGAATCGGGTTCGTCTCTATGCGGGAATTCGCCGCCGAAGATCAACTGGCGGTCAAGCTCATCCTTCCACCGTTCACAATGATTCGGGCGCACGTGAAAGTCATTCGTGCAATACTACAAGCCGATGGCCAAGGGTTCACGATAGCCACGGAGTTTGTCGATCTGACGCCTGATGATCAGGAGCACCTGATCCGCCACATTCTGCATGTGCAAGCCCAACGCTTGCGTGCGGGACGAAGTCAACCCAGCTAGACGTCCTTCATGCGGAGACTTGGTTGTTGAGCATTCACTCATGAGTCGATCCAGCATCAAAGAAATCATCACGAAAGTCGAGAAGCGGATCGATGCCTACCGAAATGAAAACGCGCGAATCAGCAACCAGATCACGATCCTCTCACTGAACGCTACCATCGAGGCAGCGAGAGCAGGTGAGGTAGGCCGCGGCTTTGGCGTTGTCGCAAACGAGGTGCGGACGCTGGCATCCCAGGCGGCCACGGCATCGGAAGATCTCGGAAGCTTGCGGAATGAGTTGTTGCAACAGTTCACGGAGCGGGAATGGGACCGACTCTCCGATACCGCGCAGACGCTGGTGCAGTTGATCGTTCGTAATCTGTATGAACGGACCGCCGACGTCCGATGGTGGGCCACGGATGAAGCATTGGTGCATGGGTTAGAATTTCTGGAGAGTGCCTCCCTCAGGCATGCGGAAGAGCGACTTGGTCTTATCAACCGATTCTATTCGGTCTATTTGAATTTAATGTTGGTGGGGACGAATGGAGAGGTTCTCGCCTGCTCACGTCCGACACAATTCTCCAAAGTCGTGGGCTCAAATGTCTCGCGATCTCTCTGGTTCAAGAAAGCCATGGCCACGACGGCAGGGGATCAGTATGCCGTCGATGATATTGCGCATGATGTGGCACACGATGGTCGATTGGTCGCAGTTTTTGCGGCAGCCGTACGGCAGGCCGCGAAGGTGGACGGAAAGTGTATTGGCGTCTTGGGCGTGGTGTTCGATTGGGAAACTCAGGCCAGAACCATCGTCCGAAAAGAAGTGACGATGTCCGCCGAAACATGGACGCGCAGCAGAGTGATGTTGCTCGACAATAATCTGCGAGTGATTGCATCGTCCGACGAGAAGGGACTGCTTCAACCATTTATGCTAGAGCATAAGGGACAATCGAAGGGCTATTGCCTGAATACTGATCGGGAGGTCATTGCGTTTGCGAAGACGATCGGATACCAAGAGTATGACGGGTTGGGATGGTATGCCGTGATCGTCCAGAAGCCCTAACGAGCGTGACCGAGAGAGAGTAGAAACGGCCGGTACAAGTTAGGCGGCTGAGGGAGTGGCTGTCGCCAGCGTTGTCAACAAGACATCACCGATTCGTCCCAGAGCAAGTGCAGCAGCAGAAGATGGGCTATGTTGGATCACCGGGACGTATGCCCGCACGGATTGTTCCATCGCAGCATCCTCCGGAATTTCCCCCAGCAAGCTTAAATCCCCTCCGACATATTCCTTGAGGAGCTTCTTGAGCTGCGGCACATTCACGCGCGCACGTCCTGAGGTGCGGTTAAGGATGAGCGCCGGGTGAAAGGCTTGCAACGTGGCTTCAGCAATCCTGCGACCGGATTCATCCGTCTTGCCTGCGACGTCCAGCACCTCTTCCACGCTGCTGTAATCCCGGTTCGCGAGACCCTCTGCCGTCACGTCTCGCATCAGGAACATCGAAAGGACGCGGCGAATAGCCGCGAGCTTAATGAATCGATAGAGGTCTAAGACCGATGTCGGGTCCGGGGTTGCGACGGCAATGTGGTAGTCAGCCATCAGGAAAAAGTCGAGCGCATGATAGCTCGTTCCGGCCCCGATATCGACGAGAATAATGTCCGCGTGGATGTCTTGGAAATGGCGGATCAAACGCCTTTTCTGTGAGTAGGGCATATTGGCGGTCGCCAACGTATCACCGGTTCCCGGGATGATTCTCAAGTTGGAATGAAGTGGGAGTCGTTGAGCTAGGGCATCCAACTGTTCAACCTGATGGGTGAGAAAGTCGGTCAAGGTCATAGGAGGGTTGAGCAGGCCGAGCAGGATATGAGCATCAGCCCCTCCGACGTCCAGGTCCGCAAGCACCACCTGCTTTCCCTTCCTGGCGAGGAGGAGGGCCAGATTTGTTGCCACCACACTCTTACCAACCCCACCTTTTCCTGACGCCACGGAGATGATCTGTGCCATTGAGCTTCGTTCCTGTTGATTTGGGAACACTGTCACAGTCTTCTTCGGTTGCCACCCATAAAATCTGAATAGATCGGCCTCTATCTGCATAGAGTGAGGAGAAACGATTTCTGATGATGGAGAGCTGGTCTGAATAGCAGCTAAAGTTTCCCAGCGGATACACCGATAGGTCACTCGTTATGAATAGTGATGTATATGCACAAACGGCGACTCAGTCTGAAACGGATGTCTCTCGGGACGGAGAGATCCTCACCGTCATAGAGGTGGCTCGGTTTCTTCGCGTGCCCAAGTCCACGGTCTATAAGCTGGCACGAGGCGGTGAACTACCGGCGTCCAAAATCGGAAAGCATTGGCGCTTTCTCCGACGTGACATTCATGAGTGGATGCACAGCCGGTCCAAGCAGGACGCGTGAACAGCCGACCATCGCGAGATCTGTCGGAGCATGACCATTCGTGATCGCGGTGCATGCCAGATGAGATTGCAGGCATGAGCGGTTGGTGTGCGGCGGCCTGTGGTGGGGTCATGCGAGTGAACTGTTTTCCACAGGCACCGATGAGCTCCTCTCTGCTTGGTGAGTATCAAGCATGGTCGGCCCTCAAAATCAGGTTGTTCAACAAATATTCCGAGCTATGGTGAAGGATTAGGCCACTCTAAACCGAGCATCCACCCCGGTTGGAACGTTGGCCGTGAGCTGAAAACAGGAGGCACTATGCCAGCCGATCCCAGCATGAAAATTCTCATCGTGGATGACATGGTCACGATGCGAAGAATTGTCAAGAACGTTTTAAAGCAACTCGGCTTCTCAAATATCGACGAAGCCGAGAACGGCCAGGATGGTCTGCAGAAACTCAAATCCAGCAAGTATGACTTCGTCGTCTCAGATTGGAACATGCCCGTGATGACGGGAATCGACATGCTCCGGGCGATCCGGGCTGACGAACAATTGAAGACCATACCGGTTCTTATGGTAACAGCTGAGGCGCAACAAAAAAATTTGGTGGAAGCGGTACAGGCGGGAGTCAGTAATTACATCGTGAAGCCGTTCACGGCTGAGACCATGCAAGAAAAACTCGCAAAGATATTCAAATAAGGTGGAGTGCACGAGAATTCAGCATGAGGGGACTCAAGGGAGGCACGCGTGAAACAAAACGGACATAAACTCTACACAGAGCTCGGGGACTTGGCACTGTTCGTCGAAAACGCGATGAAGACCATTTCCAGCGCCGGTCCACAGCTCATCTCCAGCAGTCAACAGTTGCCGACGGCGTCCTCGCATCTGAGTGACCTCAATAAGATGACGGAGGAAGGGACACTTGAGGTGATGCGATTGACAGAGTTGATTCAGGATGAACACGGCCAGATCGGAAAGGAACTGCGAGCGGTCATAGAGGTCTTACAGACAATGGACTGTGCCAAGCTTGCAGAGCGACTGGACCGTATCGATGCCATTTTGGGCCAAGAGGGAAAATACTTGACCGAAATCATGACGGCGTTGTCCTTCCAGGACTTGGTGGCACAACGGGTGAAGAAGCTCGTTTCGATTCTTGACGAAGTACAACATAAGTTAATGGAGCTCGTGGTGGTGTTTGGTTTGCAAGAGAACGGAGAGAAGGTGGTGATCGAAGGCACGGCGGGGCATCTATTGAAACAACTCGAGGAGTCCAAGACCACCGCCATGAAGCAGAAAGTGGCCGACGATATCCTGGCGCAATTTGGGTTCAAATAGGAATCCAGGGGCAAGTTTCCAGTGCTGATTTTGAGGTCCAGGTTGTCCCAAAGCTCGAAACCAAACACGTTCAAGCAGAAACCGGCAACGCCTCATCGGTTGCATGCATGAGGGCGATGGCGAATGGATATCGCAACAATCCTTGGGATCGTGATCGCGTTGGGCTCCATTATCGGAGGCCAGGTGCTCGAAGGTGGGCACATAGGCTCGATCATGCAGCTGACGGCCTTCATCATTGTGATCGGCGGCACGTTTGGTGCCATTTGCATACAGAATCCACTGCCGGTTGTGATCAATGCATTCGGCGCGCTGACCATCGCAATTTCAGGTCCTCATATCGACAACAAGGGCACGATTAAACTCATCTTAGAGCTTGCCAATATCTCGCGGAAACAAGGGTTGCTGGCGTTAGAGGGAAAACTCAAAACCATCACGGATCCGTTTATGAAAAAAGGAGTCCAGCTCATTGTCGATGGAACGGAGCCCAAAGCGGTGATTGAGATCCTTGAAATTGAGGTGGAGCACCACGAGGAGCAAGGCGTGATTGCGGCGAAGGTCTGGGAAGCAGCCGGCGGTTATGCCCCAACCGTCGGCATTATCGGGGCCGTGCTTGGTCTGATTCACGTGATGGAAAATCTGGCCGATCCGTCGAAGTTGGGCGGAGGAATTGCGGTAGCGTTCGTGGCGACCGTATACGGAGTGGGAGCGGCGAACCTCTTTTTTTTGCCCTTGGCCAATAAGATCAAATTGAAGCTGAAAGAGGAAGCTGGTTCCAGAAACTTGATGATTATGGGGCTGGCGGGGCTTGCCCAGGGAGAGAACCCCCGACTCTTGCAGGAGAAGTTGGAAGGGTTCCTCCCTCATCATGAGCGGACAAAAGAGGCCAAGAAGTAAACCGTGAAAGGTGAAACGTGAAACGCAAGGCATCACGCACATTTCACGCTTCACGCTTCACGTCTCATGGTTCACGGTGACGAATGGCGAAACACAAGCATGAGGAGCATGAAAATCATGAGCGATGGCTCGTCTCCTATGCCGACTTTATTACCTTGCTGTTTGCCTTTTTCGTCGTGATGTACTCGATCTCCTCAGTCAATGTCGGAAAGTACCGAACCGTCAGCGAGTCGATCAAAGCCGCGCTGAATCCCATCGTCAGCCCGCCATCTTCCCCGACCCCGTTGGCATTGAGTGCCAGCAAACAGGCAGTGACGGCACCCGATGCTCCAGGGAGCAAGGATGTGGCGATCCGCAAATTACGAAATCTCGTGAAAGGAATTAAAGCCTCGCCGCAGCTATCGCTGGTACGGATCACGGAACGGGTCAACGGAGATATCGTGATTACGATTCCGGATCAGTTGCTGTTCAATAGCGGCGAAGCAGCTATGCGCAGCGAAGCGCTGCCGTTTTTGGAAGGCCTGAGCGCGGCCATTGTCGAACTCAACCGGTATACCAGGGTTGAGGGGCATACGGACAACGTTCCCATACGCACGGCGCAATTTCCGTCAAATTGGGAACTCTCTGCCGCCCGTGCGGTGATGGTCGTCAGAGTCTTGTCAGAGTTGTTTGCCGTGCCGTCGGAGCGGTTGTCGGCGGTGGGACACGCCGATACGAGGCCTGTGACCCCCAATCTGGACGTGGAACAGCGGGCCAAGAATCGGCGAGTCGAGGTTGTCATTCTCGAACAGGCGCCACCAGCTCCTCAGTATGAGGCCGGGAACACAACTGGTTCAGGGGAGCCACCATTGGAGGAGGGGGCATCAAGTCCGTTGCCGTAAGGGTTGCGCGATCTACAGGTGGACATGTCAGACCTATCAGAAAGAATGACCCAAAGCGACGACAGGCCCTCAAGTCTCAAAGGAAAACAGCCGACACAACACGTTAGTGCGTCAATCTAAAAGGTCCCACAAGTGATGATGGAACCGTCTGGAACGAATACGCCTCAGGCACAAGCAGAGAACCCAAGACATCTTGCTCCAACAGGGGACCTCTCCATTTTTGAAGCAGGAGAATTCAAGGAGGCACTGGTGAAGTTGATGGCCAACGAAGGGTTGGTTTCCTTGGATCTCAGCAACGTCGATCGGGTGGATACAGCCGCAATCCAGCTGATGCTATCGGCTCGCAAGCAGGCGCGCATGCTGGTGATGGGGATCCCCCAGGATTTGCAGGACAAACTCAAACAACTCGGCTTCACAGACCAGTTGAGTGAATAAGGCGTTCTGGCTGTATGACGAACAGAGTGGTGTTTCATCGTGCGGCAAGTCGTCAGCTCAGGATCGACGTCGTCCTCGGACAGTCGACCATAGCCAACACACTCGAACAATGAGGATCGTGAGCGCTCAAGAAGGAGACTCTCAGAGATCGTCTATTGGGGAGAGGACCTCGATCACGGAGTTGCTCGCCCATCGCCGAGCGTGGAATACGTTTGCCGACGGGGCCGTCCGCATGATCCCAGCATTAAAGGCACAAATGACTGCGGTAACAGCCGAAACGGAGCGTGCTGCGGTTGAACTACTGGTGCAGTTGCAAGCGCTCGCGTCTGGTGCCGAGACGATGACGTCCACTGCACGGGCCGAAGTTATCTCCAAGGTCGTCGTGGCGATGCAGTTTCAGGACATTACCCGGCAAAAGTTGGAGCATGTGGGGCAAGCGTTAGATCAATTCAAACGGCACCTTCAGATTCTGCAGGAAGGCCCGCTCACGGAGGAGACGGCCCAAGAGTTAGCCGGACTTGAACGGATCGAGCAAAACTACACCATGGAAGCAGAGCGCCGTCTGCATCATGCTGCGCTCCAACCCCAATATCAAGAGCCTGTGCCGGTGGAAGCCTCCGACAATGGCGAGGATTCGGTGACGCTGTTTTAGTCGCGCGGAAGGGTTCTGCTTAGAAAGGCGGGAAGTCTAGTGATGGTCATGAACAACCGACATGTGCAAGGGATTGGCCCTGGAGGGGAATATGAGTAAGACCGCGCTGATCGTGGATGATTCGCCAACGATGCGCCAGATGGTCGCCTTCACGCTGACCAACGCCGGCTTCACCGTTGTGGAGGCCGAGCATGGGAAAGACGCCGTGAACAAGGCTGCGGCGGCGGGCAAGATGGATATTGTGGTGACTGATCTCAATATGCCTGAGATGGACGGGATTACCCTCATCAAGGAATTGCGCAAATTGAGCGCGTTCAAATTTACGCCGATTCTAATGCTCACGACCGAATCGGCGCTTGAGAAGAAGCAAGCCGGGAAGGAAGCCGGAGCAACAGGATGGCTCGTCAAGCCGTTCAATCCAGAAACACTTCTGAAGACCATCGCGAAGGTGCTGCCGGCCTAATCAACAAACGTAAGAAGTGACGCGTGTCGTGTTTTGCATATCGAGTAGCGGGTCGTTGAGGCGAGCAACACGAAACTCCCATCGAGGATCCCATGAGTGACGAATTCGCACAATTCCAGGAAGCCTTTTTCGAAGAAGCAGCCGAGCATTTAGCGATCGTCGAGGAAGGCTTATTGGCGCTGGAACAGTATCCGAAGGATCTTGAGTTGCTCGCCAAGATCTTCCGTTCGGCCCATTCGATCAAGGGGGCGAGCGGGATGTTCGGATTCAATGCTGTGACGCAATTTACCCATAAGATGGAGACCTTGCTCGATTTGCTCAGAAACGGGGAGAAAGCGGTATCCCCGCCGATCGCCGACTTGCTGCTCAAGTCCACCGATTGCTTGAAGGCGTTAATTGAAGCGGTGAAGTCAGGGGGGGCGGTGGACGATGAGGTGGTTCAGCGCCTGACGGCAGAGCTGGCGTCTGCATCGGGTGCGCAGCCACCTGCCGTGCCACAGAAGCAGTCCGTCGCTGTTTCGCCGCAGTCTGCCAGCCAAGAACGCAGCTATCTTATCAAGTGGACGCCGCCGGAGTGGTTGTTTCAACGCGGACTTGATCCCTTGCAGGTCTTAAAGGAGTTGAATGGTTTTGGAGATCTAAGTTCGGTGACACTTGACATGTCTCGAGTCCCGGATTTGGCCGAGATCGACCCGGAAAAGTGCTACCTCTCCTGGGAGTTACAACTCCTCACCGGCAAGGATCAGAAGACCATTGAGTCTGTCTTCGAGTTTGTCCATGAGGACAGCACACTCTCAATCGAAGAGATCAGGAGTCAGGAGTCAGGAGTGAGGAGCAACGCAGCATACGATTCTATTCCGTCCATCACCCCTCATCCCTCATCCCTCAGGCCTCAGGAGGATGGTGGTCCCAAGCCCCTCGGCACGATTTTAGTCGAGAGCGGCGTGGTGTCACCGGCGGTCCTTGAACAGGCATTATCCCAGCAGAAGCGAGTCGGCGAGATTCTGGTTGAGCAGAAGGCCGTCACTCCACGTCAGTTGGAACAAGCGCTCAATACTCAACGACAACAGGAAGCGGCGTCCCACACGAAGAAAACCGACACGACCTCCATTCGTGTGGATACAGCGAAGATCGACAAACTGATCAATCTTGTCGGAGAACTCGTGATCACCCAATCCATGTTGAGCGATTTGGGGTCGCGCTTCGAGATCAAGCAGTTACCGGTCTTACTCGAGCGAGTCGCGCAGTTGGAGCGCAACACCAGAGAGATTCAAGAACGGGTGATGGGCATCCGCATGCTTCCGATCGGGACCGCATTCAGCCGGTTTCCGAGATTGGTCCGTGATTTGTCGACGAAAGCGGGAAAGAAGATTCAGCTGGTGCTCTCCGGAGAAGAAACCGAGTTGGATAAGACGGTCATCGAATCCATCGGTGATCCGCTGACACATCTGGTCAGGAATTCGGCCGATCATGGGCTGGAACCACCGGAAGAACGGCTCGACAACAATAAGTCGGAAGTGGGAACGATCCGGCTCAATGCATTTCACGAAGGTGGAAGCATTTGCATCACAGTGGAAGACGACGGACGGGGCCTGAGCCGAGACAAAATTATCGCAAAGGCCATCAAGCAGGGGTTGATCGGGGAAAACGAAAAACTCTCCGACGACCAGATTTGGCCGTTGATCTTCCGCCCTGGATTTTCCACGGCCGAAAAGGTGACGGATGTTTCCGGTCGCGGCGTCGGCATGGATGTCGTCAAGCGGAACATTGAAGCCCTCGGAGGGACAGTCAGTATCAAGACCGTCACAGGAAAGGGAACGACGTTTACGCTGAAGTTGCCGCTCACGCTGGCCATCATCGAAGGGATGACGGTTCGGGTCGGCAAGGAAACCTACATCGTCCCGTTGCTCTCGATTCTGGAGTCGATCCAACCCAAAGCAGGCACCATCAAAACCGTGGTAGGCAAGGGCGAACTGATCAATGTCCGAGGTACCTATCTTCCGATGATTCGGATGTACGAGGTGTTTATCCTGGAACCCGAATATACCAACCCCATGAAGTCGATCTTGTTGATTCTCGAAACCGAAGGGGAGCGGGTGGCGGTCATGGTGGACGAAATTCTCGGGCAGCAGCAGGTCGTGATCAAGAGCATGGAGCAAAACTTCAGGAAGGTGGAAGGAATCGCCGGGGCCACGATCTTGGGAGACGGCACCGTCGGATTTATTCTCGACGTGCGAGGGTTGCTGGAAATTGCGCGGCAGGGCACGCCGGTATCAGCCGTGGCGTAAGGGGGCACGTTTGTTTCGAGTTGGAAGGTTTCGGGTTTTGGACAGAGCTTGCGCGAGTCGCAGTCAACCCCTCGAAACCTAGCATTAGAAACCAGACACTCTTCGTTGTGAGGCGAGATGAGTCCGAAGACGTTTGACAGTATCGAAGGCGCGCTCCGCGACATCAAACAAGGCAAGTTCATCATTTTGATCGATGACGAAGATCGGGAGAATGAGGGCGATCTCGTCATTGCCGCTCAATATGCCACCTCGAGAGCCGTCAATTTCATGGCTCAGCATGCGCGCGGGCTGATCTGTTTGGCCTTGACGCCTCAGCGGGTTGAAGAGCTGCATCTTCCCCAGCAAGCAGCAGACAATACCGCCACATTCGGGACAGCCTTCACCGTGTCGATCGATGCAAAGCAGGGCATCACAACGGGGATTTCATCCGTCGATCGGGCCAAAACGATTCAGGTCGCCATCAATCCCAAGAGCAAGCCAGCCGATCTTGCCAGACCGGGCCATATCTTTCCGCTCAAGGCGCAGCACGGAGGGGTCTTGAAGCGTGCCGGGCAGACGGAGGGATCTGTCGATCTGGCACGGTTGGCCGGACTGTATCCGGCAGGCGTGATCTGCGAGATCATGAATGAGGACGGCACGATGGCCCGAGTCCCAGCCTTGTCGCGCTTTGCGGCCAAGCACAAGCTCAAGATGATCACCATTAAATCACTTATTGAATATCGAATGAAACGTGAGCCCTTCGTGACGCGAGCGGCAAGCACGCAGTTGCCCACCAAGTTCGGAGCGTTCGAGGCGATCGCTTATCAGAATACGGTCGACGGCAGCACCCATCTGGCGTTGGTGAAAGGGACCATTGAGCCAAGCCGACCCATGCTGGTCCGTGTGCACTCCGGCTGTCTGACGGCCGATGTCCTTGGATCGTTGCGTTGTGATTGCGGCGATCAGTTGCATCGGGCGATGGAATTGATCGAGCGGGAAGGCCGAGGGGTGTTGCTCTATCTCAATCAAGAGGGGCGGGGGATCGGTCTTCTCAACAAGATCAAAGCCTATGGACTCCAAGACCGAGGCAGCGACACGGTCGAAGCCAATTTACAGCTGGGGTTTCAGGCTGATCTGCGGGACTACGGCGTTGGAGCGCAGATTCTGGTCGACCTTGGTCTTCGGTCTATCCGGCTCATGACGAATAACCCGAGAAAAATCATCGGCATCGAAGGGTATGGCTTGAAAGTCGTGGAGCGGGTGCCGTTGGAGATCCATCCGGGCCGGATGAATTTCAAGTACTTGCGGACCAAGAAAGAGAAGATGGGGCATCTGCTGTTGGCGGTGTGAACGTGTCACGTTCACATGTGAACGATGGGAGGTTGCATCATGGCGTTGCTCATCAATAACAATTGCATCTCTTGTGACGCCTGTCTGGCTGCCTGCCCCAATCAGGCGATTTTTGAGAAACGTGCCGAGGCTGAATCCAATGGCTATCGCGTGAGTGAGGGACAGGGGCTTGACGGGACCACCTATGTCATTTCTCACGATCGGTGTACGGAATGTGTCGGACATTTTGCCGACCCCCAATGTGTGTCTGCCTGTCCGATCGGGGACTGCTGCGTACCGGATCCGCAGTTTCCTGAATCCACAGGTGTGTTGCTGGAGCGTGCGCGGCGACTCCATCCCCAAAAGGAAATCCGACATGACATGGTGTGGCAGGGAGTACGCGGGTAGGAGTCGCGGAGGAGTAAAGTTTTTTACTTGAGAGCCGATAGAGCCATGTCGAGCCCGAGAGACGGTCGGGGTAATGGGTAGTCAGGCAAGACGTATCGTACGAGGGGCGACAGGCCCAATGAAGGAGGAATTATGGCGGCAGCAGCGCTCGAAACCGCGACCAAGGAGCTGAATCAGCAGATCGGGCTGACCACGGATGGGAGCCAGTTTCTCACGTTTAATTTGGGGGAGGAGCTCTACGGCGTGGATATTCTCCGCGTCCAGGAGATCAAAGGCTACACCGCCGTCACGAAGATCCCTAATACACCCTCGCATATCAAGGGCGTATTGAATCTGCGCGGCACCATCGTGCCGATCATCGAACTTCGCACCAAATTCAATATGCCGACCATCGATTACACGGCCTTTACCGTGATCATTGTCGTCGTCGTGCGTGACAAGGTCATGGGCCTGGTGGTGGATGCCGTCTCGGACGTGTTGAACATCGATAAAAAGGATATCCAGCCGCCGCCGCAGTTCGGAGCCAAAGTGGACGTGAGCTTCTTGAATGGGATCGGAAAATCGAACGACAAGCTAGTGGCGCTCCTGGACATGGATCGCCTGTTGCTCGATGACGAGATGCAGGATGGCACGAAAGCAGAGAAAGCGGCGTAATCATGAGGAGAGAGGGGAGCGCAGTATGGACCCTGAGTTGAATCAGAACGAAGACGAGGCGTCTGTCGACGTAGCCGATGATTCTGCGATGCGGATTCGCATCCAGCACACTAATAAGGAGGGAGGACGATCCATGGACAATGTGAATGTCGAAGAGCTGGTTGCGAAACTGAAGGCGATTGACCAAGTGCAGGCCGTCATTGAATTCAATATGGACGGGACGGTCATCACCGCCAACGACAATTTTTTGAAGACGCTGGGGTATACCCTCGATGAGATCAAAGGGCAGCACCATCGGATGTTTTGCGATCCAACCTATACGAGTTCACCCGACTATGCGGCGTTTTGGCAGAAACTGAATCGAGGCGAGTATGATGCCGGCACCTATCAGCGGGTCGGTAAGGGAGGCAAGGACATCTGGATTCAGGCCGCCTATTACCCGTTGATGGATGCCAAGGGCAAACCCTACAAGGTCGTGAAGTTCGCTTCCGATGTAACCGCCAAGCAAACGGAAATCATACACATGCGGGATGAGCTTGAGGTTCGTGAGGGCATCATGAACACGACCAGCATCGTGTCAGAGGCCAACCTCAAGGGCGACATTATGTCGGTCAACGAGAAGTTCCTTCAGGTTTCCAAATACCCCAAGAACGAATTGATTGGGTTTGGACACAATACGACGCGCCACCCGGACATGCCCAAAGAGGTGTTCAAGCAGATGTGGGGCACCATTGGCCGGGGCCAGATCTTCCGGGGCGTGGTCAAAAACCGAGCAAAAGACGGCACGCCGTACTATGTGGATGCAGTGATTGCACCGTTTGTCGATAAGAAGACCGGGAAGCCCCGCAAATATCTGGGAGTCCGGTACGATATTACGGAACAGGAAATTCAACGCCAGAACATGCAAGGCATCATGGATGCCATCAACAAGTCCTATGCCACCATCGAGTTCAAACTCGACGGGACCATTATGTCGGCGAATGAGAACTTCTTGAAAACCGTTGGATATAGCCTTGATGAGGTCAAGGGGCAGCACCACCGCATGTTCTGCGACAGTGCCTGGACGAATTCGTCAGAATATACCGTGTTCTGGCAGAAGTTGAACCGAGGAGAGTTTGATGCCGGTGTCTATCGGCACATCAGCAAGGGTGGGAAAGAGGTGTGGGTCCAAGCTTCCTACAACCCGATCAAGGATGAGATGGGCAGAGCATTCAAAGTGGTGAAGTTTGCGATCGACATCACGGCGCAGAAACATGCGCAGGCTCAGTTGGAAGCCTGTATGGCTGAAGCGCAACAGTCGCTCGGAGCCTTGGCACAGGGTGACTTGACGCTGTCCATGAGCGGAGCCTACGAGGGTCAGCTCGAGAAGATCAAGGCCAGTGTCAACGCGGCATTGACCAATTTGACCAATACCATGTCCACGGTGCGTGATGCCGTGGAGTCCGTGACGGCAGGCGCAGAGCAGATCACGAAGGGGAATGAAGACCTGTCGCAACGTACGAGCGAACAGGCTTCGGCGCTCGAAGAAACCTCTGCGTCGATGGAAGAAATGACCTCGACGGTGAAACAGAATGCCGACAATGCCAAACAGGCCAACCAGTTGGCCATCGCGGCTCGCGATACGGCAGACAAGGGAGGCGCCGTTACGAAGAAAGCCGTCGATGCAATGGGCGAGATCAACAAGAGCAGCAAGAAGATCGCCGACATCATCACCGTGATCGACGAGATCGCGTTCCAGACGAATCTCTTGGCCTTGAACGCCGCCGTGGAAGCGGCCAGAGCCGGAGAACATGGACGTGGATTTGCCGTCGTCGCAGCAGAGGTCCGCAACTTGGCGCAACGGTCGGCCACTGCGGCAAAAGAGATCAAGGGATTGATCAATGAGTCGATTCAACGGGTGACTGACGGCAGCGAGTTGGTGAACCAGTCCGGCAAGACGCTGGAGGAGATCGTCAGCTCCGTCAAGCGTGTCACCGACATCATCGCGGAGATCACCGCCGCTTCACAGGAACAGGCGAGCGGCATCGACCAGGTGAACAAGGCCATCATGTCCATGGACGAGACGACACAGCAAAATGCGGCGCTCGTCGAGGAAACGACGTCCGCAGCTCAGTCCATGAAGGACCAAGCCCAGGAGCTCATGCGGCAAGTGGAGGTCTTCAAGATTGCACAGGCTGAAGGCCATCACGCCGTACGGGCTTCGGTGAGCCATGCGAGCCCCAAGCCGGTGACCAAGCCCGCGGTCGGCAAGGTTGCGGCGAAAAAGCCGGCTGTCGGCAAGTCGGTGGAACACAAACAACCGGCCGGCGTGGCACCGGGTAATGGCAAAGACCGCCATAGCTCGGGGGATGACTTCGAGGAATTCTAGTCCACAGGGTAAGTAACCTCATCAGATGTGGCGGCTGGATGATCCAGCCGCCGCACGAGTCCCTTCCCTCACCCATTGCAATCTGAGCCGTCAGAACCAGGGCGCTGTGAGGCGCCCCGCCTTTCCTCAGTTATTGTTCTAAGGCCATCCGTACTGACAAAAGGCTCTATGGACAACAGTCTCAAAAGAGCGTAGATCCTACCGCCATCGTGCTCATAGCACTGGAGGCTGGGTGGATAAGGCTGTATCATTAGGCCTGTGTGAAGTTCATCCAACCTCCGCGCCGTTGTCTCTGGCCAGACTCCGTCTATTGATCCTCTCACGAACGCAGCATCCTGTGATTCCCTGGGCGATGGGTTTGCCGCGATGCCCAGCCGATGGCGCTCCGCGAGTTGTCCTGATCGGTATGCTTTTGGGGAGACGTTTGAGTGGCTGATCACACCAAACAAAGCGGGCAGATCAAGTCTAGCGCTCAAGACAAGTGTGAACCGGAAAATCCTGCGCGAGCAGAGGGGGCATCCGCCACGAACCCGCTCGAACAACAGTCAGTTGCTGAATGTCAATCTGTCGTACTCGAGGCGTCTACCGCCGTGGAATTGGCCATGGAGGGGATTTCCAAACTCGATGATGCCGGGTGCTATGTCTTTGTGAATCAGCAGTATGCTGCTCTGTTGGACTATCATCCTGACGATCTGATCGGACAATCATGGGAGATCACGGTGCATCCGGATGACCGGCCATCCGTTCTGACGGCATTCGCCAGGATGCTCGAGATTGGGAAAGCAGAGGTGGAACTGCGCGGGGTAAAAAAAGATGGAGGTATCATCTACAAACGAGTGGTGCTGGTCAAGCACGATGGGTCAAGAAGGAGAGTCTCTGGCCATTTTTGCTTTGTGTGGGATGTGACCGAGCGGAAGCGAGAAGAAGCTCTTCACGATGCAGAAAAGCAGGCATTGGAACTGGTGGCCAAGGGAGAAACTCTTGAGTGCGTACTTGGGTTTGTCTGCCAGGCCGTCGAGAGCCTTGCGCCTCCCATGCTCTGCTCCGTCATGCTCGCTGATGAGGACGGAGCGTATCTGTCGCTGGCGACGGCGCCCAACCTTCCTGATGAATACAATCGGGCCATTAAGCGTATTCCTATCGGGCCTATGAGTGGATCCTGCGGAAGTGCTGCTTATTTTCAAACACCTACCATCGTGAGAGACATTGCGACTGATCCCTTGTGGAAGGACTACGCCTCAGTGGCCCTGACCTATGGGCTAAAGGCCTGTTGGTCGCTGCCGATCATCAGTTCGAACAATAGGGTGCTCGGAACACTTGCGGTATACCATGATGAGCCGCAGGAGCCTCAGCCGGCCGATTTAAAGATTCTCGGGCGAGTCTGCCAGATTGCCGCCCTGATCATCCAACATACTAGGGTGACTACGGCCTTGCAAGAAAGTGAAGGGCGGTTCCAAGCATTTATGCGCCATAGTCCTGCGGTCATCTTCATCAAGGATGGCGTGGGTCGCTATGTCTATGTGAACTCGCAGTTCGAGACGCTATCTCATATATCGAGAGAAGAAGCAAAAAGTAAGACAGTGTTTGACTTCTTGCCGATGGATACCGCAACCAGGCTTTCTCAGGACGATGAGGCGGTACTTGCCGCCGGTCAGATTCTTCAGACTGAAGTACCGTTGCGAGATCCGGACGGCACCGTTCGGGATTGGCTCGTTATCAAGTTTCCCCTCACGGTTGGACAGCGACCATTGCTCGGCGGTATCGCCGTCGACATCACTGAGAGGAAAAGGCTCGAACAAGCGAATCAGGACGAAGTAGATCGTCTCCGTCTGGCGACGGACATCGCTCAATTGGCGATCTGGGATTGGAATATTCTCACCAACCAGATCATCTGGTCAGAGAACTGCGAAGAAGTAAAGGGACTGCCTCGCGGCTCGTTCGATGGCACGTTTGAAGCCTATCAGCGAGTCATACATCCGGAAGACCTTCAGAGGCTGCAGGCGGATATCCAGTGCGCACTCAGCGGTCAACAACCCTACCGCACGGAACACCGGATCATACTGCCGACGGGCGAGGTGCAGTGGGTTGAGGGGAACGGTGTGGTCTATCGAGACGGGCAGGAAAGCCCCATTCGCATGGTGGGCACGTTAAGAAACATCACCGAACGGAAACGCATTGAACAGGCCATGCAGCTGAACGAAGACCGGTTTGCCAGGGCCACCGCAGTGGGGAAAGTCGGGGTTTGGGAATTAGATGTGCAGGCAGGCACCTACTATGGCGATAAGAATCTCAAAGCGATGTTCGGGTATGAGCCGGATGAGCTCTCAGTCGACCCTCTTGTCTGGCTCAATCTCGTCCACCCGGAGGATCAAGCCATTGCGATGGCTCACTGGCAGCGGATCCTGAGGCGCGAGGTCGACGACTACAACTATGAATTGCGCATGGTCAGAAAGGACGGCACGATCATCTGGACCGATATACGAGGTCATGCCGTTAGTGATGGTGATGGCCAGGTGACGCATCTGATTGGGGCAACCCTGGATATTACTGCTCGCAAACAGACTGACGAAAACCTCCGACGTACGCAGTTTGCAATGGACGAAGCGGTGGATGCGGTCTACTGGATCGATCCTCAGGCCAGGATCCTCTATACCAACGATGCAGCCAGCACGATGCTGGGCTATACCAAAGAGGAATTCTTGCGCATGACGGTCCACGACCTGAATCCGGAGTTTCCTGTGGCGGTGTGGCCTGGGTGGTGGGCGGAGATGAGAGACAAGAAAGTAATGTCCCTGGAGACGGTCCATCTGACGAAAAACGGCCGGCGGATTCCCATCGACATCCGTGTAGCGTTCCTGGCCCATGACGGTCAGGAATTCCACTGCGCCTTCGTTCGCGATATCGGTGAGCGAAAACGGGACGAGAGTGCTATGAAGGCCCTTGTTCGTGGGACCGGAGCGGTGACCGGCAAGGCCTTTTTCCCGGTCTTCGTCAAGGAGATTGTGAGTGCGCTGGGTGTCAAGTATGCCGCGGTCACCGATCTTCATGGCAACCCTCCGGTTCGAGCGTCCATACGTGCAATGTGGAGTAGTGAGGACTGGATCTGTCCGGCTGAGTATGCGCTGGCCGGGACACCGTGCGAGGTGGTGGTGCGTGATGGATTCGCGAGTTATAAGTCTGGACTACAGCAGCTCTTTCCGAATAACGCTGATCTCGCCAAGTTTGGTGCCGAAAGCTATCTCGGCATTCTCCTACGGGATGGGTCTGGAGCAGCGTTGGGACACATCTGTGTCATCGATGACAAGCCGCTCTCTGAGCTGGATCGGGTAAAAGCGATTCTTCAGGTGTTTGCTGCGCGGGCGGCAGCCGAATTAGAGCGAAGTAGGATCGACGAGGCGTTACGAGCCAGCCAAGAACGGTTTGAATTGGCCGTTCGAGGCACCAGAGATGGCATCTGGGACTGGAATATTCTGACCGGAGGCGTGTCTTGGTCCGAGCGTACCGTCGAGTTGTTAGGCGAGAAGCTAGGTGACGTGGTCCCGTCGCATGGCGCATGGAGGACACGTATCCATCCTACTGATGTGGATTATTTCGACCAAGCCCTGCGTCGGCATTTAGACCATCACGCGCCCTACGATATCCAGCTGCGCGTGAAGATGAAGGATGGGACATATCGTTGGTTTCGTGACCAGGGGCAGGCTGTGTGGGAGGCTTCTGGCCGGCCGGTGCGGATGGTCGGCTCCATTTCCGATATCACCGATCAGCGAAATGCTGAGGAGGCGCTGTGGAAGGCCCACACCGAGCTTGAGCAGCGGGTCGTGGAGCGGACGATCGCACTGGCGACAGCCAATAGTACATTACAAGAAGAAGTTGCTGAACGGAAACGAATAGAAGACCGGCTGGAACGGACTCAATATGCTGTCGACCACGCCGGTGACCAAATATTCGTTATCGGGTCGAACGGACATATTCTCGACGTGAATGAGTCGGCCTGTTGCCGGTTGGGCTATACCAAAACAGAACTTCTGACGATGTCGATGATGGAGATTGATCAGGATTTTCCCCCCGAAGCATGGGCCGCATGCTGGGCGCAAGTGAGACAAAAGAAACAGCTTCGGTTCGAAACCAGGCATCGCAGTAAGTCGGGTGAGATCTATCCGGTGGAAGTGGTGGCGAACTATCTGTGCCACAATGGGCAGGAGCTCGATTGTGCGATCGTGCGTGATGTGACGGAACGGAGGCGGATTGAAGACCGACTGAAGCGGACCCAATATGCCGTCGATCACGCTGCCGATCAAATCTTCATCATCGGTTCGAACGGATACTTTCTCGACGCGAATGAATCGGCCTGCTGCTCTTTGGGGTATAGCAAAGAAGAACTCTTGACGATGTCGGTCATGGACATCGATCCTGATTGTTCCTTGGAGGTGTGGCGGAAAATGTGGGAGGAGTTTACCCACTCGCAGGGAATGCGACTGGAGAGGCGGCATCGGAGTAAAACTGGAGCGATCTATCCGGTCGAAGTCCTGGCCAAATATCTGCTTCACAACGGACAAGAGCTTTCGTACTCCACTGTGCGCGATATCACCGAACGCCAACGGACCGAGGAAGTTATCCGCGAAAGTGAACTGCGCTACAAGCTACTGACAGAGGCCACGTTCGATGGTATTGCCATCCATGATCAGGGCATTTTGCTTGAGGTAAATACCGGGTTAGAGCGAATGTTCGGCTATGAATCGGGCGAGCTCATCGGCCGGTCCATGTGGGATCTGATCGCCGAGGAGTCCCACGAGTACGTGGTGCGCAAGTTGCAAGATGGTGCAAGCGGGCCCTATGAGTTCGTCGGGCGTCGCAAGGACGGCTCGCCCATTCTTGGCGAAGTCGTTGCTCGGCCCTATCGGTATCGGGGACAGGACGTTCGTCTGGTGGCGGGCCGGGACATTACCGGGCGCAAGCAGCTGGAGTTTCAGATGACCCGCCATACAGAGGAATTAGCACGGCAGGTGGCCGAACGGACGGCCGAAATCGCCACATTAGAGTCACAGCGAGCACAGGTCGAGAAGCTCGCCGCAGTCGGTCAGTTGGCTGCTGCGGTTGCCCATGAAATCAATAATCCCATTGCGGGTATCAAGAACGCCTTCACGCTGGTCAAACAGGCCGTCGACCGGGCTCATCCCCACGCTGAATTTGTCGAGATGATCGATCGGGAAATTGCCCGCGTGGCGGCTATTGTCCGCAATATGTATCAGCTCTATCGAAAGGAACCGAGCCGGGTGGAAGCGGTCGATCTGCAGCTTCTTTGCCGTGATTTGGAAGAGTTGTTTGCCAAACGTCTCTCGCAGCAGGGCATTCTGTTCTCTGTCAGCCTGCCGCCCTCGTCCACAAACCTGGTCGTTCCACAAAGCGACCTGTTGCAAGTCCTAATGAATCTCATTCAGAACGCCATCGATTCATCGGCTCATGGAAGAGCGATCAGGGTGAAGGTCCACCAGGACCAGAGCCTGGTGGTGATTAGTGTATCCGACGAGGGGGATGGGATTTCGCCCGACGTGCTTCCGCATATCTTCGACCCATTCTTTACGACCAAGACAGAGAAGGATCAGAAGGGAATGGGGTTGGGGCTCTCGGTGTCTCAGAGCCTGGTGATGGCGATGGGTGGAAGGATCGACGTCCAGACGGAACCGGGGAGCGGCTCAACATTTTCAGTGGTCTTGCCACAGTCCATCGCTGAGAACCATTCTACGGCTCAACGGAACATCATCAAGGAGGTGCTGACACATGAGACATGAGTCTCCAAGAATTCTACTGGCCGACGACGAAGATACGTTTCGTCTGTCTACGGCCAAGCTTCTTGAGCAGGAGGGGTATCGCTGTGATTGCGCACAGGACTCGGAGGAAGCCAGTCGATTATTGACGAGTCAACACGATGTGCTTCTCTCCGATATTCGAATGCCGGGTAATATGCAGTTCGAATTTCTCCATGATATCCGGAGGCGGTTCCCTTCGCTTCCCATCGTGTTAGTGACCGGCTATCCCTCCGTACAAACAGCTGTGGAAGCGCTCCGTCTATCATTCACAGACTACTTACTTAAACCGGTTGACTGGCTGGATTTGCTTCGAGCTGTCAAACAGGCTTCGGAAAAGTCGCGCATTCTGCGCATGACGGATGTCGCGCAGGATGAAACGGATCGAGTCGGGACCGCACTGGATCATGTGCGGGAGCTCCTGTCGAGGCCAGGAACGATGGCCAACGAGCGGGAGCTGACATGGTCGATCGAGGCATTTCTGAGTCAAAGTGTGGGACAGATGGCTACCCTGGCGACGGGGATTCGTGCGGTCATGGCGAATCCATCGACAGCCCCAACCAAGGCGACGGCGGATGTGTGTCGTGTGTTGGACTGTCCAAGACGCGTGGCCTACCGGGAAGCATTGGAAGGCACAGTGGAGGTGCTGGAGAAGACAAAGTTCGCCTTTCGATCCAAGGAGCTGGGGCTCTTACGAAGAAAGATCGAAGACTTGCTTAAGGCAGATGGACTGGGCGAATCTGGGTCGCTTCGAATGGAAGACGGGACAGAAGACTGAGGCTGGCTCAGGGGCTGTCGCAAGCTGATGCTGGTGCCACCAGTTGAGCCGGTGTCCGAGTCCGATTGTCCTTTGCGTTTTTTGTTTCTGATCCGATAACGGTTTGATACAGTCGAGGTAGATTGGTCGAGCGGAAGGCTCGAACCGCCTAGCGGGCAGGAGCAAGACCTGTCAGTTGATGGCGCATTCCAAGGCTCTGGTGCAAGAGCGGAGGGGTGCGCCATTTGTGCTTTGTGGAGGTTGCAGAATTGCGCGTGTCAGACCGGACTCGACGTTTGTGCGATCCTCACAGCGCGGAAAAGGAGAGTAGTTGATGCCCTGGTTGCCGCTTGATCCGGTTCTGCTTCGCCTTGGGCTCTATATCAAAATCGATCACGCCTGGATGGACCATCCCTTCGTCCGCAATATCTTCACGGTTTCCTCGCCGACTGAAATCGCCATTATTCGGAAACACCAGCTCACGAAGCTGCTCTACGACCCCGAACGCTCGCATGCCGATGTCGTCGCCGCCATTACCGATCCATCAATTCCAGTGAAAGAATTCGAAATTGATGCTGAGACGGCACAGGATGCCGAGGCCGATGAAGCCTCGATTCTGAAGGAAAAGCATCTTCAGCTTCAGACTGTCGTCGAGCATCGGAAAGCCATCGAAGAGAATGTTCGTGTCTATGGTGAGTCGACGAATGAGGTTGCGGTCATGATGGCCATGGCGAATGCGGGACAAGCGGATATGTTGCGTTCCGCCTCAAAAATCCTGTCGAATATGGGTAATGTTGTCAGTCAGGGGGAGGTGGCACTCAGCCTGGTCTGTGCGGAGAGCCGACCTGAACCGGGACAGGAATTGGCGATGCAGGGTATCAATGTCAGCGCACTGGCCACATTGACTGCAAAAACACTCGGCCTCAGTCAGGAGGAAACGGAGTTTGTCGGAATGGGTGCCTTGTTTCACAACATCGGGATGAGTCGAGTCCCGCTGGCGGTTCGCGTGAAAAATGAGGAGGATTTGTCTCCGACGGAAGTCAAGCTGCTTCGGATGTATCCGCAGCTCGGCAAGGAGATTCTTGAAGCGATTTCTGGTGTGCCTGAGGCAGTCATCGAGATTGTCTATCAACACCGGGAATATCTTGATGGCACTGGGTTTCCCAAGCGGCTTATTAACGGCGACATCTCCAAGCTGGCACGATTGGTTGGAGCGATCGTCGAGTACAATCTGCTTACCAACGATCAGCGGTCTTCACGCTATCTCGGATCAGGACAGGCGCTCGCGTATCTTTATACAAAGCTGAAGAACAAGTATGGGCCGGACGTAATCGAGCCGTTTATTGCGACCGTCACAGTGTTTCCGCCTGGGTCATTTGTGGAATTGGACGACAGCAGTTTTGGATTGGTACTCAAGAGTAATACACAGGAGCGGTTACGGCCCGTCATTATGCTCTATGAGCGGCAAGCATCACACGATCAGCCGGCCATCATCGATTTGGCACGGGAACGCTCGCTCTCGATCATACGAGCATTAGATCCCAAAGGACTCCCGGATCGGGTGAAGGAGGCACTCCTCACGACGAAACTGAAAGGGTATGTGATCACAGGGAAGTAGTCCTCTTGGCCCGTTGCAATGTGACATTCTCGACAGAATTCCCTGTGTTGATGTGTACCGTGGTGCATATGTGAACCAGCCTTCTCAGCCGCATCTGACTCCGTTCAATCCATTACTCGAGAGTCTTATCTCCTCCGAAGCAAGGAACATGAATTGCTTTCGCATCCGTGGGCACCTCTTTCTGGTCAGTCCACTTGCTCGCAATTGAGTCGGCTGAGATGTGCCACTGTGATTGGTGTGACGGCAGTCCTCCGGTGGCAGTTGTCGTGTTGGGTATCAGATCGACGCTCAATAGTGGGGTGGTCCGCTCTTGCCGAAGCGAACCGCACGTATGACCATCATCGATAGGAACCCGGGACCACGCGCGCCTGTTGCTGGTTGATGCATCACCGTTCGTGTTGGAGGAGATACGGGAGACTCTGGCCAAGGGTTCTCATCTTCGTGTCGTTGGAACCGCATAGTCCACAGCCGACGCGTTGTCTGCCGTACAGATCTGTCGTCCAACCATCGTGGTCTAGGAGGTGCAAATGGGACAGGTGAGTGGGATCGACCTATAACGTACGATCCAAGAATCTTATTCCGAGACCAGTGTTTTGTTCTTCACAAACCGAGATGATCAGCACCTCTTGCGGTCTGCCATTCCTGTGGGCGCGCAGGGGTATCTGTCGAAGAAGACCTCAGCTGAAGCCGTCGTCAGAGGGATTGAAATCGTCTCCGAAGGGATGGCCATCATGGATCCTCACTTGGTTCTCCACATCATCTCATGGGGAGAGAGGGGGGTGCCATTCCAACGGTTGAACGAGAGTTCAGAAGACGAGATTCGAGTGCTGGCACTCATGAGGGCCGGGAAGATCAATAAAGAGATTGCGCACTAACTCAGGGTTTCGCTGGTAACGCTGAGGATTCGTCTTCGGGCCCTCTATAAGCGGCTGAACATTTCGAGGCGACCAGAGGTCGCAAAGTATTATACGGGGCGGCGAAAGGCAAAATACCCAACTAGTGACAAGTTCTAAGAATCGGAGCATCAGGAGCCTGTGCGATGCTCCGCACGCGTCTCTCGACTCCAACACAGCTGAAATACCGAGATGGGGTTGTTCAGGCATGAGTGTAATGGCCCTAGGTAGGGCCTAAGGTCTCTGGTGGAGAGATGCATGATATGGTAGGAGAGACTCTGTAACAGATTGGAATCCAAAGTAAGTAGTAGCAAAGGACGACCTGTACTGTGGCGTGGCTCCCGCTTGACCCAGCTCTGCTCCGAGTCGGACTCTATATCAAGATCGATCATTCCTGGATGGAGCATCCGTTTGTCCGCAATGTCTTTACGGTCTCCTCGCCGACGGAAATCGCCATTATTCTGAAGCATCGGCTCACCAAGATCTTTTATGATCCCACGCTCTCTCATGCCGATGTCGTCGAGTCCCTGAGCCAGCCTTCGGCTCTCGTCCGCCCATTCGAAGTCGATGCGGAAACCGAGAAGGATGCCGAGGCCGATGAGCAGTCGATTCTCAAGGAGAAACAGCGGCAGCTTCAGACGGCGATCGAGCATCGTCAGGCGATCGAAGACAATTCGCGCACCTATGCCAAGGCGATCACTGAGGTGTCGGTCATCATGGCCATGGCCAATGCCGGACAGCCCAGTACCATGCAGGCGGCGATGAAGATCTCGGAGACAATGGGCAAGGTCACGGCACAAGAGCCTGTCCTGCTGAGTCTCGTCTGTGCAGAAAGTCGAGCGGAACCTGGCCAGGAGTTGGCTATGCAGGCGATGAATGTCAGCGCTCTTGCCAAGCTCACGGCTAAGACCCTAGGCCTCAGCCCTGAAGAAACCGAACATGTCGGGATGGGTGGCCTCTTTCACAACATCGGAATGAATCGGGTTCCGTTGGCAGTCCGCCTCAAGAGCGAGGAAGACCTCTCGCCCACGGAAGCTAAGCTGGTTCGGATGTATCCTCAGTTGGGCAAGGAAATTCTGGATGCTATGCCTGATGTGGCTCCTGAGATCGTCGAGATCGTCCACCAACATCGGGAATATCTCGACGGCACGGGATACCCCAAGAAGCTCATCAACGGGGATATCACCAAGACGGCACGATTGGTCGGGACGATTGTCGAGTATAATCTGCGGGTCAGTGATCGACGGTCACCGCGCTACCTTAGTCCAAGCCAAGCGTTGACGTATCTCTACACGAAGATGCGGAATAAATATGGCCCGGACGTAATTGACCCCTTCATTGCCACGGTCACCGTCTTTCCGCCCGGTTCATTTGTGGAATTAAGTGACGGGAGCTTTGGGTTGGTGATCAAGACCAATAGCCAGGAGCGTTTGCGTCCGGTCATCATGCTCTATGAACGGAATGCATCGCACGATCAAGCGGCGATTATTGATTTGGCGCGGGAACGATCGCTCTCGATCGAGAAGAGCCTAGATCCGAAGACATTGCCTGAGCGGGTCAAGAATGCATTGCTGCCGACGCAACTCAATGGCTATTTGATGACGGAAAAATGATGGCCGTAAGGATTCCACCGGCGAGATGATGACCTGGTTGCAGCAGCCGAACGCAAGTCAGTCGTAGGCGATCTGGATGGTATTCACATAGGCTTCCAGGGTATGCAACTGTCGGGTGATGCTCGTGGCATCTGCCGATTTGGCTGCCTGCTCAATGGCGGCGGCGAGTTCCGTAACCCGGTCGAATCCGTAGCTCCCACCGACTCCTTTCATCCCATGTGCGACGCTCCGCACCGTCTCAAAGTCCTGCCCACTCAAGGCCTGCCGCATCGTGACGATTTCTTTTTTCCGATTCGCCATAAAGCGCGGTATCAGGGGTTCGAATGAGGAATCAATATGAACGATCTCCGGAGGCGGAGTTATCGACGGTGTGTTCAGTGGAGCGTCTGACATAACGGTATTCCTTTCAGGCGCTACGACGTTTCAAGCCAGGTACTCGAAAACGAGCGAGCCTGGCCAGCAAGGGCTCTCGCTTAAACGGTTTCAAAACATAATCAGATGCGCCGGCCATGATCGCTTTGCAGATGTGTGTTTGATCGCCATCAGCGGTCAACATCACGACCGAGACGCCGTTCCATGTCGACTTTTTTCGAATATGGGCGAGGAGTTCAAGCCCATGCATGTGCGGCAGCTCCATATCCAGGAGAACCAGAGCCGGCGGTGGTAGCGCATCAATCTTGACCTGCGCCTGCTTGCCGTCATTCGCATGGACCACGTCGTAGCCTTCTTCTTCCATAATCATTCGAATGAGGGTGGCGGTATCCTCTTCGTCCTCGACGAGAAAGAGAGTCGGTTTGTTCATTCTCGAAACCCTCCTTTACCGGTCAGGCGGCTTGGTCTTGGATCAGTCCGGTATGGCCCTCGATAGCCTTCAGTAAATCTGGTTTCTTGATCGGTTTCGTCAGATGGGCCGTATAACCAGCCGCCAGACTCTTCTCTCGCTCTTCAGCCAGGGCCTGGGCAGTGAGGGCGACGATGGGCACTGGTGGACGACCTTGCGCACGTTCCCACTGACGGATCGTCGCCGTGGCTTGGAGACCATCCATGATCGGCATCTGCACGTCCATGAGGACAATGTCATACGAATTGGTCTGAATTTTTTCAACGGCTTCCACGCCGTTTTCGGCTGTCTCCAAGGCGTACGGCAGATTTTTCAGGAAGAGAATCACAAGGTCTCGATTGTCTTCCAGATCGTCCACCACCAGGATGCGAAGTGGACGGAGACTCGCTCGAGTGGGCGGGGGGTCCTGGTCCAGGCTGAGCATGGCAGGGGCCGATTGTCCCATGATCGCATCTCGAGCCGTCATGAGTAAGCTCAACCGCGAAACTGGTTTGATGATCTGATGTGAGATGCCGAACTCCTGCATACGGGCGCGGTCGGACGGCTGTGTATCGGAGATAAGGAAGAGGACGGGAAGGTCTTTTCCGGTCGGCATCCTCCGCACGGTGTTCATGAGTTCAAGACCATCCATGTCCGACATGCGGTGATCCACGATCATGAGCTGCACCGGCTGGTTGTTGGCCTGGGCGGTCTGGAGATGGGCGATGGCAAGCGGACCTGACGCTGCGTCGTTGACGAGCGCGCCAGCTTCCGAGAGGATCTCAGCGATGACGAGACGTGTCAGTTGGTGGTCGTCCACGACCAGAATTCGCGTGCCTTGCAGGGCAAGGCGATTCGGGTCTGCTGACGTTGTGCTGAGCGGGATGACCGGCAACGGAACCGTGAAGACAAAGTTGGAACCGACATTAGGAGTACTGGTCACAGAGATGTCGCCGTCCATAAGCTCCACCAGTCGTTTGCAGATGCTGAGACCGAGCCCAGTGCCGCCGTATTTACGCGTGGTAGACGTATCGGCCTGGGAGAAACTGTTAAAGATGGACCCGAGCTTCTCGGCTGGGATACCGATGCCGGTGTCCGAGACAGAAAATCTGAACTGACCGGATTCGGCCGGTTCGACCTGAACTAGAACCTGACCTGCTTCCGTGAATTTTATTGCGTTGCCCACTAGATTCACGAGGATCTGGCGAAGCCTTGTTGGATCTCCGGAGACCACTTCAGGGAGACCTGGACATACCCGCACAACAAAGTCGATCGGTTTGGCATGGGCGCGCACGGCCATCATCTCACCGATGTTCTCCATGAGAGAGTGCAGATTGACAGGAACCGTTTCCAACTCCAAATGTCCCGATTCAATTTTCGAGAGATCCAGAATGTCGTTGATCAGCTCCAGTAAGTGATCGCTGGCTCGCCTGAGACGCCGGGTGTAGTCCTGTTGTTCGGGGGTAAGCGAGGTTTCGCCGAGTAGCTGTGCCATGCCCACGATCGAGTTCATTGGAGTTCGAATCTCGTGACTCATCGACGCTAAGAAGTTGCTCTTCGCTTCGGTTGCCTCCCGCACCTCGTCATTCGCCATTTCCAGCTCGAGGTTGATGCATTCCATTTGGATGGCCGCTTGTTCGAGCTTCGTTTCGGAAGCTCTGCGATCGGTGACATCGCGGAGGATTCCGGCGAAGGCGCGGCGGTTGCTAAACTGAATCTCGCTGACGGCTAAGTCGAGAGGAAAGGTCGATCCATCTTTCCGTTTGCCGACGACTTCGCGTCCGATCCCGATAATTTTGCGATGACCGGTTCTCTTGTAGTTATCAAGATAGCCGTCATGTTCAGATCGGTACGGTTCCGGCATGAGCAGTTTGACGTTCTGCCCGATGGCCTCGGCCGAGGTGTAGCCGAACATGCGCTCGGCCGCTATATTGAACGATTCGATGATGCCGCGGTCGTTGATGGTGACGATTCCGTCTACCGCATTACTGACGATCGCCTGCAGGTGCGCTTCCTGCTCATATCGCGCAATCTCCGCTTCTTTCTGAGCTGTGATATCAGTGGCAAACTTGACGATCTTATAGATCTCGCCATTGGCGTTGAGGGTCGGGTTATAGGATGTTTGAAGCCAGATGGACTTTCCACCCTTGGTGACTCGCTGGTACGTGCCGGTCTCGAAGTGCCCTTGGCCGAGCCGTTGCCAAAAGGCTGCATAGTCGTTGCTCTTCACGTAGGTCGGATCACAGAAAATCCGGTGATGGGAGCCAATCAATTCATCCTTGTCATACCCGCTCAATCTTAAGAAGTTTTCGTTCGCGTCGATAATCGTCCCCTGCAAGTCGAACTCGATGATGGAATAGGTATGATTGATGGCTATCATCGTGTGTTTTGCTTCGAGTACGCCTGCAACATCGGCCTCGATCTTCCCTGCCATCTCATTGAAAGCCAGTGCCAGCTGTCCGATTTCGTCTTGTGTGGTGAGGTTCGCTCGGGCCTGAAGATCGCCGGCTCTCATCGCAATTGTCGCCGTGACGATGTTTGTCAGATCAACCGAGATCTTCTGGAAGATCGTCCATCCTAAGAAGAGCCCACAGGCCAATCCTCCGATCGTAATCAGGAGGATGTAGTAGATGATGTCTGACACCAGCCTCGTGTTGATGGCATGCTCTTCCGCAAGCAGGTTCTTGTTCAGCTCGATAAGCCGTTGAATCGCCACGGTGAATGCCACAAGCTGTACAGTTCCTTCGCCTCTCTGGAGCTCAGCCGCAGCATCTTTACTATAGAGCGTACTCAGCTGGAGTACCTTCGCCTGCACAGCCTGGATCTCACGCCACCGTGCCTTGATGTCATCATAGAGTGCTTGTTCCTCTCGTGACTTGACATGTTTCGCATAGCTTTTTAGCTGCTCGTGGAATGCCTCGTCTAATGCGGTGATTTCACTCTCTTGGAGCTTCATCATGGCAGATCCATAGGCCAGAATATGCCAGGCAATCGCCGTTTGCATTTTGAAACTTGCGGCACGCAGGTCGTCGAGTTGAGCGGTCGGGAGTATGTGGGTTGGGTAGAGGGTATCGATACGCTCATTGAGCTGGATGATACTTCGAACGGAAAGAACACCCATCCCAACCAGCAGCAGCCCCATCAAGGCAAACGCTATGGCCAGTTTACTCAGAATGCTCAGATCTCGAAATCTCTTCATACATCCCTCAGTCCTATGCTGCTCGCTCGGTGTCCGGCGCGGTATAATCGAGAATTGCTCTGAGTAGGTCCCGTTTTTTAATCGGCTTGGTTAAATGTGCGGTGCAGCCGGCATCCAGACTTTTCTTCGCCTCCTCCTCAAGCGCATAGGCGGTGAGCGCAAGAATCGGGGTGGGGGTACGGTGGTGAGCCCGTTCCCATTGACGAATCGCACTGGTGGCCTGAAGCCCGTCCATGAGCGGCATTTGCACATCCATGAGTACAAGGTCGTACCTGCCTGTCTGAAATTTCTCGACGGCCATTTGGCCATTTTCAGCCATCTCGACGGCATAGGAGCTGTTCTTCAGATAATGCGTCACGATCGCACGATTATCTTCGAGATCGTCGACGACTAAAATATTGAGCGGTCGCGATGACGGTGCGGAGATCGGTTCGGTTTGTCCCTGAACGTGGCTGTTTGATGGCGGAGTCACTGTGTCGATCACGCTTGGCAAACGGACGGTGAATTCAAACGTCGACCCGACCCCGATGGTGCTCGTTGCTTTGAGTTGCCCCTGCATCAGGGAGACTAATTGCTGGCAAATGGAGAGTCCTAGGCCCGTGCCGCCGAACTTGCGCGTAGTGGTTGCATCCCCCTGTGTGAAGCTCTCAAAAATAAACGGGAGCTTGTCCGACGGAATGCCGATGCCGGTATCCGAGACCGTAAATCGCACACGATCGGGAGGTATCGCGTGGACCGTCAGCACGACCTGTCCTCGCTCGGTGAACTTGATGGCATTACCGACGAGATTGAGGAGTATTTGTCGTAGACGCGTGGGATCACCGATGACAGTTGAAGGGACATCGGGCTGGATTTGCGTATCCAACACGAGCTGCTTGGTCTCGGCGTTTCTCCCCATTAGATCGCGTACTGTGTTCACCAGCTCACGAGGGTTGAAACAGATCTGTTCCAACTGAAGCTCGCCGGCTTCGATTTTGGAAAGATCCAGAATGTTATTGACCAACGCCATGAGATGGTCGGCGGCGCGACTAAAGCGTTGGACATAGTCCGCCTGGTCTTGACTAAGCGAGGTCTCTTGGAGCATGTCGGCCATCCCGACAATGGCGTTCAATGGTGTGCGGATCTCGTGACTCATGGAGGCCAGGAAGATACTCTTAGCTTCGGTTGACTTCGTGGCCTGTTCGTGTGCGGCGGCGAGTGCCTGGTTCTGCTCTTCCATGATCCGTGCGGCCTGTTCCAGTTGTCTCTCGACTGCATAGTGTTCGGTGATATCCACATGGGTGCCGACCATGCGTAAGGGCTTCCCATTCTGATCTCGAACGATCATCGCTCTAGACAGGATGTCGACCAGGCGGCCGTCTTTGTGACGCATCTGGAATTCGGTCTTAAACCCGTTGCTTTTTCCGCAGAGACAGTCATGGATGAGGGCCATCGTCCATACCCGGTCGTCTTCGTCCACCAGTCGTTCCCAGGTGGCAAAGCTATTGTCGAGTTCGTGGTCCGCATAGCCCAGCATCGCTTTCCATTGCGGAGACAAGTACGTGCTCTGAGTTTGAATATTCCAGTCCCAGAGGCCGTCCGTGGCGGCCTGCATGGCCAAGGTGAAGCGTTCTTCCGATTCTCGTAACCGGGTTTCTGTGGTTCGCTGAGCAGAGACATCTTCATACATCCCAAGCACACCGATAACCTGGTTGTTTCGGTCTTTAAGCGGCACCTTCGAGGTTCGTAACCAGGCGGTGTGACCGGACGGAGTCGTTTGCGGCTCGTCGAAGGCGATCCTCGGACTCTCAGACTCGATGACTGTCGTATCGTCGGCTTGATAGCGTCCAGCTTCATTGGCCCAGACGAGATCGTAATCACTCTTGCCAAGCAATTCACTGGGGTCACTCAGCCCGGCATCCCTCGCGAAGGCAGGGTTGCCGCCGAGGTAGCGTGATGCACGATCCTTCCAGAACACTCGCACGGGGACGGTGTCGATCACGGCCTGCAAGAGATCGCTTTTCATGGCCAGCTCTTGGGTGCGTTCGTTGACCTGCATTCGCACACGGTTGGTCGTACCGGTAATCAGCAATAAGGTGGAACCTACGAGACCAGCAGTGATGACGCCTCCCACCAGCAGGCTCCAACTTTGGAAGCTGTCGTAGGAGGCGACGAAGCGTGCTGAGGGTCTCACCTGTAGCCGGTATTCCCTGCCCCCGAACTGTAATGTGTCCAAAAATTCTATCGCCATAGGTTGAGAGGGATGCGTTTCATACAGCACCTGCTTCAAGCCCACATCGGTGAGCGTCACGTCCATGTCCTCTCCGTTCGGCAGAAACTGTTTTAGGAAGTCGCCGATGCGCAGCACGGTCAGGACTAGGCTAGGGGCATGGGGGCCTTCTCGGATACGCTTGAGCAAGAGGACGCTTGTTTGGGACTCCTGTTCCTGTACCAAGGTGACGGGTTCGGTGGCGATGGGAGTATCGGATTGGAGTGCCTGTAGCACGGCCTTCATGCGAGATGGATGCGAACCCAGATCAAAGCCGAGGGCTTTCTCGTTCCGAGTCAGTGGTTCGATATAGGTGACAGGGTAGTAGGTGGGCCGGTCTGGTGCAGAGACGAGCGCGCCCTCCTCGTTACGATGGCGAATCATAAATTCAGAAATGGATTTCTTCTGGAATGCTTCGAATGCGGTGCGCCGGCTCAAGGCAATCTCCGGGACCCACTCGATGGCTTGCAGCATGGGGAAACGGGTCAAGGCAGGCTGTGCGAGGGCTCGAAAGGATTCACGGTCGATCAACTCGTGTTGAGATATGGAGAAGGCGGTATCCAGTTGATTCAGAATGAACAGCTGCTCGTCGAAATGATCCTGAATCGTCCTCGCCAGGCGGTTGGCTTGGAAATGAAATGATTGGGTCATTTTCGCGGACTCGATCTGACGGACGCTGACATAGGCCAGTCCTACGAGCAGGAGCACCGCGGCCATGACTGACGCGACGACCACCCGGCGGCCTTTCCACACTGAGTCGGGAGTGCCGAAGAGCGCCAGCATGATCGGGAAGACCGACACGGTGCCTAAGGTGTCGCCGATGGCCCATGTCATCCATGCCACGAAGGCCTGGTTCGACGGCATGATGCTCAGTATGACCAGGCTGGCCACGGACAATGACGCGCCGACGAGGCAGATGAACGGAGTGGCCAGGAGATACCCACCGATATGTCCGATGGTCTCAAGACCTGTCTTCAGCCCAATGGTGCGTTGCAGTACAAGTCGTCCGATCCACGCCTGTAGGGCAGAGGCTATCGCGATACAGATGGCAGCCATGATGGCTGAAGTCTGTACGGGTGTGGTAGTGACTGAAAGGTTGAGCGTGAGGGAGCCCAGAACGATCCACGGAAGCGTCTGGCCTCCCCAGAGATAGGCCGCCGCGATTGCCAGGCCGGCAGGCGGAAAGATTCCTGAGGCGTACCCCGGCTGGATGGCCAGCATGAGGCCAAGTTTGCCCATGGCGACATAGGTGGCAGCTAACATCAAGCCAGCGCGAATACCGAACAAAGGTGTCAGCTGTTCGTTCATGAAAGGATCGTCCGTCCGGTCCGCGACTCCACCACACGTGACTGGTGCTTCGGGCCTCCGTGAGTGACTGTGCGGAGTCTCGCCAGCCATCTTGGGAAGGCGTGCTATGGAATACATTCTAAGGGGTTGGGTTCTCGCTGCAATAGGAAAAAGAATTTCTTCTCTTGTCGGACGATTTTTGGCCATTCTTGAGTCGACACGAGGTCTAACACCCCGAAATTGCTCTGGTCACCTCCTGTCCCTGTCAAGAATCGATAGCAACCGACCGATAAAGCCAAGACTTTACAGGAGTGGGTAGGAACTTGGCGCGTTGCATTCACCTGGTGGAGTGACTATGGATTATGGGATTACTTCCGACGAGTTTCTCCGTTTCCGCACGCTGATTTATGGTGAAAGCGGCATCACACTCAGCGATCAAAAACAGACGCTGTTAGCGTCTCGACTGTCGAAACGATTGCGGGACCTCGGACTGAGCACCTTCACGGAATATTACGAGCGAGTCACGGGTGATACGACCAAGGAAGAATTCACCCGGATGTTGGACCTAATTTCGACCAACAAGACCGACTTTTTCAGAGAACCCAAGCACTTCGATTATCTGCGTGAGCGGATCCTTCCTGAATTGGAAAAAGAGAAGCGCATTCGTATTTGGTCTTCTGCTTGCTCGACCGGTGAAGAACCCTACACGATCGCCATGACGCTCTATGAAGGTGTCTCTGATCCTCAACGGTGGGATTTCAAAATTCTGGCTTCTGATCTGTCGACCCGCGTGCTGGCAAAAGCGGCAGCGGGTCAGTATGAGGCGGATCGCGTGCGCGATGTGCCACCGGAGATCGTGAAACGACATTTTCTGCGGGGGCGCGGTGAGAGCGAGGGGCTGTTGAAGGTCAAGCCGCATCTGGCCTCGATGATCCGGTTCCGACGATTGAATCTCATGGATGAGCGATTTCCCATTAAAAGCCCGTTGGACCTTATTTTCTGTCGGAATGTCATGATCTATTTCGACCGTCCCACTCAGGAGCAGCTCGTGAACAAGTTCTATCGGTATCTGAAGCCTGGGGGGCACCTGTTTATCGGTCATTCGGAGAGCCTGCAATGGGTCGAGCATCCCTTCAAGGTTATGGGGCCGACCATCTACCGGAAGGAGCGCTAGTCGCATGGTACCCAGCGCTACGAATACGTTTTCGCACATCCGCCGGATGCGAGATAGTCGGTTTCCTCACGAGATTGCAGCGATCTTGCCTGGGGAGTTCTTCGTTAGTTCCACTCCCATGATCGTGTACACCGTGCTCGGGTCCTGTATTTCCGCCTGTATTCGAGATCCAATCACGGGTGTGGGTGGGATGAATCATTTCATGTTGCCCAAGCCAAAGGAGGGTGGAAACGACTCCTGGGGTGAATCGACTCGATACGGCTCCTATGCGATGGAATCGTTGATCAATGAGATCTTGAAGCTGGGCGGCATAAAAAGTCGGCTGGAGGTGAAGTTATTTGGAGCGGGGAAAATCTATGAGGGGAATATCGACGTCGGGGCGCGAAACGCCGAATGGGTCATCAACTTTCTTAAAACCGAGGGACTCACGGCGGTGAAAACGGATTTGGGAGACGTCTGTCCGCGCAAGGTCTATTATTTTACGGACTCCGGTCGTGTGCTTTTGAAAAAGATCGAGCGGTTGAAGAATAAGACCATTCTTGAGCGTGAGAATGAATATGCCACCAAGATCCAAACGGTCGACAAACCGGTGGAGGAAGATGTCACGCTCTTTTAGCTGACTCGGAGTTTCTCGTGTGATGGTCCTTGTGTGAAGTTGTCCGAGCACGAGAAACCGAAAACACAAAACCCGACACGTAGGGGTGTTCATGAAGAAGATTCGCGTGCTCAATGTGGATGATTCGGCATTGATGCGCCAGGTGCTGGCATCGCTACTCGCGAAGGATTCGGACATCGAAGTCATCGGTTCAGCGCCTGATCCTTATGTTGCGCGGGAGAAGATCAAGGCGTTGAATCCCGATGTGATTACCCTGGATGTTGAAATGCCGAGGATGGACGGCATCACGTTTCTCGAAAAGCTCATGCGCGGGCACCCGATGCCGGTCGTGATGGTGAGCTCCCTCACCGAATCAGGCTGTCAAACGACGCTCCGAGCCCTGGAGCTCGGTGCGGTCGATTTTATTACCAAACCGAAGATCGACCTTCGTGAAGGAATGGATGAAGTGGCCCAGGATCTGATTGCAAAGGTCAAGGCAGCCGCCTGTGCCAATCTGAAGCGTACGTCACTTGGGGATCGCTCAAAGGCCTCTGCGCAGCCGAGCCAGGCGTCAGGTCGCAACGGATCACAGGCCATGATCAAGACGACTGATACGATTATCGCCATCGGTTCTTCTACTGGGGGGACGGAAGCCGTCAAAGACGTATTGGAGGTTCTTCCTCCCAATACGCCACCGGTTCTGATTACGCAACACATGCCAGAGCGGTTTACGAAGACCTGGGCTGATAGGATGAACGGGCTTTGTCGGATCTCCGTCAAGGAGGCAGAGGACGGAGACAGCGTGTTGCCGGGACATGCCTTGGTCGCTCCTGGCGGCTATCATATGGCGCTGGTACGGAGCGGGGCTCGCTACACGGTGCAGATCAACCAAGATCCACCCGTGAATCGCCACCGGCCGTCGGTTGATGTGTTGTTTGCATCCGTCGCGCGCTATGCCGGGGCGAACGCTGTGGGTGTTATTCTGACCGGGATGGGGAATGACGGTGCGAAGGAAATGCTGGCCATGAAACAGGCCGGAGCGTATACGATCGCGCAAGATGAAGCCAGTTGCGTTGTGTTTGGGATGCCGAAAGAGGCGATCAAGCTCGGGGGCGTGGACCGTGTGCTGCCACTCAATGACATCGCTGCAGCCCTATTGGCGCATGTCAGTCGGTGAGGGGATTCGTGTGGTGAGGCCGATTCCGTTGCGGGGGGGGGTGATGGCCTAAGCCGATCCGGAAGGTCTCGTCTACACTTCCTTCAGACGGTGGGTCCGCACCGTTTACGGAATTAGATGGAGAGATTGGAGCTGGCGATCTTTTGAGAGGAGTGGTGCTCGCCGATGTGACGGCTGTTGCTCGGGCCGCACAATGCATGGACACGAGCCGATTGCGAGGAACGTGAACACTGGAGGTATCTATGTCGCTGCAGATAAAAGAACGCCCCGTTTCGCAGGGTGTGGTTCTTGAGATGGTTGGTGATCTGACCTATGCCAACCGTGAACAATTTAAGATGTCGGTGGAGGCCATCCGTCAGAAAGGCTGTCGGCATTTGATCCTACACATGGCCGAGGTTCGATTTGTGGACAGCTCCGGTCTGGGGCTTCTGGCGCTCGTCTCCCAAAACTTCAAATTAAGCCAAGCGAAGGTCAGTATGCTGAAACCACAAAGCTATGTACGGGAAATCATGAGTCTCGCGAATATTCAAAAACTCATCCCTGTGTACGACAATGAGCAAGACGCCTTGGCCGGACAGCCGAAAGCCGCCTAGGCGATCCACGTGACGCGCACCACATACAACGTGAAGCGCCTGAATCTGGAACGAGATACGCTTCACGAATCGCGTTTCACAAAGATTAATGATGTCATCACCCTCGGTTGAACACACAGGTGAGGTGGTGCAGCAAACCGTATTGATCATCGATGATGAGCCAACGGCACGCGTGGCGTTAGCGTCTCGACTCAAGCGGCTTGGCTATCGAGTCCTTCAGGCGGATGATGGCAAGGTCGGACTGGATGTGCTCCGCCGCGAGCGCCCGGATTTGACGATCTTGGATTGGATGATGCCTGAGATGGACGGCCCGTCGTTCTGTGAAGTGGTTCGTCAGGACCCTGACCTTCTGTCGAGCCAAATCCTGATGATGACGAGCAATGATCAGCCAGAGCAGATTGCCGAAGGGTTAGCCCGCGGGGCCGATGACTTTCTCAGTAAAGCCGCTAGCAAGTATGAAATCACGGCCCGTGTGCAAGCTGGGGTGCGCGCAGCAGGACTGATCAAGCGTCTCGAAGATGTGACGACGGAGATTCGACAGAAACAGGAGGCCCTCGAACGCGAACTGCAGTCGGCTGCCCGGTATGTCGAGTCGCTGCTCCCCGCTTCTGGGACCATTGGTCCAGGGGTGCAGATGGTTCGTCTGTATCGACCGTCACTCGCCTTAGGCGGGGATCTGTTTAACGTGGTTCCCTGGAGCGACGACTTGTTGGGACTGTATTTACTCGATGCGTCAGGTCATGGTGTCTCCCCAGCATTGCGATCTGCCTCTTTTGCGACATTTCTTCGCCGAGAGAGCTTGCTCCGTCATGTCGGGTCGAGTGATCCTGGGGCGATCCTGACTGAGGCCAACAAGCATTTCCCCCTCACGGAGAATGGACATTATTTCACGATCGTGTTCGCGACGCTCGATGTTCGCTGTCATACATTGTCCTATGCGACGGCTGGGCATAGTGGGGCGTTTCTTCACCGTAAATCCGGCGAGGTTTGTTGGATGGCGAGGCCAAACCTCCCGTTGGGATTTGATCCGTCGACGGTGTATGGGACCGAAGTGCTCTCGATTGAACCAGGTGATCGGCTCTATGTGCTGAGCGACGGTCTTTACGAAGTGCCTGACTCAACCGGCAATCTCTGGGGGCAGGATCGGCTCGAACAGCTCGTTCGGATGCATGGCCAGCGGCCTCTGCAGGAGGTATTATCCTGCGCGCTCGATGAGGCCGTTCGATGGCTGGGGCATGAGCAATTTCCAGACGATGTGGCGGTCATGGCGGTAGAAATCGACTGAAGGCCATACTCATGAGTGACGGCCACTACCAGGAGTCAGTCTTCAACCTCGATGAGACGCTGGCCCGCGTCGATGATGATCGAGAGACGTTACTCATGATGATTGAGTTGTTTTTGGAACATGGGCCAAAAGACTTGGCCCAGACCCAGGCGGCGCTGACGGCCGGGGACGCTGGTGGCGTGGCGCGAGCTAGTCATCGGCTGAAGGGAGCGATCTTACAGTTTTGTGCTCCGGCTGCCCTTCAAGCTTGCAAAGATTTGGAAGAGTCTGCAAAGGCTGGAAACTTGACACATGGTATGAATCTCTATGCCAAGTTGGAGCAGGAAGTTCGTCGCCTGTTGGCTGGCCTTCGTCCCATCCTTGACCAAGGAATGGCCGCATGAACTTATCGCTACCTGCTGATCGTCTCCTCATCGTCGATCCCTGCCCGGACACCCGATTCCTTATTGCCGACTACGTGCACGGAAGAGGATTTTCTGTGATGGCCGTCTCTGATCCCGTGGCTGCCATGGCCAGGATTCAGGAAACGGCTCCGGATATTGTCATCACCGACCTGTTTCTTCCCGAGGGTGCCGGCTTGGGGTTGGTCAAAGAGCTCAAGGCTCGACATGAGCCATGCCCGGTGGTTGTGATGGGGGCCGATGTGCCGGAATCGTTTATTATCGAGGCCCTGCGTGGCGGGGTTGTCGACTACCTCCATAAGCCTGTGGCTGAGGATGAACTTGCCAGGGTGTTGCAGCGTGCACGGGAGTTCCTGCCGTGCAACCCTCTGTATGTGCCCGGTGCGCGACATTTTGAGTATGAGTTGACCATTGATTCGGATCCCGCGTACATCCCAGGCGTCATTTCGTGGTTGCTCAAGATGACGGCTTCCAGTTTGCCGCCAGTACAACGCATCCATATCCAAGGTGCACTGCAAGAACTCCTCTTCAATGCCATTGAACATGGGAACCTGGAGATTCAGGATCAGGAAAAGCGTGAAGCGCTGGCCAATGGTTGCTATGATCAGTTATTAGCGCAACGATTGGCGCAGCTCCGCCTCCGGGAGCGCCGGGTGACGATTCGCGTGCGTCATGAGCGAAGTGATACCCATCTGGAGTATCGGATCCTTGATGAGGGAAAGGGCTTCCCATGGCAGAGGGTGTTGTCGCACTCCCATGAAACGCGCGAATCCGAGAGCATGAGTGGCCGAGGGGTATTTTTGACGCGAGCCTTCTTTCCTAGTTTGACTTACAATGAGCGTGGGAATGAGGTGACGATCACGGTACCGCTGGGCGGATGAGATGCACGGTTTCTTATTTCGGGTTGCGGGTTTCTGATTTCCGACGAGAAACTCGAAACCCGAACCGCAAAACTTGTACCGTGGAACAAGAAACCTCTCATGTTCCGCTAGAGAATCCGCAGGTATTCCACCGTACTATCTCCTTTGCTAGCATCTCGTTTCAAAATCACCAGCGAGCTCTTGGTAGTTTCATTGACGGTGATGGCCAGGTGAGCCGAGAAATAGTCTGATTTAATGTCGTAGTCGTTGCGCAGGGTTCGGCCGATTTCTTGAAAGCTACTGACCCGGTCGAGTTCCACTTTCGTCTTGAAGGGCCGTCCTTGGACGATCTCCATTGCAATGGATTGGGTCACGGTCGGGTCCAGGGTCTGCAGCACGATCGGATCGGCGGTGTTGACATTCATGGGAGCACTTCCTTCCTGGGGGAAGACGGTGACGTAGGGTGTGATCCGCTCAATAATCTCTGGCGTAAATCCTTTGATGAGCCTCAGATCTCCCAAACCCGGGAGGGGACCGTTGGCAGCGCGATAGGGGGGCTTCAGGGATTGGTAGTAGAGGCTCTCGGCACCAGCCGGCTGAAGCGCTTCGTCCTGGTCCACCCAATCGATTAGTGCATCAACCAGATCGGGCCTGACCCTCAGCAGCTCAAAGAGTCGTTTGACACGAGCGATCTTCTTTTTTTGCTCCAGCTCACCGCCTGAGGTTGATGCCAGATCGTTCAAGTTGACTTTTCCCGTCTCGTCCCGGATTTGGGCCGTGAGGAATCCATCGCCGATCTGGTACTTCGTGATCGGCATGGCCCAGATATCCATCGGACCGTCGTATTTCTGGCCGGTCATCTTTTCCCGCATGAGATCTTGCAGCAGCACGGCTCGAGTGGCCTGGACAGCGGCCCTTGTCAGCATGGTGGCCTTGTAGTCATCGCGAAAGGTGGCGGCGGCTCGGTATTCCCGCCGGGCTTCGGCATCAAATTCTAGAATGAGCGCAGTGAGGAGGGTTAGGACCAGGAGTGCGACTAATAAGGCAATACCGCGTTCATCAACTCTTGGCATAACTCAAGACCCGAACGGTGGCATCGAGGCTGACCGGATTATCAAATTTTGGACGGATCTGCAAATGGTGGACGTGGAGATCGTAGGGAGCCTGATCAACGGCAGCCAGGAAGGCCAAGAGTTCTGGGAGTTGGACGCCTTCTAATCTGAGATCGACGGCTGTTTCTTGGTAGCCCTGCGTCAGCGACTGGACGTGCGGTTGCATGCTCGTGATGCGTTCTCGTACTTGTGCGGTCGTCGCAGCCTCTTCCATGAACGTCAGAAGCGAAAAATGACTCTCGGCTTGAGGCATGCGGCCTTCGATCTTACTGAGATGATCTCGTTTGGTGAGATAGGATTGGCCGAGCAAGGCCAGCTCGGACAGGTCCTTCTGCTTGCGCATCGCTTGGCGTTCAAGGCGCTCAAGGTGATCCAATAACGGGTCGACGATCAGCACGAAGATCACGCTGAGTCCGAGAACGACTCCGCCCACGAGTACGAGCATCCGTTCTCGCTGTGACATGTGATACCAACGTTCTCGAAAGCTCTGCATCATGGTTTCTGCACCGTGACGGTCATGCGAAAGACGACTTGATTGGAAGCGGCGCCTACACGGGTTTCTGTGACGGCGACCTCTGCCAAGCGCGGGCTTGAGGCAAAGGTCTGTTTGATCCGCTCCACCGCGTCGAATGAGGTGGTTTCTCCCTCCATGAGAATGACGGCTCCATCGACGGTCAGCTCGCGGACCTTGATCATCGTTCCCGGTGGCAATTGCTTTACGAAGGTTGACAGGGTGAAGAGGACTTTCCCGTCCGTGGCATCGACCAGCCCGAGTGCCTTATCAATTACGCTAATGCGGTACTTGGCTTGATCGACTTCTTCGCCTGGAGCAGCACCCGTCCCTGTACCAAACAGCTGCTCGTACTGACTGTGGAGTGCTGTTTTCAATCGTGTGACTCGCTGATCGTAGAGGGTGTAGTGAACTGAGAAATCCACGAGCGCCAGCACCGCGATCACCACGCCGGCAATGATCGCCAATCGGCGATTCTGCTTCATGGTGGCCACGTCCGGTGATGCGGCATCGGTGACGCTCTTGAGATCCAGCGCGAGTCCCAGTGGGGAGGATTTAAATCGCCACCGTGGGCGGACCATCTTGGGGTGGATCGCCAACCCGAATGCGATGGAAAATGCTCGCGGGGTGTTCGCGTCAAACCCCTGTCGTGGCCCGACTGCGTAGAGCCCCAATTGTTGGGAAAGGTGCCCGCCGATTTCCTGCATCTTCGACCCACCTCCGGAGATCCAGCAGTGGGTCAACCGACTCCGCTCGTTTCCTTGATAGGCCTGCAAGGTAATGCGAAGCTCTTTCACGATCGGCTCCAGCAAGCTGTTCACCTGATCGGCGCCGATGGATCGTTTGTAGCGCTCGGCATCGGCAAAGCTGTAGGTATGTCGGAGTGCCAACGCCTGCGTTAGCTGGTTACCACCCCAGAGAATCGTGCGGAGCATGACTGGGCGTCCACCCTCGACCAGGCAAAGCGTGGTTTTTGAAGCCCCGATATCGATAATGGCCAAGTCTTGCGGGACGGCAGCCCCTTCCTCCTGAAGGTATTGCGTCACAGAAAACAGTGCCATGGCATCGACGTTGATTGCCGATGGTTCGATGTCGGCTTGGGCTAAGAATCGGAGGTGTTCCGCCACTTTGTCCCTGGGCGCTGCCGTGACCAGTACCTCGGAGCCTTTGATCTCCCGAGCTGGTCCTTCAGATGGTTGGCCAGGAGGCAAGACGAGGCTGTCGACTGTGAGGTCCTCAAGCGGCATCGGAACGAGGTTCTCGACTTCAAACGGGACCACCTGCGCGAGCTTGGCCGCGTCCTTGAAAGGGAACGAGAGGGTACGAACGAAGAGATCCTGACAGGGAATCGCCGTGACCAATCGATCGGTCGCGTAGAGTCCGTGACGCCAGATGAAACCGCGCAGGGATTGGATGCGACGAGCCGGCTCGAGATCTTCCGGGCGGGAAAACGGCAGGGGATGTTGAAAGTAATCGACGGTTTCGCGCCCGCTCAGTCGGCGACGAAAACGGACGGCCTTCAGCCCCGTTTGTCCGATATCCAATCCAACACATTCGTTGACGATGGACATGAATTGAGCCTCTACCCTCGTTTCGGGTTTCTCGTTTTGTGTGTCACCTGTACCAACAATACGACGCTCGAAACCCGTAACCTGAAACTCGAAACGTGCCGACTACTTTACAATGCGATCCGTGCCTGTGCCAAGGTGCCCACAATCTTGACGGTGATGGGTGTTCCAGGAGGCAACGGAGGGAGGCCCAAGGCTGCCGCTTTCGGGGCAAACCCAAGACCGGGGATGACGGTCACCGTCAGCGCCAGTTGACTATTCAGGATCTGGGGCTGAAGCGTGACCTGTCCCTGGCCCTCTATGGACCCATCCAATCCTTCACCTTTCAATTGCGTGACGTCGCACACGAGGTTCCGACAGGAGAGCCCGACTGCAGCTCTGCTGAATGCCAGCGACAACAGTTTGCCATTGCCAAGCGGAATCTGGCCAATCTCCAACTCTGTGGCCTCCGCAATCCAGGTTCCCTCAGTCTTCATGACGGTTGGAGAGGACGGGTCGACATCAACCCGATGGGAAAACTCTCCATTGAGAGTGCCGCGATTCACGTATCGACGGACGAATTTGTGTAGGTCCACCTGGCGGAGCTGTCCTTTGAGTGTCAGTGGACCGGTCAGTGAGAAGGATGATGCAGTGAGCATGCCCTTGAGGAAGCCCGTGCGCGCGGTATGTTCGTCCTGTTGGACAAGGATATCAAGCCCCAACGTTCCACTGAGCGCCTGTAGGACACCAAGTTTGGTCTGCAGAACCGCCAGCTCAATGGGATCAAGGGGTGGTTTTGAAAGACTGACGTTTCGCCATTCCAGACTGAGTGGGAGTCCAAGCACCCAATCCGAGACGTGGATGTCTAGGCCTGTAGCTCGTTTGAGCTCGGCCACTGCCCGCTGCTGTAGCAACTGATAGGGAAAGGTGGCAATCAGGCAGAGGGTCAGGACGCAGATGCCGCCAATTGTCCATGCCAGAATCTCTCTCCATGCTTCAGGCCATTTGATGGTCATGATGTTCCAATGGTGACCCATTCCCGCACAGTCCAGGGCGCGGCATCGGGGTATTGAAAGGTAATTTCCAATAGCACGGCTTTCGGTAGCTTGCTGGCGTTCGGCCATTCGTCGAGCCAGACCCGATTCGGTTCATCGTAGTAACGAACATTGAAGGCGTGAACTCGCTCCGCCAGTTCCATCTGATCGAGCGATTCATTGGTATCCGTCAGGGTGTAGAGATTTTTTCGAACGAACCGAATCAATCGATCGCGTTCGCGGGTATACACGACCCGGACCGTGTCGCTCTCTCTGGCCGTGGTCGTGACCGTGAGCAGCTCCTGACTCATGGCGAGGAACGCCAGTGTATCGGCTGGTTGCCCGTCTTGGGTCCCGTTCATCCCGACCCAGGGGTATGTGATTGTCCGTTTACTGAGTGCAATTTCTTCAGCCATCAGACGAAGAATCTTTCTCACGGTTTGCTCTCGTGTCGTGTGTTCTCTCCCTGCTTCGACGGTCTGTGTCGTCGACAGGAGTGAGGCAAAGACCATGGCGGCGATGGTGCCGAGCAGCGTGACAGCGACCAGGACTTCGACCAGGGTGAAGCCTCCATGTGCCGTGGCGTTACGAGGGGAGGCGGATCGAGAGCACATAGGTGCTGACCTCCACAGATTCTTCTCGCTCACCGCGCGGCCACGATATTTTAATACGAATCTCCCGCACGAACTCGAGCGGAGTCGGTGAGATGGTGCGTTTCCATCGATAGCCGACTGCTCGTGGAACCGCTTGGAGCGCGGTTTGGGAGCCAAGCGGGATCGGTGAGAACTCCCCCAGAGTTTCTCCGACGGGATACTGGCCGGCAAGTTCGACCTCCAGGAGTTTTTCTTGTGCCAATAGAGTGGCAGCGGTGAGTTCAGCGGCTCGACCTTGGAGATCGAGGTCAAAGTTTCTCAGCCCGAGGAGGACGGGAAGCGCGATCGCGAGCAACGCAATAGCCAAGAGAACTTCGAGGAGCGTGAACCCATGTTCACTCGCCCTGGGATGGTGTGTTGGGGAACTCATTGTGCCCCACGGGGCGCTAGCGGCCCTCCTCGTGCTGGTCCGCCGGGGCCTGCTTGGGCACTCGGCTTCAAGAGGACTTTGACGCGGTCAGGGATAAAGCGGTTTGGCGGAGGGTCAAAGCGTTCGTCCCCGACGCGAATGGCTCCGGTTAATGAATCGACGGCTATCCCCAAGAGATTATTCTTATTGTCCATGAGATATATCGTGACGGGCTCGATCCGTCCGTTGGGGAAGAATGTCACCCCAACCCGACCTGACATGCGTTTGTCTTGTCCGATAGAGATTTCGGTTACGCGGACCCCCTCGGGAAGCGCTCGTGGGACCTTCCATGTGGGGTCCAGCGGGAGGCGCTCCTCCTTCCCTTCAATCACCATCATCCAGTAGAGACCCTGATCCACCTCGAAATAAAGTCTGATCGGTGTTTGATCGATGGCCGCTTGAGCTTGAAACGTTCGAAGCAGACCGACGAGTTTTCTCCCCGTTGAGCGTAAGTCTTCTTCAAGACTGATACGAGGCAAGACCACGGCTAAGACTCCGCCCAGCAGAAACAAAGCGAACAGCATTTCCAGGAGCGTGAAGCCTGAGGAGGAGTGTAAGGCGTGACGCGTGACGCGTGAAAGGTGAGGGGTGGAAGGTGGCACATGAAAGGTGAGACGTGAGACGTGAAGGGCGGAGGACTGACCCTGAGGGGCCGACCACTGATGGCCGATCGCTGATCGCATAATGTCGAGCCAATGACGAATCACCATTGGTGTCTTACTCTTTGTCGAGATTCCAATTAGCAATGTCGGCATTGACGCCCTCACCCCCGACCTCACCATCGGTAGCGAGCGAGGTCACTTCGTAATCGATTTTCAGATCTCCGCGTTGGACCGGGCTCAGATACTTATACGGATTGCCCCAAGGATCGTCCGGCAGTTTAGGGAGGTATCCGCCGAGTTTCCATTTCTTGGGAATGACTCCGACCGACGGTTTTTCAACCAAAGCTTTGAGGCCCTGTTCGGTGGTGGGGTAGACACCGTTATCCAGTTTGTAGAGTTGGAGCGCTCCCTCGATATTGCGAATCTGTACTTTGGCCGCGGTGCGTTTGGCATCGTCGGTCCGTCCCATGATGCGAGGGACGACGAGTGCCGCAAGAATGGCTAAAATGGCCACGACAACCATAATTTCAATGAACGTAAAACCGGCTGAGTTTACCGACACCCGCAGCGCTAGGTTGGTGGCCAGTGGGTGAGATGGGTGTGGCTCCCGAATGTGTGTGTTAGACCGGCCTGGTGTTTCAGAATCTGTCATGGTGTATCCCCCTTTATCTCGTTCACAGTTGTCAGGTCTGCTGTGTGGGATCGGGTGCTCAATGGACCATCTGGCCCATCTCAAAGATGGGGAGTAGAATCGCGACAACGATGAAAAACACGATCACGCCCATCACCAGAATCATGATCGGTTCCATCAGTGAGGTCAATCGCGTAATGACGCGTTCAACCTCGCCATCATAGATGTGGCTTACCCGGCGCAACATCTCCTCCATCTCACCGCTTTTTTCCCCAACGGCGATCATGTGTGTGACGAGGGCGGGGAATTCCCCGCTTCGCTTCAAGGGATCCGCAATGGTCTCGCCCTCGCGAATATTCTGCCTACCACTTTCGACGGTTTCCTCGAGTACGCGATTGTTCATGACGCGCTTGGAGACATCCAAAGCATCGAGTAATTGCACGCCGCTCGCCAACATCGTGGACAAGGTGCTCGTCAGTCTCGAGATCGAGACCATCCGTGCCACCTCTCCGATCAGTGGGAGTTTCAATGTTAGGCGGTCCGTCACCATGCGGCCTCGTTCCGTCCAAATAAATCGTCGAGTCCCGTAGAGACCACCGAGTACCAGCCCGATCAACACCATCCAATAGTCCGAGAAAAACTGGCTCACCGACATGAGCGCGACGGTCGGCCATGGCAGCGCCTGTTTCTGTTGGGCAAAGACCTGTGTGATCTTGGGCACGACGAAGGTAATGAGGAAAAACAGGATCACGGTTCCGATGGCCAACATGATGACCGGATAGAGCATGGCGTTGGTGACCTTGGTCCTGAGCGCCTGCTGCTTTTCCAGAAACTCCGCCAGTCGGAATAAAATCTGGTCAAGGGCTCCACTGGCTTCACCGGCTCGCACCATATGGACATAGATGGAGGAAAAATCCTTGTCGTACGTTTCCAAGACGGCGCTCAATGCTTTCCCGCCACGAATCTGCTCTCGGATGTCGGCGAGCAGGGACTTGATGGGTTTCTTTTCGGCTTGATCAACGAGCACACCGAGCGCGTCGACCAGCGGTAAGCCCGCGACTAGGAGCGTGGCAAACTGCCTCGTGAGCAGGGCCAAATCGTTGGCTGTGAGCACCGATGTTCGGCCAATGATCCGAGTGGGTGCGGAGCGACTGGTGGCTGGTGCTCGACCGGACGTTTGTCCTTGCTCGATGACATCGGTCGGATAGACGCCTTCTTTGCGCAGCTTCAAGCGCGCGACCTTGACGTTTTCGGCGTCGATGATTCCCGTCGCTGTTCCACCGTCGCTCCGGTACCCTTGATATTGATAGACGGGCATGGTTACTTGATCCCGGGAGTGGCCCAAGAGGGACAGGCGGCCTGATGATGAGGAGACTGCACATGTTGGAGAATCGAAACGTGGATTCGCATCAGTCCACGTCGATTTCTTGTTGGGTGATCCGCATGACTTCTTCCAACGTGGTCTGGCCATGCAGGACTCGTTCCGCACCCTCTTGCTTTAATGTGACCATGCCTTTCGTGATCGCCGATTGTTTGATGGCTGTTGAGTCCGCCTTGCTGCCGATGAGTCGTCGAATGTCATCGTCCAGAACCATCAGCTCAAAGATGCCGGTACGTCCACGATAACCGGTCTGTGAACAGGCGGCGCACCCAGCGCCTCGATACAATGTCACCGCGGAACCAGGCAGGAGGTCCAGTCGGCTCAGTTCGTCTTCGCTGGCACGGTAGGGGCGTTTGCAGTCGGGGCAAATCCGTCTGAGTAATCGTTGTGCCAGCACGGCGACGACTGACGAGGCGACCAGGAAGGGCTCAATCCCCATATCAATGAGGCGTGTGGCGGCGCTTGCGGCGTCATTGGTATGGAGGGTGGAGAATACCAAATGTCCGGTGAGTGACGCATGAATGGCGATCTCCGCGGTCTCACGATCGCGGATTTCCCCGATCATGATTACATCGGGATCCTGTCGAAGAATCGACCGCAGTCCTGCCGCGAATGTCAGGTTGATCTTCGGATTGACCTGCATTTGCCCGACGCCGAGCAACTGGTATTCGACTGGATCCTCGACGGTGATGATGTTCTTGTCCGGCGAGTTGATGTGAGTCAGGGCCGCATACAGGGTGGTCGTTTTTCCGCTTCCTGTGGGGCCGGTCACAAGGATGATTCCGTGCGACAGTTGGATGAGTTGGTGAATAATCGCCAGGCGTTCTTTCTTAAATCCCATCTCAGAGAGATTGAGGAGGCGATTTTCTTTTTCCAGCAATCGCAGCACGACCCGCTCACCATGCGAGGTGGGGAGGACGGACACTCGGAGATCGACGTCTTTCCCGGCCGTTCGAATCGCGAACCGACCGTCCTGCGGGAGGCGCTTCTCAGCAATGTTCAGGCCGGCCATGATCTTGAGGCGCGCGATGATACTGGATTGCAAATGCTTGGGCGGCGTGAGGACCGGGTAGAGGACGCCGTCGATACGATAGCGAACCACCAACCCTCGTTCGAAGGATTCAAAATGGATGTCGCTGGCGCGCTGTCGAACTGCCTGAAACAGGACCGAGTTGACGAGCCGAATGATCGGGGCCTCGTCGGTGGCATCGAGCAGGTCTTGCGGCTCGTCGAGCTCATGTGCCAAATCATCCAGGCTTTTGTTCGCCGCGATATCCTCCATCACTGCTTCGGCACCGGCAGGATTTGCAATTTCGTCGTAGGCCCGATTAAGCCTGGCGAGGAGCGCGACGCTGCTGGTTAAGACTGGCGCGATAGGTTTCCCCAAGAGCAAGCGAAGATCATCCAGGGCGACGGTTTCCAAGGGATCGGTCGAGGCGGTAAGGACCGCTCCGTTTTCGTCACGAAGCGGCAGCACTCGGTATCGTCGGCAAAAGGCGATTGGAACCTTTTTGATCACCTCGTGATCGACCGCGGTGGTGTCGAGATGGGGGATCCAGGTCATGTCAAATTGCTGAGCGAGCCCTTCCGACACCTGGTCTTCCCGCAGCATGCGCAGGTGTACTAAGACTTCTCCTAACCGGCCGCCTTTCTCCTGCTGGTAGGCCAGCGCTTCTTCAAGCTTCAGTTCAGAGAGCTGAAACTTCTCACGGAGAATATCTCCCAGGCGTGGCCGAGTGGCTCCCACATTGGGTTGCTGTTGCTCGTCTAGTTCAGGCACAGCTTCTTGACCTCTTAGCCGTGCCCCCGATGCGGGCGCAGGCCTCTTTCTTGAGACTCTCGAGCTTCTTCCTAGCGTAAAGATACTCTTCTGCGTGATGGCCTGGCAAGGATTGAGCAAGATTATCATGGGAAATCATAATCTTATGTCTTTATCCTTGTGATCTATCGGATGAAATATTGTATGTGAATCGTCGAGTCTCAGGTTGCATGTCTCAAGTGTGAGAGTTCTGGTGTTGAGTGGGATCGGGAAAGTCGCAATTCCAACCATGCAACCTGAAGCAACAAACTTGAAACGGCTGGGCTGGAGGGTTCTCTGATATTGCCACGCCAACGGTGGGGTCAGCGAAGCTCGTAGGTGATGGTTGAGCGTTGGTTGTTGCGGACCAGGTCAAGCTTTACAGTCTGTTCGTTTTTGAGTTGCTGAAGCAGGTTTAACATGGTGCTTGGATCTCGAATATCGACTCCGTTGACGCGCTGCAGCACATCTCCGGTCTGGACTCCAATTCTCTCATAAAAACTGGCGGGTGCGATATAGTCCAGACGAAACCCATTGATGGCTCCGTTGACTGTATTCGGTACAGCCCGCGCCTGTGATAGGAGTTTTGGCAGGTCGTTCATGGCCTGTTCGACTTCGCGACGATCCACCACTTTGCGCAGTGGCCCGGTCGCTGCGGCGGCTGCCTGTGGACTGGGCGCTGAACCCGGAGAGCCGGTCTGGGCCGCCTGACCTTCTAAGATTCCCAATTCCAATAATTCTTCGACATTGCCCTGACGGATGACAATCCCGTTCCGTCGGATCTCAGTGACTTCGCCAAGATCGAGCACGGAATCATGGAGGTGATACAGCGACTGCTGTTTGGATGACAGTTCCTCGACAATGGCAAAGACGCCACGTTGATCACCAAGTACAGTGCCGATCAAGCGAAGCCTCGTCGCCAGCCCAAGGGAGGCTCGAACGACTGGGCCGCTGGAGCCACGCCGACCCGAAGATGTGACACCGGTCGATCCATTCTCATTCATCGGTGGAAGCTGGAAGAGGCCACTGGAACGAATCTGCTCCATGGCCTGCGTTGGGGAATAGGATGCGAGTAACGGCGTTCCTCCCGAGGATGCACTCCCTGATTCTCTCGTCGGTTCTGGAATCACGTAGAGGGCATCGGCCACAAACGCATTGATGGTGTGTGCGATGAATAATCCAGCGGTCATCATGCACAGCAACAAACCGATCCGGCGAACATTTTGAGGAGCCACGGTTCCCAAGGTAGGCCTCGCCTCTTCTGAATTGGGACATGCTACATGGTCTATCCTCGTTGTCGCAAGATTCTTTTATTAACGATTTTTTACACGTTTGTGAGTAGACTGGCTGATCGAAACAGACAAGAATCCATTTACTTAAAAATGAGAGGAGGCGTTCCGTTGTGAAAAAAGCACTGATTACGGGGATTACAGGCCAAGATGGGTCCTATCTGTCGGAGTTTCTCCTTGGCCGAGGATACGAAGTCTACGGCATCATCCGTCGGTCCAGCTCGTTCAATACGGGGCGTATCGATCCAATCTATGAGGATCCGCATGTGCCTCATCGGCGGCTTCATTTGGTGTACGGCGATTTGAACGATGCCAGTTCCCTGAATCGAATCCTGCGCACCGTCCAACCCGACGAAATCTATAATCTGGGCGCCCAGAGTCACGTCCGTGTCAGTTTTGATATTCCCGAATATACGGGGGAGATTACAGGGCTGGGCACCATTCGGCTGCTTGAGGCGATCCGAGAATCGGGGTTAAAGCCCAAGTTTTACCAGGCCTCATCCAGCGAGATGTTCGGCAAGGTCCTGGAGGTGCCGCAGAGGGAAACGACGCCGTTCTATCCACGAAGTCCGTACGGAGCCGCGAAGGTCTATTCCTACTGGATTACCGTCAACTACCGGGAGGCCTACAATATCTTCGCGTGTAACGGCATTTTGTTTAATCATGAATCCCCGCGGCGTGGAGAAACCTTTGTGACGAGGAAAATCACCCAGGCTGCTGCTCGGATCAAGCTCGGTGTCCAACAGGATTTGTTTCTGGGCAATCTGGATGCCAAGCGAGACTGGGGCTATGCCGGTGATTACGTTGAAGCGATGTGGATGATGTTGCAGGCACCGACTCCGGATGACTATGTCATTGCCACGGGGGAGACCCATACGGTGAAGGAAATGCTGGAACTGGCCTTCGATCGTTTGCAATTGGACTGGAAGAAACATGTGAAGATCGATGCGAAATATTATCGCCCGACGGAGGTTGATTTACTGATTGGAGATGCAAGCAAGGCCAAGGCTCAATTGGGGTGGCAGCCAAAAGTTGGATTTGAAGCCTTGATTGCCATGATGGTGGATGCGGATTTGGCTGCGGAAAAAGAGAAGTTAGACGGGACGAGGGTGCGACGTTAATATATGGGGAAGGTGGAAGCGATGTCACTTTGGAAGGATAGGCGGGTTGTCGTCACCGGGGGGGCTGGGTTCCTGGGTTCATTCGTCGTGGATCTGTTGCGGGCCAAGGGGTGTCGCCAGATCGTGGTCCCACGGAGCAAGGACTATGACTTGGTGCAGATGGATGCTGTGCAGCAACTCTACCGCGATGCACGACCTGACCTGGTGATCCATTTGGCGGCGCGAGTGGGCGGTATTGGTGCCAACCAGGCCAACCCGGGTCGGTTCTTCTATGATAACCTGATGATGGGCACGCAGCTGATCGAGGTGGGCCGCCAACGGGGGCTGAAGAAATTTGTGGCACTTGGCACCATCTGTGCGTATCCCAAGTTCGCTCCCATTCCCTTTAAGGAAGACGACATTTGGAATGGATATCCTGAAGAAACCAATGCCCCGTACGGGCTCGCGAAGAAAATGATGTTGGCGCAATCACAGGCCTATCGTGATCAATATGGCTTCAACTCGATTGTCTTGTTCCCCGTGAATCTCTACGGTCCCCGAGACAACTTTGATTTACAGACCTCGCATGTGATCCCGGCATTGATACGAAAATGTGTCTCGGCGAAGGAGGAGGGGCGCACGGAGATTACCCTGTGGGGAGACGGATCCCCGACCAGAGAATTCTTGTACGTCGAGGATGCCGCCGAAGGTATTCTGCTTGCTGCCGAGCACTACGATGGAAATCTGCCGGTCAACCTTGGGACTGGTGCGGAGATCTCGATTCTCGACCTGGCTCGACTGATTGCGGATGAAGTCGGGTTTACTGGGCAGATTCAATGGGATGTCACGAAGCCAAACGGCCAACCTCGCCGCTGTCTTGATGTCAGCAGGGCCAAGCAGCTCTTTGGATTTCAAGCCAAGCATGGGTTGAGTGATGGAATGAAGAAAACCGTTCAGTGGTTTCAATCCCATAGTCTGTCGATCCGCGAAGTGCACTTCTGATAGCCCTCGTCCTGGGTTGAATCGTTTACCCGGCGATCACGTCTTCTGATCCGGAAATACTATAAGGTTGCTCTGAGCGTTCAGAGTGACTACCATCACGCGAGTAGTATGACTGGATCACTGCACAAATGAGGTGTTGAGTGAAGCGCATTGATATCATTGCGGGGGCACGTCCCAATTTCATGAAAATCGCGCCGATCATCGAGGCGCTCAAGGCCGCTGAATATCGTGGAGGGCAGCTCCGGTACCGATTAATTCATACTGGTCAGCATTATGACCGTGCGATGTCGGGTAGTTTCTTTGAAGAACTCGGGATTCCCGATCCGGACATCAATCTCGAGGTGGGATCGGGGACGCAAGCCGAGCAAACCGCCGGGATTATGGTCGGGTATGAGAAAGTCTTATTGAAAGAGAAGAGCGACCTCTGTCTGGTCGTCGGCGATGTGACGTCAACCATGGCCTGTTCCATCGTCGCGCGTAAACTCGGTGTCCCGGTGGCGCACGTCGAAGGTGGGATTCGATCCGGTGATTGGACGATGCCGGAAGAGATCAATCGAGTGGTGACCGACTCGATTACCAATTGGTTTTTTACGACCAGCGAGACAGCCAATGAAAATCTGCGACGTGCGGGGGTGAACGATGATCGGATTGTTTTTGTCGGCAATACCATGATCGATACGTTGCTCAAGAATGTGCCACGATTAAAACCTCCGGCTTGTTGGCAGTCGCTCAAGCTGGAGCCGCAACGCTACTTTGTGATTACGTTGCATCGTCCCGCAAACGTTGATGGAGAACAGCAACTGCTCAAACTACTGCGCGCGATTGCAGAGGGGACGCAAGGCTTGCCGGTGATCTTCCCTGTCCATCCCAGAACAGCCAAGAATCTGCGAGAGGGGGGCCATAAACTTCCGTCCATGCACTATATTGATCCATTGGGTTATCTGGAGTTCAATTATCTCGTCAAGCATGCCAGGGGAGTGATTACCGATTCAGGCGGGATTACCGAGGAGACCACTGTACTGGGTGTGCCCTGTCTGACGCTTCGTGACAACACAGAGCGGCCTGAGACTATCACGATCGGCACAAACGAATTGATAGGGACCGATCCGAACAAGCTTCCTCCCGCACTCGCGCGCTTGATGGCCGGACAGTGGAAGAAAGGAGCTATCCCGCCGCTCTGGGATGGGAAGGCCGCAGAAAGAATCGTGGAGTATCTGGAAAAACTACTGCTCGTATCGTGAGTTTATTCTGAGGTGGTGGCCGGCAGAGGCCTTGCGATATTCGGATCAATACCATTTACGTTTCTTGTCAGAAAGCGTGATGTCCACGTGCGCGGTTGTTGACAGGGTGGGGGGAGCAAGCCGAAGGTACGGGTAACGTAGCTGAGCCTCGGGTTGCCCGGCATTGCTGGTAACGCATGGGACAGTGTGACAGAATAAGGCATTCATGCCGACGGCAAAGAATATTGATGGCCCCTACCGGCTATTCTTTTATAGCTTTGATTGTAGTGAGCCAAAGCATGTTCATGTTCAACGAGAAAAGTCGATGTGCCAGTTTTGACTGGAACCGATTGCGTTAGATATGAATAGAGGGTTTTCTCCAAAAGAACTGAATGCTATTCGACGACTGATTGAGGCGAAAGTCACACAAATCCTGGAGGCATGACATGCGCATTGCGGCGAAGATCGTTGACCCTCGCATCTTGACCATTGAGGTCACCGACGATGAGATCGTTGCGCATTTGGTGGATGGCCGGACGATCAGCGTACCGTTAGTCTGGTCATGACGTTTATCGGAAACAACCCAGGAGCAGCGACAACATTGGGAAATTCTTGGCGACGGTCAGGGGGTTCATTGGCCTGATATCGACGAGGATATCAGTGTGGAGGGTATGCTGAACGGAGCTCCGGCCCACCGTCCTAGGACATCTGCAGGACACGCGGCTTAGCCTGCCTGAGCTCCTGCACAAGAACTGAGAGACTATCCTGTACGAGGAGGTAGAGAAACAACACTCCAGAGGAAAACCGGCAATTCTTTGAATGTCGCAATCCTTCGCGACAACACGGAGCGGCTTGAAACCATCACGATTGGGACGAACGAACTCATCGAGACTGATCCGAGCAAGCTTCCACCCGCACGCCTGATGGCCGGACAGTGGAAGAAAGGGGCTATCCCGCCGCTCTGGGATGGGAAAGCCGCAGAGCGGATTGTGGGACAGTTGGAACGGCTTCTGCTCTCATCCTAAGTTCATTGTATCGATTTGCTGAACCAGAGCCGCAGCCTTGACCTTCATGATGTCGAAGCACTAAAGCACCGAAGCATCTCTACTAGTCCCAGACAGACTCGAACCTGAAACGTTGTACTCGAAATCCGGTATCCCTGAGTTTGGGACGCCAGAATGGGTCACATGATGGATACGGACCATGCACATGATCAGCATGTAGATGGCAAGGGAGATCCAGCCCTTCGTTTGTACAATGGCACAGCAGTTTCCTGCCGTGCTGACCACCATTTGAGATACCTCGTCGGATCCGTTCAACAGGCTGTCGGGCGTTCGGCAATCACGTTATGGAGTTCAGTCAAAAGCTGCTCCTGCGTTGTGCCCTGTTCTAATTGGTACGCCTCTGTACGATCTGGCCTCCATTCACCGAGGGACCTAACCCGGATAATTCACGACTGGTGACAGAAAAGAGCCATCGGGTCTCCAATCTGTGC
>CABVRZ010000030.1 GCA_902500775.1 uncultured Nitrospira sp.
CCCCCGATTTTTGCCTTATCGCCGTGTGCTAAGGTGGCGTAGGCGAATACGTCATAAACCTTCACTGTCCGCTGCCGGTCATCCGTGAAGTAGAAGTACGAGGTGCAGAAGAATTTCCCGAACTGCCACCACAGTACGTACACGAGTGACGAGGCAAACGCCGAGAAGAAGGCCGAGATCATGGTGCTGTGCCCACCGAAGGTACGCAGCGACCCCACCTCGATCATGCGGATGTACTCAGGCGTCCCGGTCCGGACATACATGAAGCCCATGTAGTCGGCCCACGAGAGCAACGAGCCATCGACCACCAGCGGCGTGTGGCTATAGCCAAAGATCGGCCAGTTGCTCGGATAGAACAGAATGGCGTACATCCAGGCGCCGATCACCGCCGTCAAGGTCCAGTTCCTCGTCAGCAACAGCGTGATGTCCAAGACCAACGCGCTCGGAAGCAGCGTCGCCGGCATGACGAAGTTCGGTGGATAATTCGACCACCACCACCACGAGGTATAGACGGCAATCCACTTCCCAAAGCCCAGCGCCAGAATCGTAATCGTCGCGCCGAACGGCTGCCGATAGTTCACCCAATTGTAATACTGCAGGGCCGCACAAAAGGTAATGGTCGTAATCGGCGTGACGATCGGCCACCATTGCCGATCCTTCCAGTCCAACCAGAAGTCCCAGTCGCCACACAACAACGCGGTATGCATGTGAAAGGTCCCGACGATCGTGATGAACAAAATCGGGATAAAATAAATGTGATCAATATGCCGTGACATTGCCACCCCTTCCGGCGGCAATTTCGAGGCCTTGATGATTTCATCGGTTCTAAACATAACTGACATCCTCCGTCATTCCAGCCGACCAGAAGCGGCCTAGAGACTCATCCCTATCGCGAATCTCCAGACCAGCCTCTGAGATCGACCAATGATACATGTGGATCACTGATCAGCGCTGCTTAGTACACGCTCTGGCTCTTGGCGTTCTGCACCTGGGCCGGGAACGGATCCAAGATGCTCTTCGGCGCGTTGTTCCAGATCACGTCCGCCAGATTCGACATCCGGCTCACGATCTGCGCGGCTACGCCGCCCGCCGCCCCGAACAACCCGCACCAGCCCAACGTCACAAAGCCCCAGTGCAACGGCGCCGCAAACAGCTCATCCACAAACCAGAACGCATGGCCCCACTCGTTGAGCCCCACGTTCGGCAGAATGAACATCGGCCCCACCACCGCCGCCACCAACGGGAACGACGTCGCTTGGCTATACAGCGGCAACCGCGTCTGCGCATACAGGTAGCTCGACACGCCGCACGTAATGTACAGCGGGAACGTCCCGTAGAACGCCACAATGTGGCTCGCCGTGAAGCTCGTGTCCCGGATGATCACCTGGTGCCACGCCGCATCCTGCTCCAACGTGTAGCTCCCCGCGTAGTACACGCCCCAGATGTAGCACACCAACCAGCCCATCCAGTAAAAGTACCGCTTCAGCTCCAGCTTCGGGTCCAGATTCGCCAGGTTCCGATCCCGGGTCGTCCAGATCCAGCCGATCGACACGGCAAAGAACAGGGCATTCGCCACAATATTAAACCGCCACAGCCCCATCCACACCGACTCAAACTCCGGGGTCATCGAATCCAGCCCATGCGAATACCCGAAGGTCCGCTGGTACACCACCCAAAACACCCCGATCGCCAACATCGCAAACCAGCCGATCTTCACCGGCTTCGAATCGTACCACTGCGAGACATCGTATCCTCGCTCACTTGATGCTGCCATGATGCAACCTCCTTGTTAGATCTCTCACATGCGTAGGTCGACACGTTTCAGGTGACCTCTCGATTGAAGAAGAGCCGATTCGATGTATCAACATGACGCCAACCTCGGGTCTTCTTCGGATGCCACCACAAACCTCCTTTCGCAGGACCCTTCGCAGCCTGTCTCATACTTAGCAAGACCTCACGGTCTGTGCCATAAGGCACATGCCTAAGGTCGAGACGGAAATTCCCTTGGAATGGATGCAACAAGAAATGAGAAAATGAAGACCGTTACTCAGAGGAAGGCGTGAGACCGTGGGCGAGCGCGTACTTTGTCAATTCAGCGGTGGTATGGAGGCCCAGCTGCTCCATCAACTTGGTCTTGTGATACTCGATCGTCTTGGGAGAGAGCCCAAGCGTTGACGCGATTTCCTTGAGTGTCAGTCCCTCGGCCACAAGCTGTAAAATCTCTCGTTGGCGCATCGGTAAGCGATCATGGCCGTCAGGGTCCGGCGCCGTGTCCGCGATCGCGGCATGGATCAGATCCTTGGCAATCAACGACGTGATGTAATAATTGCCCTGCGTCACCGCTTCAAGAGCCTGTACCAGCTCGGATCCCGCCGACCGTTTCAGCAGATAGGCTGAGGCTCCGGCCTTGAAGGCCTGAGTGACATAGTCCTGATCCGCATGCACCGTCACAAAAATCAATCCTGGTCGGGGAACCATCTTTCGCAACCGACGCGCCGCATCGAGACCATTCAGTTTGGGCATCGAAATATCCAAGACCACAATATCCGGCTGCAAGCGTTCCGCTGCATCCAGCAAGGCACGACCATCCTCTACGGAGCCAACGACCTGACAATGTTCTTCCAGCAGCTTTTTGAACCCTTCCAGCACTAAGGCGTGGTCATCCGCCAAGAGTACGCGAGGCTTGCTCATACAGACTCCTGTGTGAACGGCACCCAGGCACGGATACCTGTTCCTTCACCCGGTGCCGAGTCTATCGTGAAAGTCCCGGCAACTAAAGCGACCCGTTCCTTCATACTCAACAACCCGAGGCTGTCTCGCCGACCACCGTCATGATTCACGTCAAATCCCACTCCGTCGTCTCGTATCAGAAGCTGCAACCCGTCTCGCACTCGCATCAGCTCGACCAGCACCGTTTGTGCCCTCGCATGGCGAGCAATGTTGGCCAACCCTTCCTGTGTCACACGGTACAAGCATGTGACAACGTCCTGCGCCAGGTGCTGCGGGATATCCTTGCTGATGAACCGGGCATCGAGACCGGTACGGCTCTGAAAATCATCGATGAGACGTCGGAGCGCAATGGGCAAACCCAAATCATCAAGGATGGACGGATGAAACTGATGGGCGAGACGACGAACGCTTTCCGACAGTTCGACGATACGATCCTGAATGCTGCGCACCGTACGGACCGTCCCGACGGCCGCGTGTGAGAGCTGCCGCTCCAACATTTCGATGTCGATCGACAAGAGCGCCAGTCGTTGATTGATATCGTCGTGCAGATCGCGTGAGATTCGTCGTCGTTCCTCTTCCTGAAGGCGAAGCAGTTGAGCGGCAAGCATGCGCAGATCCCGTCGGTTGGCCTCCAGCGACTGTTCCGTGTCAATTCGTTTCGAGACCTCACTGACGAGTGCGTTGTTGACGGCCATTAACTCTTCGCTGCGTGCGTGCAAGCGCGCGGCCCAGCCTTTATCGAGCCGCTGAAGCTCTTCTTCGCGCTCTCGACGTTGCAAAACATACCAAACCGGCAGCCCGATCAACGCCATGCCAAACACCCGAATCATGACGGCCTTCCACACTGATTCATCGGACGTGCGAGGTGAGAATGTGGTGACATTTTCATGTGCGCCTTCTGTGAGGGTCTCCAGCTCGAAGGGCGTCGATAGTTGATGAGGAACGAGCGTCAGGAAATGCTGCGCCACTTCAGTATAAAAATGGAGCAGCAGGGCAGCGATACCCGCTGCAAGAACCCCCGTTCGCACTCGAGATGCAGGCATAAGCCAATCCTCTACCAGGAATTATCCACCTTCGAAGGTGGATCAATCAAGACACAGCTGCACCGTCTCAGTGCAGACCAGCGCGCCAATAGGACCGGTATCGAAAGCGGCAAGGACCGTCGGGAGCATAGCGGCAAAAATGCCGCAGGCGGACTTTTCAGCATTCCGCTAGTTCAATGTCTGCAAACTCCCGGTCGAACGAGCGAGATTGATGCGGGCGGCATTCAGCTGAAAGAGCGCATTCACAAGGTTTTCTCTCGCACGGGCGACAGCCGAGAGTCCATTCGTCAGTTCAAAGTGGCTGGCAGAAGTGATAACGGCATAACGCTCACGAGCAAGATTGAGCTCCTTCGTTGCCATCTGGAGACCGGCCTGGGCGATCCCTACCTGTTCTTTTGCCGCCGTTAGTGCGGCCAGCCCATCATGAACCTCCATGGCGACTTGGTTGAGCACCGACTTCAGCCGAAGTGTCTCTTGTTGCCATTGGCTTCGTGCCTGCGCAATACGGCCTTCACGTTGCGCGCCATCAAAGATGGGAATCTGAAGAATCAACGCCATGCTGTACGTATCGAGGGTATTATTCCAGCGATTGCCCACCAGACCATAGTCACCCTGAGCCACCAGAGACGGGACCCGCTCCCCCGTCATGGAGGAATAGCTCAATTCTGACGCTCTGACCCGAGTGTACTGCGCCTGCACCTCAGGACGTCGACTGAGTGCCTCGTCCACAGCCTGCTGCGATCTCGGAACGTTCGGCACATCCATGAGCCACTCATCCGTCAGTGCCACGGGGATACTCATCGGTAACGCAAGCAGATTAATCAGGCTAAATTTGGCATGATCAAGCTCATACCCCGCCGAGGAACGCTGTTGCCGCTCCGCCGCCAGCTGCGCTTCCAGCCTTGCAATTTCGAGCCCTGTGGCCAGACCTCCACGCTGTCGTTGTCTGATCGTCCCAAGCAACTCAGTCATGATCTGCTGATTCAACTCATGCGCTTTGATTGTGGCCATGGCTTTCAGGCCTTCCATGTAGACCAGGGCCACACTGGCCATCGTGTCAAGCTTCTTGGCTTCCGCCTCCTGTTCAGTCATCTGTAATGATTGCCGCGAGGCCCGCCACCGTTGAATCAAGCTGAGACTGAACAGATTTTGCGTCGCACTGATCCGGGCATCAAAAATACTGAAAGGATCAGTACGCACGGGGGAAAGGCCAATAGTCCCAAGGAATTGTGTCCGCTTACTCTGTCGAACATCGGCGGACAGATTCGGCAACATCGCTCCCAATTGTGTCTGCACCTGGCCTTTCGCTTCTTGAATCCGTTCCTTGTACAGCAACACTTCAGGGTTGTTGTCGGCAGCGGCCAATAAGGCCTCACGTAACGTCAACGAGAGCGTCGGCGACGGAATCAACTGACCAGGATACCCCTCCTCCCCCGCCCAAACCGCACTCGTCGTAGCCACAACGGCAACGATGGCCAAACCGAGCACTCCAGACCGCTCATGGAGACACAGTTTCTCTTGTGCCCCTCTCTTATCTTTCACCTTTCACCTCTCACATTTCACTTCTTCCTCACCTCTGACACCTCACGGCGTACGCCGCTCGCTACCGCTCCCTCAGACTCTCTTGCACCGATTTGAGCAATGGACTCAGCAGATATTCGATGATCCGGCGCTGGCCAGTCTTGATCTCAACCACGACTGCCATACCCGGGGAAAGATTCACCTGTTTCCCTTCGATGTGGATCACGGATCGATTCATACTGACTCTGATGGGATAGACCAGCCCGACCTTTTCAACCGGCGCGGCATCATCGGAAACTGTCAACACATGGCCTGGAATGGTCCCATACAAGGTGAACTGAAACGTTTCAACCTTGATTTCGACCGGCTGCCCTTCCTGCACAAACCCGACATCCCTATTTTCTACCTGCGCCTCTACCTCTACGGGATGCTCACGCGGCACGACGATGAGCAACTGCTGAGCCGGCGTCACGACGCCGCCGACCGTATGGACGGCCAGTTGCTGTACCACACCATCGATCGGTGAAGTGAGGCGCTGCAAGTCGGCCTTCTGCCCAGCCTTCGCCACCTCTTGAGAAAGAGACGCCGCTTTCGTTTCAAGCGTGGACAGTTCCGCCTGTTTCATCTGCTGGAATTCCGACATCATGGCTCGATCATGTTTCTCGGCCTCTGCGAGTGCCGCCTGATCTTGCCGAAGCTTCTTCTTTTGTCCGGCAAGTTCCTGCGCCTTGTCGATGCGCTGCCCTTCGGCCTGAAGGAAATCCATCTTGGTCACGGCCTCATGTTCTAGTAACTTCTTGTAGGCCTCAGCTCGTTCAACCTCCATCGGTACCGTGGCTTCCAGACGAAGGATATTCTCGTTGGTTTGCTCGACGACCGCCCGACGTTGGTCCACGAGGTGCTGAGCTGCGGCCACCTTGGCCTGGTACTCTGCCAGCTGATCACGTAACAACTGTTGTTGCAGTACGACGTACGCTTGATCGGCGTCATCGGGCACCACAAAGGTAGACTGGCCTTTGATCAAGGCCCGAAGCCGAGCGGCATCCACTTTCGCCGCACGCTGTTCGTTCGAAGCCCGGTCACGATCGGCCCGATTGAGCGTGGCATCTAACTCGATCAGCAGATCGCCCCGTTGAACCGTCTGTCCATCCTGTACATGGATGGCAGCGATCACACCGGTTTCGTACGGCTGAATGATCTTGGAGTAGCCGCTGGGGATGATCTTGCCCTGCGCAGTCGCGACAATATCGATCCTGCCGAATGAGGCCCACAACAGCGCCGCAGTCAAGGCCGCGACGATTGCCCAGATGAGCGCACGACCGATCGGCGAGGGCGGAGCGTGTTGGATTTCCAATACCGCCGGCAAAAACTCTGAGGCCCGTCCAAGCGGAACGACCGTGCCGGACGGCTGGCGTGATTCAGCCTGCCATGCCGCCTTCCACATCGTCCAATGTCGTGACAGCGCTCCGAACATCATCGTTTCCCCAGGTTTTCGTTGACTATCAGTGTGTTGACAGCCCCTGTTCGCTTAATAAATGAATCTGTACACGTATGGCGGCCGACCACATTCGGATGCCCCGCAGGCTGCTCAAAAAGGCCGTCCAGCAAGACTGCAGCGAGGGAAGAAACGAGTCATAGGTTTTTTTCACCCGCCCACCCATCGCCTGTGTGAACAGGCGTTTGCCCTGGCCGTACGGGGAGCCTCTGAACGACGCGAGAACGCCGCTGGCAGTCTTTGTCAACGGCCTGCTGTCTATCCCTTACCGAGCTGGTGAGCATGCAGTCGTGCATACAATCCGCCGATGTTAAGCAGTTGGTCATGCCCTCCTTGCTCGACAATCTCTCCCCGCTCGATGACGTAGATGCGGTGGGCTAGCCGCACCGTACTCAACCGATGGGCGATCACCACAACCGTCCGACCCCTGACAATTTCTGCCATGTTTCGCTGGATCACGGCTTCTGATTGATAATCTAGGGCGCTGGTGGCCTCGTCAAAAATCAAAATGCGGGGGTTCGCGACCAACGCCCGAGCGATGGCAATCCGTTGGCGTTGCCCGCCCGACAAGGTACACCCATGCTCACCAATGATCGTGTCGTAGCCGTCCGATAATTCCAGGATAAAGTCATGAGCACCGGCCAACTTCGCTGCCCGGATGACCTGCTCCATCGACAGACCAGGGTCGGTTAGCGCAATATTGCTCCGAACTGAACCGTTGAAGAGGAAGTTCTCTTGGAGCACGACGCCCACTTGCCTTCGTAACCAGGCAGGGTCGACCTGGGCCAGATCAACACCGTCAACTAAGATCCGTCCCCGCTCTGGCACGTAGAGTCGCTGCAGTAACTTCGCAATCGTGCTTTTCCCTGAACCTGATCGACCAACGATCCCTATCATCTGGCCTGGCTCAATGGCACAGGACAGCTTACGAACCACCTCCGGTCCGCCGGGTCGATACCGAAACGTGACCTCATCAAATTGCACCAGCCCGGTCAGCTGAGGCAGCGTCGTTCGGTTCGGACTATACGAGGGCTCCGGCGGCGTATTGAGCACATCACCTAATCGTTCGACTGAAATCCCGACCTGTTGGAATTCCTGCCAAAGATTGACCAACCGCAGGAGCGGTCCCGTCACCTGAGCCGACAGCATATTGAAAGCGATTAACTGCCCGATGCTCAGATCGCCGCCGATCACACGATAGGCGCCCAGCCACAACACGGCTACCGTGGTGACCTTCTGCACACACGTCGCGGACTGACCAGCGATTGTCATCAAACTCGTGGCACGAAAACTCGCCTGCACGTAGCCGGCCAGCTGTTCCTCCCATTTTCGTAACAGAGGTGGCTCCACAGCCATGGCCTTCACCGTTTGAATCCCGCTCACGGCCTCCACCAAGAACGCTTGGTTTTCTGCACCTCGGTTGAACTTCTCGTGCAATCGAGCCCGGATCGCCGGCGTAATCGCCACGGATAATAGGGCATAGACCGGCAACGAGACCATCACTACGAGGGTAAGTGTTGGACTGTAGAACCACATCACAGCGAGAAAGACGACGGTAAAAATCACATCGAGCACCACCGTGACTGAGTGGCTGGTCAAGAATTGGCGGATCTGCTCTAGCTCACGGACCCGCGCCACCGTATCGCCGACGCGTCTCGCTTCAAAGTACGACAGCGGAAGCGCTAGGATATGGCGGAAGAGTTGTGCTCCGAGACTGACATCGATCCGATTCGTAGTATGGGCAAACAGATAGGTACGAAGCCCGCTCAAGAGTGCCTCAAAGATCGCCAGCGTGATCATCCCGATGGCCAACACATGGAGCGTGGTAAACCCCTTATGCACCAGCACCTTATCAATCATCACTTGTGTAAAAAGCGGCGTCAGCAAGGCAAAAAGCTGGAGAAAGAACGAGGCAACTAAGACCTCGCCAAACAACGTGCGGTACTTGACGATCGCAGGGATGAACCAGGTAAAGTCAAATTTCAGATCTTGCGGGCGGATATTAGCCCGCTTTGTAAAGAGCACCAATTCACCAGTCCACATCCCTTCGAACTCCTGGCGAGTCAACACAACGGGGCGCCCTTCGACAGGATCTTGAACCAGCACCTTCGCCCCTTCGATTTTGGCCAATACGAGATGGCGCCCGTCCGTTCGCTTGGCCATAGCCGGCAGCGGGATTCCGGAGAGTTTGCTCCACCTGATCTTAACCATCCCGGCTTTCATACCTAGATGTTTAGCAGCGCGGAGAAGATCGGTATCGGATAGGGTCTGTCCAGACTGGGCAAACTGATGCTGCAGCTGGGCGGCATCGGCAGGAAGATCATGAAATCGCGCGAGGATCAGGAGACAGGTCAGTCCGGTATCCGTGATAGCCTGTGAACTCGGTGCTATTTCATGACCAGGTTGTTGAGAAGAAACCCTTACTGCATCGGCTGGCATGAGGCCATCTTAGGACACCGATGACGGATGACCAAACATTTTCAATGAATACACGCACGCGGCACCGGTTCTTTTCGTCTCCACAACACCTACACAATGCCTTTACTTGACCAGGACTTCATCACGGCTGTTCAACCTGTACGTTTTCCGCTGATGAACACGTTGGACGAAGGAGGAATGAAGCACGATTAAAAGCACAGTATAGCGGGAGTAATCATGAGTGGGGTTGCATCAGGCACCGTCTGGACTTGCAATACCCACAACCTGGAAATCCCAATCGGACAGTTACGGTCGGCAACGGTATGTTCGCCGCACGCCACAAAAGATACGCTGCTGTAGGTTGGTTTCGGAGTGTGAGCGATCACATACACGTTTGTACGGCAGCCGATACGAGGAGGCCACACATTGGAGGTTCACTTTCTGAATGACCACGACGCTCTTCGCCAGCCGTGCTTGCTTGGATACCGCTCAGTGAATAGCGCCGGGATTCATCAGGAGAGAGCCGATTCCTGCCACTGAATCAGGTCTCTACCCGTTTGCCAACCCTTGCAATACACCGCAGGTCGTGATCCTTGCGTTGGCCTAGACTACTCATTCCACCCTCTCAGTCCCTCGAATTCCGCAGCCACGCTTGCCACAAAACACAGTGTAAGAAACACGCCGGTCAGCACGGTTCTGACTGACCCATTAAGGTATTTCGCCGTCTGCTACCGATCCATCCGACGTTCGTTCACCCATGCGAGTAAGGGGTCTACAAGATACTCGATCATGCGGCGTTGACCGGTTGTGATCTCAACCGTCACCGTCATCCCAGGGACCAGCGTGACCTCTGTATTCCCAATCTGGGTCGTCGAATGATTCAGGCCAACCCGAACGGACGAGAAACCTCCGACTTGTTCGATCGATGTCACACGATCAGCGACCCTCAGGACATGACCGAGAATCGTGCCATAAGGAGCCACCTGCGACGCATCAACCTTGATCTCAACCGGTTGTCCTTTCTGGACCATCTTCACATCCCTGTCCTCGACCTGCGTCTCGACTTCGACCGTACGGACCTGAGGCACAACTATGAGAACCGGCTGCGCAGGCGTAACCATCGTGCCCACTGTACGAACCGCGAGTTGTTGTACCACCCCATTAATCGGCGAGCGCAGCTGCTGTAAGCTGGTTTGTGGGTTAGCATTCATGGCCGTTTGTGCAAGCAAAGCAGCTTTGGCTTCGAGTGCGGAAAGCTCGGCCTGTTTGGCCTGGTGAAAATCAGAGACAACGGTGCGAACCTGCTGCTCAGCTTCCACAAGTGCCGCTCGATCTTGTTGTAGTTGCTTCTCTTGGTCGATCAACGCCTGGACCTTCTCCAGGCGTTGGTTCTCGGCCTGTAGATAATCCGCCTTCGATCCAACCTCATACTCCCATAGTTTCTTCACCTTTTCCGCACGCGTAGTCTCCACCAACAGCACCGCTTTTGCCTGGAGAAATGCCTCCTTCGTCTGTTCGACCGTCGCTCGGCCTTGATCCACCAACTGCCGGGCCGCTGCTACCTTGGCCTGATACTCTGCTAACTGATCTTGCAACAGCCGTTGTTGAAAGCGAATCTCGTCCTTATCTCCATCAACTGGCGCCTCAAGTATCGACTGGTTCTTGATAAGCGCGCGAAGCCGAGCCGCTTCGACCTGTGTCGCTCGATGGGTCTTGTTAGCACGGTCGCGCGCCTCAATATCCCTCGTCGAAGCCAGTTCGAGCAAGACATCCCCTCGCTTCACGGTCTGTCCGTCCTGGACGTGAATGGCCATGAGCATACCGGTCTCGGACAGGTGAATAGTCTTCGAATCTCCACTCGGCACCACCAAACCGTGGGCCGTCATCACCGAATCGATCTTTATAAACGTAGTCCAGACGGCCCCGATTGCAAAGGCGATCGCAATTGTCCACAGCAGCGCTCGGCCAATTGGAGATGAAGGCACCTGCTGAAGGTCCAAGGCCTCAGGAAGAAATTCCGCGATAGGCCCTTTCGGCACCGCCGTATTGGGGGGCCGACCTGACTCAGCCTGCCAAGCTGCTTTCCAGACAATCCACTGTCTTCCCAAAACACCTAAGGCCATCGACACCTCGTGATCAGTTCTCAGACTGGGATGCACAAAGTCGTGACGAGGCTCCCTCGTGCTCAAGCGGTTCTTCATGTAGGCCCTGCTCAATGATCTCCCCTTTGTCCACAGTATAGATACGATGGGCCTGGCGAACCGCACTCAGCCGATGAGCCATGATGAACACGGTACGCCCCTGGGCGATCTGGGCCATATTTTGTTGAAGCACCGCTTCAGACTCGTCGTCCAATGCACTCGTCGCATCATCAAAGATCAGAATGCGAGGATTCGATGCCAGGGTCCGAGCAATTGCAATCTGCTGGCGCTGCCCACTTGAGAGCGTGCAGCCGTGTTCACCAATCTGCGTGTCATAGTCGTTCTCCAACTCTCCGATAAACTCGTGCGCCCCGGACAACTGTGCCGCCTGAACGACTTGCTCCATCAACAGACTGGGATTGCCCAATGCGATGTTGCTCCGAACCGAACCGTTGAAGAGGACGTTCTTGTACTGCACAACGCCGACCTGTCTCCGTAACCAGGCCGGATCGACCTGCACCAGATCCGTACCATCCATCAGAATTCGGCCCCGCTCAGGCACATACAGACACTGAAGCAATTTAGCGATGGTGCTTTTGCCGGACCCTGAACGTCCCACGATTCCAATAATCTGGCCAGGCTCCACGGAAAGGGACAGCTTGCGGACGATCGTCGGCCCATCCGGCCGGTATCGAAACGTCACGTCTTCGAACCGCACGTGCCCCTGAACTTGTGGAATAGTGGTCCGATTTGGGCTGTACAAAGGCTCTGGTTGAGCGTTCAATACATCTCCCAGCCGCTGGACTGAGATCCCCGCTCGCTGAAACTCCTGCCAGAGATTGACCCAATTCAGCATAAGGTTTGTCACGTGGGCTGCCAACATGCTGAAGGCAATCAACTGTCCAATGCTCAATTGCCCTTCACTCACACAAGAGGCCCCGATCCAGAAGACCACCACCGTCGTACTGTGATGTATCCCCATCGTGATGTGCCTCGCGATCGTGATCAGGCCAGTGGCACGAACGCTCGTCTGCATATAGTCAGCTAGCTGGGATTCCCATTTCTTCGAGAACGAGGGCTCAGCCGCCAGCGCCTTCACCGTTGAGATGCCGCGGAGGACCTCGACTTCAAATGCCTGATGGTCTGCCCCTCGCTTGAACGCCGCTTGCAAACAGGCCCGTATCGACGGAGTCATAGAGAAGCACAACAGGGCATAGATCGGAAGTGAGGTCATCACGACCAGCGTGAGCGTCGAGCTAAGGAGCCACATTCCAGCCAGGAAAACACCGATAACGGGAACATCTACCAACACAATGATGGAATGGCTCGTCAGGAATTGACGGAGGTGCTCTAGCTCATGCACGCGGGCCACAATCTCGCCGACACGCCTGGCCTCAAAGTAGGCGAGCGGGAGTGTCAGCATGCGGCGAACGAGTTGGGCACCAAGGCTCACCGTCATCCGGTTGGTCGTATGAGACAGGAGATAGTTTCTGAGGCCACCGAGGATGCCTTCGAAGACGACCATTGCAATCAGGCCACCGGCCAGCAGAGAGAGTGTGGAGATTTCCTTCTGCACAAGAACCCTATCGATCACAATTTGCACCAAGAACGGCATGAAAAAGGCAACGCACTGTAGGAAGGCCGAGGTGATCAGAACCTCACTGAACAATCTGCGATACCTAACAATCCCTGGGATAACCCAGGTCATATCGAACTGGAGATCCTGAAGGCGGATCTTGGCCCGCTTCTTCACGACCACCAGCTCTCCCGTCCAGATCATTTCGAATCGGTTACGAGAAAGAACGAGTGAATAGCCTTCAACGGGATTCTGAACCATCACCTTCTCGCCTTCGACCTTCGCCACCACAAGATAGCCTTCATCCACGAGCTTGGCCATGGCAGGGAACGACATGCTTTGTAGCTTGTTCCACTGACTCGTAACGAGACCGGCCTTCAATCCCAGGTCCGTGGCGGCACGGAGTAGTTCGGTGTCGGACAGCCTGTGCCCGGACTGGGCAAACTGGTGCCGAAGCTGCGAGCCATTGACAGGGAGGTCATAGTACTGAGCAATGATCAACAGACAGAGCAAGCCCGAGTCGGACATATTCGACGCGAGCGGGGGCGGTATCGGATCAGATGGATGGGGGGAAACCGTCTCCGCGGCAGCTGGCATACCGCCATCTTAGGGGACAGGTGGGCAATGGCCAAATATTTTCAAGGATTAGACGCAGTCCCCTTTCTGATCTCGATGATTCCGATCGCGAGGATCGACCACCACCCCTCTTGCTCACCGTTGGCTAACTGGTATGCAGCTTCAATGGGGCCGCAGCATCTCAGCTGCGGAAATCAGTGCGCCGCGGATCGTTTTGGACGAGGTCGACGAATACGCTTCAATGGGGCCGCAGCATCTCAGCTGCGGAAATCACAGCTCATACCGGAATCTGCGTCCAAAACCCCTCGCTTCAATGGGGCCGCAGCATCTCAGCTGCGGAAATCGTCCGCACCGTGATATAGGCGCGCGGCAGCTCCACGCTTCAATGGGGCCGCAGCATCTCAGCTGCGGAAATAGTTCGCACAGAAACAGCTGTTCTTCTTCACATTCTCACACATAATGCGAGCACTGATCTTTCTACACGAAACCACTTTCACAGTAAACAAATTGCACCACCTCCTTGTTTGAAGAGTCTTTGATAAATCACACACCTACAGCCTCGCGAGCGCCTCCACTGATCCAGCCAGTACAGGACCGCTCGCATCATACGGCAGGCAACACCCTTACACCACATGGGCCTGTCGTGCTACTGGCGTGAACGCCTGCCCCAACGACTCAACACTCTTGATCGGACGCCCTTCGGTCGGACCCAGATCCACGATGAGCACGTGGTCCTGCTGATGATTAATCACCTCGACTAAGGCTGCCTTCATTTTTACGACATCCATCTCCGGTAGCTCGCACTGGAAGACCGAGAGTTGGAGATGTGCGCCAAACCCTTTCATCGTCTTGTACACACGACGCCATCGTTTGGGATCGCGAATATCATACGTGACGAAATACAGTCGTCGCATGGCTTACCGAGTCGTAAACGCCGGATACTCCGGGATCTCCCCGCACAAATATCTTCCGAGCAGCCGCGCCTGCACTTCCAAGATGCGTCGATAACTGACCTGGTATCCGAAGACCGGATGCGTAATCTCGTGGCTCATTCGGCGCTCATACGTTTCAATGAATCGACGGCGACCGTCCGGCGTCAGCGCCACCGACCCCATGCGCCTGATGAAATCTTCCGACCGTACCTCACCATTGTTGATGGCCGTCAACACAACGGAATCCGCGATCAGCGGACGAAACTCTTCCATGACATCGAGGGCCAACGCCGGCCTCCCATAATGCGGCTGATGATAGAACCCCAGATACGGATCCAACCCCACCGCATGTAACGTCACCGTCCACTCCCGTGCCAGCATCGCGTAGGCCAGCGAGAGGAGCGCATTGACCGGGTCCTTCGGCGGCCGACGATTCCTCCCGTCGAAGTCAAAGTCTGATCCCCCGTCAGTCTTCAGCATTCCTTTGAATTCCGCAAAGTATCGCCGGGCCGCTGTCCCCTCAATGCCAAGGAGCTCTTCCAGAGACTTCGCCTGAGCCGCATGCACATGATCCCGCTTGAGGTCCTGCAACACGGTCTCCGGCGCCGCTGCATGATTTCGACGCAAGAACGTCCGACAGTTCGCAATCTTGGCCTGCACCAGCCTGATCGCAAGACCGAGACAGGCTGAGGGAGTCGACGCCACGGCATATTGGCGCCGCCGCAACTCGACGTTCTTGTGCATCAAGCTTGTCGTGATGCCATAAAACCACCCACCGCTGGAGAGATACGAGATGGGAATCTCACGGCGGCAGAGCTCCTGCACCACCTGCGTACTGACTTGCACCGCTCCAAACAGAACCAGATGTGATATTTCGATGAGACGGGCTTCGGCCAAAACCTCATCGTGATCCATCACTCTCAAGCAATCTCCCTGTTTTCCCACCCGGGCACCCGGCTGCTGCACATACAACGGCAACGCGTCATGTCGAGCAGGCAACAACCGGCGGATCGTCGATGCGGCGTGTTCATCATCAGTATGGTGCCGTAACCATCCTATCTCATCCGGCAGACAAATACGGACGAGCGAACAACGTGGACACTTGGGACTATCCACCAAGGGCGGTGGCATCGCACCGCCTTTCGCCAACTGCCTCATCCCCGCAATCAGCTCCAACGTCCGTTCGATCAGCTCCGAATCGAACGAGACGACCACCCGCTCCCGTGAGCCTACAAAGTAGAGAACCCCGCCGTCGCATTCGTAGCCCTGCTCTCTTAAGAGAAGGCCCTGTGCACACACCTGCACACGCTCCGGCTCCCACGCCCCCTTTTCCACGTGCGGCCGTTTCCCGCGCTTATAATCGACTGGGGCAACCGCATGGCCCACCCCTTCGACGAGATCGATCTTGGCCGTGATGCCCAGTCGCTCCGACGACAACCACACGGAGCGTTGATGAATGACCGAATCTTCGTCTCCTTGAATGTCTGAGCGTTCCGCACCTGATTTGGCAGTGCTCGTCCTCGGTTGCCTCTTGGGACTTTCATCCACCCGCCGGTGGTGGAACCGCCCCTCCACCGTGTCCGCACTGTCGGCAAATTCACTCTGCACCCACTCCAGATACGCCAGACGGGGGCAATAGGCGAACTCGTTCAACATCCGCACAGGAAGCAGCGGCTCCTCCACCACCGAAAGAGGCGACTCACCAGTTTCGAGACTCATCACACCCTCCTTTCGCTATTCAGTTGTCAAAGAACAGGCCGTGCCCACTCACAGCACGGTTTGCCAAGACCCCTATGCTATAATCTGATCACTCATCGGACCTACGATGTGCACATGGAATATCCCATCGTTCTGGAAACAGATCCCGAAGCCGGCGGGTACGTCGTGTCTTGCCCAACCTTAAAAGAATGCGTCTCCCAGGGCGATACCAAGGAAGAAGCCTTGGACAATATCAAGGACGCCATCAAGACATATCTCGAAAGCATCGAGGAACTTAAACGACTCAAGAAGCTGAGGACCGTCGAAGTCAGCGTATGACCAAGCTGCCTCAGCTCTCTCATGAACGCGTCGTGAGAGCCCTCAAACGCACCGGCTTCTAGGTCCTTCGCGAGGGGAAACACATCTCGATGACCGACGACAAACATCTCGCCATTAATCCCCGCCATCACACGATCAAACCGGGTACACTCAAACAAATTCTGGACGCCGCTGAAATTTCCCCTGAACACTTCAATGAGCTGCTCTAAAGCACCTATCTCTTACGCCTTCCCCTCACGCCTCACGCCCCTTCCACCGCCACAAACTGCCCGAGGCCGAAGTGGCAGAAGTAGCCAATTCGCGCGTATAACGCGTATAAAATGAGGTCCAGCATCGCTCTCTTCTATTAATCATGATGACACCGTAGCAGGACTGAAGTTTCCGAACCCCTGGCTCGTACGCCGGATTTCTGAGGTGCAAACAGCAAAGACGCCTCGCATCGCTCGATCTTGCGAAGCGCCCGTCCATATCATCTGAAGCGCTGATCGAGCAGTCTTAAGCGAGATGGGCACGGACCAGAGTGGCCATGTCAGCGCCATGTCATCACCGCCCCCACTGACCGCTGTGGTGATAATGCGTGCACCACAGGGAAAGCTTGGGAAAAGTGGGAGCCCTCGAAAGGCAAGCCATTCTAACGGAGCATCAACACTTGTGCCGTCGTCATTGGGGTTATTGGCCATCAGCGCCCAATTCCGTTCTGCCGCTGGATCCCAACGAAGATTGAGCCCGGGACGTGCTGTGCGACCATCAAAGAGAGAACGTTTCACCCACTCGTGACTTACTAATGCTCGTATAGCTTCGACCGTGCCGAGAAACTGCTGATTCGCCGCAGTGAAGTGAAAAGCAGTTGGTTTGGTATTCTTGTTCTTTGTCTTGTCGACGGCAACGTTTGTTCCGAAGGCCGCAGCATAGGCGACAGCTTCAGCTTCTCCTGTACACCAACGCTCAACGCACGAGGATAGGAAGTCCCTGAAGACGAGTGGAGGAGCCTTAAGGTCGGCGACAATTTTCACGCCCTTCTTCTCCTGTTTTTTATACTCCAAGTGCCATGCCTGCTTCTCCTTCGCAAGGGCTGCATTATCAGAGACCAGAGAAGCGAGATCGCCATCGAATCCTTCTACGAATGGATGAAAGGATCCGTCTGACAAAAACCCTAGCCGGGCTAAATTGCTCTTGCCTTCGAGTAAACGCAGCAATCCCAACGCAGCCAGAAAGCCGAGGGGATTCGTTCCGTTCAGCCCGCCAAGAACAATTCGGTTCACAGCGCACCTCCAGACGATTGTTCAAACTCGCTTGCGCGATGATCAGCGAGGCGAAGGATCGCTTCAAGCCAACACAGTTCCTGCCATCCATATTTCTCGACAAGCCGCCAAAAGCGATCAGCCAGAGGCGCGTCTAGTCGATGAAGTTCATGCTTTGATGATGTCGGTCCAAAACGGATGGTGCCAAAGTTTTCACTCATGTGCTCTGGAAGTACGACTTCAACTGCGTTGTCCTCAAAGACAACTGGAGCAAACGGCCGACAGTAGCCATGATGGCTCGCCACCAAATGAAGCACCAGGTCAATGTCGTGAGCTTTGGCCTTGACGACATCGAGATGCTGTTCAATCATCGCCACCGATTGCACCTCATGCCGCGCACCCTTCGGATACTTGCTTTTCCGTCGAGCAAGCTGGTGGGCAGCCTTGGCTCCCGGTGGCATTCCGGATTTAGCCCAAGGCGTCTCGTCTTTAAAGAACTCGATCTCGCTGCCACCACGAAGGAGAATCTGGAAGCGGCGATCCGCCTTACCCACGTCATGGAGCCAACCAGCGAGTGCAACATCCTCGGCGAGTGGCAGAGGAATCCCTGCGGCCTTCGCATAGTCGCGCGCAAAACCTTCAACGTCGGCACTGTGTTCTGAGAGAGTGACCGGACACCCAGCATGAAATGAATCATCGTCGTCAGTTGTCAATTCCACGCCATCTTCAATGGTGTCCTCAGGTTGCAAGAAGGCGCGAAGCGTTCCGGTCTCGATGCGTTTGCCTTGTATGACGCCCCAGGGTGCGTTGGCATCGACGACAATAGAACCCTTACTCCTGGCCAGGGATGTCAGCCACAGCTTGCGCCAGCTTGTCGGCTCGGCCTGCTCCGCGAGAATTCCCAACGCATTGCGGGTTTCCTGCAGATCGTCGACCGGCAGCGCGAGGCCCCACTGGGTCAGCACATTCGCCTGCAATCGAAGCACGGGCTGGCCACGTCCGAACAGTGCCGCTTGCTCGGCAAGGTCCGGAACAGTCGCCGTCGAGCCAGGCTCGAAGCATCCATCGCGGATACCACCGCGAGTGGCTGGCACTACAATGGTGTCGCCAGGACAGAGCGCTTCTGCCAAGATTATCTCGCTGTCATCGCCATTCCACCGCAGCGCCAATTTACTGAGCTGAAGCTCGCTGTCTTCTAAAATTGCGCCTTCAACGTCGGAGATATCGCCCACCACGTCATCTCCCCTCAGCCAGCGACGCACAGCCACGAACGGCAGCGACATCGCTTCGAGACTCGACGGGCGAACGGCAGCGGCGATCAGTGTTGGTAGATCTTTCACGAGATCTCCTTCCTTGGCCTCGAAAGCCGCATTCAGGTCGTCCTCGGACAGGTCCGTACGCCACACGACTTGCACATCAGCCGGGCCTGACTTTGGGCCATGCAACCACAGACTGACATCGGGAACGACGACCGGCACCGGCGACGTTTGCATCCACAGGTCGAGATACGCAGGCAAGAGCACCGGCGCGTGCTCCTTGGGAGCCACAAGGGTTTTCAGCTCATCGTCAACCGGCAAAGAGAGAGCGAGAACGCCGAAATCAACTCTTTTTGTCTTCTTGTTGAGTCTTTTCTTAAGCCATGCCGACGTCTTAGAGATGGCTTCACCATATACCGGATCGTCCTTTACGTTCTTATCACGCACGATGACGCCTTCAGCGTTCTTGTAGAGGCCGAGGCGATCAACGCGACCGAAACGCTGACGAAGCGCATCAAGGCTAGCAGCCTCGGCCACGAGGGCATCGAAGTCGAAATCCGCACCGGCCTCGATACATTGCGTGCCGACCACGATCAAGTTCTTCTCGACGCTCGCACGATCCCGCCCGGTCATGATACGGGGTCGCAAGGACCGTAGTGCTGCGTCACGGTCAAGCGGTCGCATTCGGCCTGTCAACAGCACGACATCAACCTGGTCACCGAAGGCTTTACGGAGCTGGTGCATGATGGCCGAAGCGCTCGCCACGCGGTTGACCACGACAGCGATCACCTTGTGCGCCTTAACTAGTTCGCGCGCCTCGTCGACACATTTCTGTTCCAGTGCCGTTCGATCCTCGACTTCAAGTAGACGAACACGCTTCTGCGCGTGCAGCCGTTGACCCAACGGGGAGTCTAACTCCTTGTCGCCTTCATTCAACTGAAAGGGCACGACTGAAGTACTGCCGGGCGTCGCCGACAAAAACGTATGGTGAAAGCGCGACGATACTGGCGACGTCGTTGCAAACTTGCCTCGCAAATGGCTGAGTGCGTCAAGAGTCTCGGCAAAGGGTTGAGAGAGATGAACTTCGTCAAGCAAAAGCAACACATCATTACCAAGCAGTCCGGCATGAACGGGCTTCATCCCCCTACTGACGCCATAGCCTTGGATGAGGAGACGGGAGCCCAGTTGATCGACCGTCGAAGCGAGGATGAGAGGCTGATCCGGCGTTCGCGCCCAGCCGTCGTCCTTCGGCATCCCGCCCCGCAGCGTGAACACACCGAGCGGCTCCTCGCCCTTTCGGCTCAACGATCTCAGGCGGCCCGCTACTTCGCGAATGATAGGTTGTGCTTCTTTATCGACAAGGGCACGCAGCAACTTTCGTCCTCGTTCAGCAACCTGATCGACAACAATACGGCGGTCAACCACCATCGCGATCCGTCGCGGGCACCAGCGGGTGGTCAGCCCCTCTTGGGCGTCGAGCGCAAGTGCGAAGAGAGCGATGTCGATGCAGGTCGTCTTGCCAACACCGGTCGGGAGATCGAGCACACGGGGCCATGCTTGATCTTTGACAATCTTCTCCAACAGGCGGGTCTGCCAGCCAAAGGCATGCTTCTCGGCACCATGCACGGCGACATGAAAGGCATCGAAGTCGTTGACTGACAGGCTCATCTTGGTCCCTCCTCAGGAGTAGGCATGCAGAGACCAAGACCGAAGTAGCGTCCCGCTCCGAGTAGAACTGGCCCATGTACGGGCTCGGCAAAACAAATGTCGGCGTGAACCAGCACTCGGTTTGCACGACCAGGTATGCCAGGCCAAGGCGAGAACGAAAGTGCGGGCTGAGCGCCAGCCAACAACGGTACAGGCGATATCTCAACGGAGATGGGTTGCGGCAGACCGATGCGTTCGCACGCAATCGCAATAGACCGTTGTGCCTCAATCGAAGCCTTGTGGCCAGTTCCTTGCTGATTGCTGCGCAGATTCCCTGGATTCCTATCGAGGGCAATAGGAGTGGCGGTGATGAAGCGCCTTGCGGGGCGGCACCATGTCCCTGGGCGGATCGAAACTTTCGAGGCTAATTCGACACGCCGAAAACGAACCGGCGGCAGAGTCCCTGAGGCAAGTTCCATGGTGCCGTCGGGAGCGACGGCACGATCTCCTTCCCACGCTGCGACCATCCGAAGCAGAGATTCTCGCTCGGAGTTAGCAAGCCCACGGGGTAGCACGATGGCGCACCCTTGTACCGATGCATCTGCATGCTCATGCCCAACAAACGGTAGCGAGATGAAGGCCACGTGTGGTTGGTCAGCGGGACTACCGTCATCCCGGTGGCCCGAAAGCGACGCGGGAAGAGTTTTCGCCCCGTGCTTTTCAATAAGCGCCTTCCGTAGGGATCGAGAAATATCCGCCCCGCGAGAGGAAAGTAGTCGTGCACCACCAACTCGTTCGAGGAGAATCCACTCGCTTGAAAAGACACCCTGAACCGAGACCGGCTCATCTCCCTCTATCCGAGGGTGCCCGTAGCGCTGCGGCCGCGCAGACAAAACTCGACTCTCGACGCCCTGATGTCGATTGAACTCCTTCTCTAGGCGCGCAAGCTGTCCTGGCCCGACAGTCCGCAACACCACGCCGCCGTCAGAGTCGGGAACAAGCGTCGGCGTGACTGAGCGCTCGACGATCACACAGCGCACTAAGGACGAGGAGTGTCCCAGACGCGTGACACGCGCGCACAGATGATCCAAGGCCGTTCGTAGCATGTCTGGGATTTTTTCACTCCAGATGAACGCGAATTGCGAATGAGTGGGAAACACGACTGGGAAGGTGCGCACCTGTCGCGTGCGACGGTCCGGCAAAAGCGCCATCGCCGTTGCCAGTGCCATCTTTGAGGGGGCCTCGTCGATGACTTGCTGTTGTTCGAGAAGAACGGCAAGCTTCCTTTCTTCCTTCCTGACGGTCTCATTCGCCTTCTTCAGTTCCTCGTTGGCCTCTGGTGTCTGCGACGTAGCGCTGAGACGGACGACTTTCCCCCGTGCTTCACGTAGCGGTCGCTCGACATCGCCGACCAAGGAGATATCATTCACCGGCACAAAAACATCAAGCACCCGACGTCGCCCTACCTCTTCAGTCACCTCAAGATCGACATCGAGAGAGGGCGGCGGCTGTTGTTCCAACCAAAGCAATGCTTCACGCTCGATGGCATCGACTGGCTCATTGTCGTGCAAAGCGGAAACGAGCGCCGCGAAAAACCGCGCGGGATGTGGAGGCCATTCGGCACGGCTTCGATTATTGTATGCAGTGGCTACATATCGACCACTGAGCAGCTCAACTTCGATGATCAGCATCACTCCTCCTCGACTTCGCCTCCAGTTGCGGTAAGTTCACGACTTCTTTGTACAAGGCCCGCCAGTTTTGGCGAAGGGGTAAGCGTGACAAGCGGCTCTCCTGGTTTATTTGAGAAACGCAAGTCTTTGGGCAAGACAGCGACGGCGGCATTGAAGAGTGCGATGGCCTCTTCGAGGTCGAGGGTCAGACTCTTCGTCGTTCCGTCTCGCTGGACAACCTGGAGCGTCAAGGCTTTGCCCTCCTTCGGAACGAGTAGACATCGCGATCGGAGGTCGTGCCCTCGGCTCTCGGCAGCGAGAACCGCCAATACTCCCAATGCAGCCAATACCGTGCGGGCTTCAATATTTCCATTGCCGAAGCTAAGCTTTCGCAGAGCAGCCAACGAGAGGACAACTGTGTGCAATGCGTAGTCGATCGTGACACCACCCGCAAGCGTGTCGATTGTCGGTGGAATATTACTGTGGTTAACCTCGGAAACCCTTCCATCTCCAAGTTTCACAGGGTTACCATTCTCTTGCCTGGCTAATTCAGGGTTATGAGTCCAGCGTTCGTTTGGATCGGCTGCCACGAAGACTTCTGCAGCCTTAGTTATGATTCCTGCCGGATCGACACGACTCGACGTTTTTACACCGAAGGTAGCACCTACACCCATTATTTCGGATGTGAGTGTACGAGCGAACTTGGAACCGAGCCCGCCTCTTGGCCCTGTGCTATCCCAGAGACCGAACACCAGCCCAGTTGGGCATACCTTAAACAGCGGGGCAGCATTCTTCGGCGTCGCATCGGTAAAGGATCTGCCGATATCCGACAGCCGGAAAAGCGTGTTATTGAGCAAGCTGTCCCTCAACAGGGCATCCGCCACCCGATGCGGTGCCGTCAACGAAGTCACTACACCAACGTCCTGTGCAGCGGCAGAGAAGTCCACTGAGATGACAGGCAGCGCGATTTTTTTATTCTCCCAGAGTATCTGCAAAGCCTCCTCCATCCGATTGGCCTGGCTCTGTACCGAGTCGAGTAGGACACATTCGACTTCATGTCCACCAATACGTCGTTTTTCAGAGGCATAGCGAGTGGTTGCACGGCGTTCGTCTACAGAGTGCGTAGGCGGGAACACTTTGTCCCCTGGCCCACCTGCAGGCTCAAGGGTGGCCGTACCGCGTATGGCCACTGCGTCGCCTTCTACGAGTTGTCTCAAAGAATCGAGGGTGAGAGGCTTCGAGATCAAGTCAGCCATTGATTTACTCCTTCTGATGAGAGATTGGGTTAAGACAATCGTCCTTCGTTTTGATGATGGTCGTTACTTCAACCAACTACGGCCAGCTCTGCTCACAGGCAAACCGGACCTGATACGGATACGGTTCCTTCTCCGTCGTCCGCTTGAGCCATTCGGCAAATCCCTGCTCCTGATTCATCTGATCCTCTCATTTTTCACTTTCGCCTGCTCCGACTCCCATTTCCGCCCTCCAACGGCTCGAACGGTACAGTGGGATTGTATTTGTTTACCGGGTTCAGCGGATTATCCGGATGGTACTGATTCACCGGGTTGAACGGGTTGTTTGGATTGTACTGATTGAACGGGTTCGCTGGATTGCCGGGATCGTACCGATTTACGGGATTGAAGGCGCTGTCTGGGTCGTACTTGTTGACCGGATTGAGCGGATTGTCCAGCTGGTATGTGCTCACCGGGTTGAAGATGTTGTAGCTCCGCTCATACCTCGGATCAAAACCCATGTCGGCGGAGCTCGTTGTACTCCACGACAGGAGTATTATGATTAGCAGCATCCCGTGTCTCATCGATACCTCCTCACGGCTATGTTCATCACGGCATAAGATACCTGATGACTGTGACATCGGAGGTCAAATCAAAACGATGTTTACCGAGACTGTTTCCCACGTTCTAACCGACTTGGAAGCATTTTCCGCATGTCGCCATTGAATTAGGCGAGACATCCGAGGTCACGAGGACATCACAATCGTGGCCGCCTCCTGCTTAACTGTCATGCGCAACGACTCCGGTCGCACGACCCGGACGCCGCTTCCAAAACTGAGAATCCAGCCGACGAGTTCGCGGCTGTCGGCGACAGTGATGGTCATCCGCAGCCTCCCACCTGGTAGTCGCTTGAGTTGCTGGCTCGGATGCCAGATACGGTCTTTGGCCCAGGCCGCCGTCGGCTTGTCAAACTCCACTTCGACATCGATGCGCGGCCCACGCATGACGGTGAGCGAGTCTTCCACGAACGCGTCGAAATCGAAGTGCAACGGGATCTGATACGGCAGGTCGGTGGGGGTAACAGACTTGATCCGCTCGACGGCGAACATGCGCGGCTCCGTGCGACTATGGCAGTAGCCGATGAGGTAGAGGCCCCCGGAGGCATACCAGAGCCGGTAAGGATCGACCTCCCGCCGGGTGAGGCGCCCGCGAGAGGAGGAGTCGTACCGCATCTGGATCCGTTTTTTCTCGACAATGGCTTGAGTGACTCGCTCGACGACCTCACGGTACCGTTTGTATCGCTTATGCGGACCGAGACCAATGGAGAAGGTGCCTTCGAGCTGATGAACCAAGTTGAGGCCATCTGGCGGAAGCGCGGCGGACGCCTTGCCAAGAGCCGAGACTAGAGATGCGTATAGGGCCGTCCCTTCGAGCGGCGCGATCAACCGACGGCTCACTGTCAACGCCATGAGTTCCGTGGGGGACAGCCGCAATGCTGGAGCATTTATGATGCCATCCAGTAGTTTCCATCGGGTGTGCCCATCGATCCGTTCCGTCAGCAAGGGATAGCCGGCCGACTCAATTGCATCCAGGTCACGACGTAACGTTCGTGGATGCCGAGTGGCCATAGGGTCAAGCCCCTCTGAAAGTTGCTCTAGTGTCAGTCCATGTCGTGAGGATTCCAACCTCTTGAGTACCATGAGCTACCGAACGGCCTGGTCGTTACGCGGCATTGTTCGCCTCTTCTATCGGGGCGCAGAGGGAAACAAGGGGAACTGCTGCACCTGAAAAACGGAGCCCGCATCCTTGATGAGGTGCATCGAGCAAGGAGTCGTAGAGAGCCAAACACATCAGTAGACGCATCTTTCGTGCCTTTTGATACGTTGCATGAGAGGAGGCAATGGTGTGGGACTCTGGACTGTGGGAGTGGCATCTGCACAGGAGTACTCCAATGCATGTGTTTCTCCAGGAGGCTGAGTGCGTGAGTCTATGAGTGCCGTTGGCGCGCTGTCAAGAACCCCTGGTTCAGACCAGCATTCAAATAAGGTAGACAGAAGACTAGAACCGCCTAACGTCAGAAAGCGGAGTTGCGTCGGGTGCCGGCTGGATTGGCGACACCCGCAAAGGGGAAGTCCTAGATTGGACGGCCATTACGTAGCGGAAATTCATCTGAGAGAGCAGCGGCGGCAGAATAGGCGCAGTCACCTTCACTTGCTGCAGTCAAGTCCGTGAAGCGACACATGCTGTCATGCGGGGGGGGCAATAGGGGAAGACCGAATTGATCCAGAACTGTCGAGTGCTGAGATGAATCCCCTGCCGCTTCAAGAGCGACTTCACCTGAAGGCTGCAGCATAGGGTGCCAAGAGCGTACTGCTGAACCACGAGGTTCCCCATACGGTTATGCCATATCAAGGCAGCTCGACATACACGTTTTCTTATCCGAGATATCTACCGTAGAGAAACGCTACAAATTGCTTCGCGCCCCGCATCCGGTTCTTAACATTATCATCACTCACTCCCGACTGTCGTAGTTGCTGTTCGAACCTGACTAATGCATCTCTCAACTCTTTACGCAATTCCCGCTCAATCACCTTATCCAGCACGCTCGGCATAATCTTCCTCCTCAATCAGTTGTCTGAACTCTCCTCCCACCACAGCATGGTGCGGACGAGTGCGGGACGAACCATCCGGATTCTACAAGACTCGTCCTCGACAAGCCAGCGCTTCTCACGATGATGAGCAACCTAATCATGCAACCCAACAACGTGCATATGGACTTACAGCCGTTTGAGATGAAACAACGTGAGCCCTGTTTTTACCCTGGCTTTCGGCAAGATGGTTCGGTGCATGGCAAATGTCGGCAATGCAGCAACTGCTTCGCACCAACAGACCTGCCACGGCTCCGATACCAGGACCGTCTGTAGGTTATTGGGGCCAACCACAAATGCATCACCTCCGCGCCGTAACATGTGGCCCTCTTTTTCAAGAGCTGTCCTCATCATTACCAATGAGCCAAACGTGTCATAGGAAAGCCAGGCATAGAGGAGATCAAAACGACCATCACGCGCAACCAGCTCATCCGGAACATCCGCGACACTCATGCGTATTCGTCCTAGCCAGCCCCATCGATTGACTTCAGCACATTGGGTCCAGAGCTGCTGTGCCTGCCGTTGTGCATAGGCCACATGGTGAACTCTCACCAAGTAGTCACGTGGTCGGTCAAAGAGCACACAGGTAGAAATGACTGCATCTCCATTCGCAATGAGCACTCGCTCCGCCAGCGATCGGAGTCTGCCGATCTCACGGTCTTGCTCTCCCAGATCATCCAGATAGTCGGCCACAAAAGGCTGTGCTGCAAGCTCGCTGATTTCATCCTGACCTTCCGGATACAACAACACTGCGCCAAAGGCTTCACGCGGGTGGACGCGCGGAGGCTCAGGCACAAAGACCGTACGCCAGTCGACAGGACTCACCGCTCTCTCCGACCGTGGCGAGGGCTGAACATGAAGCTCGCCCGGTAGGGATATGATTATCTTCTGTTCACGATCCGTGAGGGTCATCTGCTGGCCTTCGATCCGAATACTACGATCAAGTGGAAGCACGCGGCGACCGGTTGGATTAACATAGTGTAGGCCTGCCGTGTCCGTGGCAAGAATCGCCTTCTGCACTACTCCCTCTTTCACCGTTAAACACACCCCCTGACGCTCGTCAAAATAGCGTACCGGAGGATGAGAGGCAGGCAGCCAGGTAACCGCATGCGATTTGGAGGGATTCATGAAATCGATAAATGGATCCCTACCCTCTAATGACTGTGGTGTGAAAAATGTGCTGAACAGCCGAAAAGCGGCCTCTGATGGGTAGGGAGGGATCCCTCGATACCGTAACGGCTGTGGAGTCGAACACCCACTCTGCTGATCGTCATAGAGTCCGCGAATAAGTTCCAACACGGCGGAGCCTGTTCCAGGTAACAGCGACTTGAACAGCTCGACGACCGGAAGGAAATCAATCGCATCCCAATGCATCGCGCCCATGCAGGACATAAAACGTGCAGTCTCAAATCCGCCATCCTCCAACACATACAAGGCGTCCTTTCGCTGGCGGATGGTTGCGAGCCCGGTGGGAGTAATGGAAAAATCCTCGTCTCGATAAAACCACCGCACTTCCTCAATTGGCATCCGTAACGCCCTCGCAGCAACATCTCGAAGATCCTCCGGGGTGGTTCGCTGCCAATTGGGCTTCGTGGCAAGATTCACCCGAGTCTCATTCACCAATCCAGCCGGCCTAATCCCGACCCAGCCCCCCCAATCCAGTCTGACCCGAGCACGTGCGAGAGACACCACTCCACGCTCGCTCACTTCCCATTCGCACTCGTGGAGGGGAGATCCTGTGGGATCCGTAGCGAGGAACCGTCGACCGTCCGGTCGATAAAAGACGAGATGTCCGGTCGGCAACGTCGCAACACGTCCACCAACCTGGTGGAAGGATTCAGCGAGGGAACGAGTAGCGTGAAAGCGGAGATGACCTGGGGTGAACAGGGCACATGAAATGGGATCCGAGGACATTTACTCGCGGAGTTGGCCGCTCCCCAGAACAATGAACTTGGAGCAAGTCAGCTCTTCCAGCCCCATCGGGCCTCGCGCATGAATCCGCGATGTGCTGATCCCGATCTCGGCTCCGAGACCGAATTGATATCCGTCATTGAGGCGGGTGGACGCATTCACGAGCACCGCACTGGCGTCGACCTCTTTAAGAAATCGCATCGACCGCCCGTAATCCGATGTCACGATCGCTTCCGTATGTCGCGATCCATACTGCGCAATGTGCTCCATAGCTTCATCCATGTTCTTGACCACTTTCACGGCAAGGACGAGGTCCAGAAATTCTTTTCCGTAATCCGCTTCACTGGCCGGTTTGGCGACCGAGATCAGTTGACAGGTCTTGGCGCAGCCTCGAATTTCAACATGGGCTTCTCGTAAGTTAGTCGCAAGCGCAGGCAAGAACGTCCGTGCAATCGACTGGTGAACCAGCAGTGTTTCCATAGCATTGCAGGTTGAGGGACGCTGCACTTTCGCGTTCAGGCAAATCGCTTCAGCCATGGCAAGATCGGCTGCGGCATCAACAAAGATATGACAGACGCCCGCATCATGTTTGACCACGGGAATCGTCGAGTGTTCCGCAATGAGCTTCATCAACGATTCGCCGCCACGGGGGATGATCAGGTCGATACACTGATCCTGCTTGAGCAAGACCTGCACTACCTCGCGATCGGCACGATCGACGAATGTAATTGCACCTGCTGGAACTCCGGCTTTTTGTGACGCATCAGACAAGACGGCAGCAACGGCCGTATTCGAGTGAATCGCCTCGCTGCCGCCGCGTAACACACACACATTGCTTGATTTGAGACAGAGCGCTGCCGAATCAGCCGTCACATTCGGACGCGACTCATAAATAATCCCGATCACCCCGATCGGCACGCGGACTCGTCCCACTTGCATCCCATTGGGTCTGGTCCACATGGCAGACATCATCCCCACCGGGTCGGGCAACTGTGCCACTTCACGAATTCCAGCTGCCATCTCCCTGATCCGCTTCTCTGTCAGCCGTAAGCGATCAGCCAAGGCTTTCTTGTCAGGCGCAGTCCCGAAGGCCTCGATATCTCGCGCGTTCGCCGCCATCAACTCATCCGATTTCGCTTCCACCGCGTCGGCCATGGCGAAAAGTGCTTGATTCTTGGTTGATGTCGGGAGCGCGGCTAAGCCTCTGGCCGCCTGTTTCGCCTTCGTAACCAGGCCGACGACATAGTCCATCGTAGACAACGGCTTGGATGGTTCACTGTCCGGTTCCAAAATCGCTCGATTCAGCGCTTCCATAATCTCTCATCGATGATTGACCAATTGGGCAGGACCCAGACAATACCGCGTGGACAAGAAACAGGTCAAGCGTTCCAGGACTGCACGAAGCATGGAACGACCTTCAGCTCGCAGGTGTCTGCCACCCTCGCAAATGTGAATCGCCCTTCGTTGGCAAGATATGAACCATGAGGTGTGATGGGCTTCGATATGATTTTTCAGTGGCCTGCCAACGCCTTTTGAAAGTATTGGATGGTTTTCACGAGCGCATCCTCCAACTCGACACGAGGCTCCCACTTCAGAAACATCTTTGCCCGAGTAATATCCGGTCGTCTCACCTTGGGATCGTCGGCCGGCAAGGGATGGTGGGTAATCTGACTCGACGAGCGTGTTAACTTCAGAATTTCTTTGGCAATCTCCAGCACTGTCAGTTCTCTCGGATTCCCGATATTAACAGGGTCATGAACACTGCTGGCTTGGCTGGACTCCTGTTTCGTGAAAAACGATTTCCGGTCGGTTCGCTGTTCTACCGTTTTGTCGGAGTCCACAAAGAGGAGGGCAATGATGCCACGCACGAGGTCATCGACATAACAAAAACTTCTGGTCTGCATGCCATCGCCATACACGGTGAGGGGCTTGCCTTGAATGGCTTGCACAATGAAGTTTGAGACCACACGGCCATCATTCGGTCTCATTCTTGGGCCGAACGTATTAAAGATACGGACGATCCTTGTATCGAGACCATGATAGCGGTGATACGCCATGGTCATCGCTTCGCCAAAACGCTTGGCTTCATCATAGACGCCCCGTGGGCTAATTGGATTGACGTTCCCCCAATAGGACTCAGGTTGTGGATTGACCAAAGGATCTCCATAGACTTCTGACGTGCTGGCTAAGAGGAACCGCGCCCCTTTTGCTTTCGCCAATCCCAATGCCTTATGCGTTCCCAATCCGCCAACCTTCATCGTTGCAATTGGCATATCGAGATAGTCTTGGGGACTGGCAGGAGAGGCAAAATGCATCACCGCATCAAGAGATCCTTCGACGTGGACATAATCACAGACGTTGTATTTGACGAACGTAAACAACTCATGCCCCATCAAATGGGAAATGTTCTCTACTTTACCAGTGCTCAGATTGTCCATACTGATAACATGATGCCCTTGGCCAACGAGCGACTCGGCCAAATGACTCCCTAAAAAACCAGCCCCACCCGTGATCAATATACGCATGTCTCGCATTCCTCCTAACTGTAGGACAATCCCTTAAAAGGTCGAAAACCTCTCCGTGCCTTCACACGTGATAACTGATGATTGTACCGGGCCCCGCACCAATGTACAAACGCTGCGGCCTGGCCCCCGGAGGAAACTCGCCATCTTCAATACAATCGCCATGCCGCATTCGCGAATCTTAAAATGCCCAGCTCTTCAGTCCGCGACTGTTCTGATTTACTTACCCCAATCGTCTAGTTCGCTGTGGGTTCCTACTACCGTGGGGCCGCACTCGAAGGAGGCATAGTGGATCTCAATACTCCTCCCTGAGATGGATTGGGATGTTGAAAGACCCAATCATAGTGAGTGGATTTGCCCTGAAAATGACGAACCGGTAATGGAAAGTTATTCTGTTTGATAGGCCTGAGCTTACTCTTGCTCCGGACACCCATGATCCCCCCCGTTGGGGCTCGTACCAGTTCCCACTCACCGTGTCCCACCGGATCATAGTACACTTTCCTGAGGAACGGTTTGGGGGGACGTGTCAGCTCAACCAGCGTGTGGGGATAGATCTCCCCCGGAGTGACCCGTCCTGCCTTCGCCGCCGCCGAGTATAGGGCTAAGGCCGCTTGAATCTCCATGCCTTTGCCCAACAAATCCATCTCAAGCTCCCGCTGTACCATCGTCTTCCACTGTTTTGCGGCAACTGTCATCAGAATCCCCATGAGCGTCATGGTAACCATGACCATGAGATATGAAAACCCACCTTCAGTCCTTCTCAACCATGCTGCAGAACGCCGCATTCTTGTGTTACTCCTGGCTCTCCACCTCGTCCGACAACACAACCGTTTGCTCTACCTGCGTACGCGGATCTCGCACCGTCACACTTTCAGGGGTGATCTTCTTGAGCACCAACCGGTCGTCAATGCGATCACCGGCCTTGAGCACCAGGACATCGTCATCTTTGCGAAGCACGGCCACAGGCTTACGATTCTGTGGTCCCCTCCCTATACTCATGAACCCTAAGTATCTGACCTGCCCTGACTCCACACCACCCTCTCCCTCTGTGAGGGTATCAGGTGACGGTGCCTCTGCCTGATTTGCAATGGCAACGGTAGAATCAGCCGAAAGTGGCTCCTCAACAGCTGTCATGGTAAAAATATTACGAGGGATCTGGTAGGTGGCATCACGTTGCATGACTGTGGCCTTGAGCAAACTCAGATTGACGCGCACTCCCACTCCTCTCCCATCCAATTGACGGCCTCCGGTCGCAGGGCCCGTGATATTCGTGAGTGGGACACGGATTGGCGCTTCTAGCAAATCCCCCTGCAAAACCGCCACTGCAGCCCATATAAGAATCAGCGAGCCCGCCATCAGCATCTTTTTCTTTGTACCCATAGTTAGTGGACCATCTCCAGTAGACCCCGTTTTTCGTGATCTACCCGCAGATAGGTGGCTATTTTGATGTTAAAGGTCAAAGCCGCGCCCTGTAGGTTTCCGGTTCGATTCAACTCCAAATCCTCGATAAACAACAACTCATCCGCTGTCTCCAGATCGTGAATGAATCGTCGGAGATCCTCATATCGCCCACTCATTGACCCTTGTAGCAACCCTTTGGTCGTATGGGCGACAACGGTCGGCTCAGTTTTGTAGGACAAGGCAGGCAGAACCACCCCTTCACGCTTGGCCTCATCCGAAATCCCCAACGCCAATGGGCCAAAGTCTCGCTCACCAGGAAGCAACGCCCATACCTGAGCCAAATCTTTGGTGGCGTTCCTCGCTTCTCGGTGATGCATCAACGACTGCCTCACAGATACCCATTCGGTCTCCACCCGTTGTCGCTTGGCTTGGAGATCTGCGAGTCCGATATAATATATGACGACCAGCACCACCATAAGCCCAATCGCCATGCCAGCCCATGGAAGTAACGGTGCAAAGGGATGCTGCAACACTGCGATCAGCCGTTCTCTCATCCTTTCATACCCCGGGTTGTCGGTACTGGACCGTCACATCGAACTCCACCATCCCGCTTGACCCGACTCGATGCTGAGCCAAGACTGGGTCCGTGAACATGGCATGATTCTGCAGCCCAACCGTAAAGACCGTGATATCCTCCAAGCTCATTGCGGTCCCAGCGAGTTGAACGGTCTTGCCGGTCTGATCAAGGCGAACACTCGTGAGTGCGAGACGAGGAGGAATTGTCTGCTCCAACTCTGCCAAAAAGGTGGTCCATGAAAATGTCCGCTTCTCAAGTAGCTGATTCGCTAGATCGACCTCGGAGGACAACTGCTTCAATGCCCGTTCAGACAGATCAATCCCCTCATTCCTGGCCTCCGCCATCACCACTTGATCGAGCTGACGAACCCGCTCCAGTTCAGCTTCGATGATCTGGGTTTCCTCGTACACCAAGATTCCTTGCCAAAGGTTCCAGCCAATGCTCAGGAGCAGTCCAACAGATCCGCTGATTAACCATGTTCGATAGGATGCAATTGCGACCCGATACCGACTGGATAAGTTGATCTCAAATTGTGAACCGGTGCGACGCATTGATCGAACCAGCGTCACGAGTTCAGCCGCTCGCCTGTTCCACAAACTCTTCACGGCCATGCTAGAAGACCCCGGCTATTGCGGCCAATGAGGCCATGCCTTGATGGCCCCCTTTCGCTCCCCAGCCAAGCGTATCAATCGATTGCCATCCAAATTGATGGACAGCAAGCTGAAATCGTTCCTGAATCCCCGTTTGCAACATGGCGATCTCCCCATCACCACAGATCACCACATCATGAATATCGACAGCAGGATGCTGTTGTTGACAGACCTCGAGAGAAGCACAGCACTCCTCAAACACTTTGTCCAACAGATTGGCCGTGGCCACTACCTCTGACGTATCCACCCCCAACAGTTTGCAGCGATAGAATACAATCTGCCCGCGTTGAAAGACCATGATCGTCAGCGATTGATCGAACAACGTGATCCATAACACATCTTGACGTAACCAGCCTGCGCCCCGTGATGTTCGCTTCCAGAGATCGGCCAGCCGCAAGCTGGTAATCCCTACCTCTGAGGAGATCAGGCCAACCGACTCACAGAGTGACTCGTATTGCCTGAGGACGGATTCCTGAATAGCCGCCACCAGAACCATCCAGGTATGCTCTCCCGCTTCCCCATATTTGTCGAATACCTGCGACACAACCCTCGCATTATTCAGGGGATAGATCTGCTCTTGTCCCAATCGCCACCGAATCAACGCCTCGCGTTCTTCACGCCGGGTCGGAACCTGCTCGAGATGCAGAACTGCCGTGCGCACTGCGGTGTCAGGGAGCAAGACCGCAATGCGACGAGGAAGCTCAGGCATCAAGGCTCCTCTCCCCACACGATTGCTGCCCCCTGGACTAGTTAATGCCTGAACCTGCGGAACCAATGTCGATAGTTGTAATACATTGTCCGACGTCGGCGAGGGCTTCACCACACCAGCTGCAAGAGGAGACGTAACGCATCGCTGACGAAGACGACCACACCAATTTCTCTCACGCTCGGCCCATCCAATCGAATCAGTGCCAAATTTCAAACACCGTCGTGGCCGATGCCTGATCCAATCCCACATGTCACTACCCTTCCTCGCTGAAGGTGACACGGTTGATCTCTCGCAGCGATGTCTCGCCTTTCAAGACCTTGTTGAGGGCCGACTGACGCAGTGTAATCATTCCACCAGTGACCGCTCGATACCTGATTTCTGAGAGTGGTCGCTCCGCGTGGATCATCTCCTTGATCTCATCCGTCAAGTCCAGGAATTCCGTGATGCACTTCCTCCCCCGATATCCTGTCCCATGACATTGCGAACATCCAGTTCCTTCGTAAAACAGCGTGTCCTTGTACTGATGATAGTCCAATCCTGACTCTTCAATTAGCGCCTGCTGTGCTTTCATCGATGTCCGACACGATGGGCACAGTATTCGAACCAGTCGTTGAGCCAGCACGCAGTTAAGCGCGGCCAGAAAATTATAGGCATCAATCCCCATCGATGCGAATCGACCGATCACATCGAAGACATTGTTGGCATGAACCGTCGTCAGTACCAGGTGCCCCGTCAGGGCAGACTGAATGGCGATCTGTGCGGTCTCAGCATCTCGAATCTCACCAACCATAATCTTATCCGGGTCATGACGGAGAACAGACCGAAGGCCTCTGGCAAACGTCAACCCCTTCTTCTCGTTGACCGGAATCTGCACCACCCCCGACAGCTGATACTCGACCGGATCCTCGATCGTAATCAGCTTGTCTTCCTGTGTGTTCATTTCAGAAATAGCCGCATACAAGGTCGTTGTCTTTCCGCTTCCAGTCGGTCCGGTCACCAAGACCATGCCATGCGGGCGTGTGATCGATTTTCGAAATCGCTTCAGATCCTCCGGATTGAACCCCAGGCGCTCAAGCTTCAAATCCGAGACGCCGGTCGCAATAGAATCTCGATCCAGTATTCTGATGACGACGGACTCCCCAAAGACACTGGGCAAGATGGACACGCGGAAATCCACCGTTTTTCGATCCAGCTTCATACGGAAACTTCCGTCTTGCGGAACACGGCGTTCCGCAATATCGAGCTCAGACATGACCTTCAGACGAGACACCAGGGGGGCATGCAGCCGAATATCCAACGGCTCCATCGCCGGAACAAGAATCCCGTCAACACGCAGCTTGACGTTGGTCGCACGGTCGGCTGCCTCAATGTGGATGTCGCTCGCTCGGCGTTGCATGGCGTTTAATAGGATCGAGTCTAATAGTTTGACGGTCGGGCTCTGGTCTTCTCCGACATGGTCAAGGGCGAGTATTTCTTCCCCTCGCTCGTCCTCCTTGACCAAGACCGATCGATATTCTGCTTCGAACTCACGGAGTATTTGGCTCGAGCCTTCACTGCGTTCCAGTGCTGCCATGATGGCGCTTCTGGGACTGACCACGAGTTCCAACGGCTTTCCAATCAGCAGTTCCAATTCGTCCAGCCCAAGAAGGTTGTGGGGTTCTGCAACGGCAATCTTTAATACACCGGCCTGCTCATTGAGCGGCACAAAGGGAAGGCGTTGCATCCATTTGATCGAGATGGAGTCATAGTACTGAGGATCGACCCGAAAGTTCGTCAGCTCGTCGTAAACAAGCCCATACTGGCTGGCCAACGCATGGGCGAGCTGGTCTTCTGACAGAAGTCCGTCGTTGATTAAGGCCTTCCCCAAGGCCGCTGGCACTCCCTTGACATGACGTAGCATCTCCTCCGCCATGTGCCTTGTGAGCACTCCCTGACTGACCAAAACATCCGCCAGAGTTGGGCGAGCAACACTACGAGACATGCACAGGCCCCCAAAGCAGTATGAACTTTCCATTCACTCTCGTTGACCTCTCTATTTATCCTCCCACTGCTCCCGCCATTTGAAACACTGGCAGGTACATCACGACCACAATCCCTCCTACTAGGACTCCCATCACAAGTAGTAACGCTGGCTCCATCCATGTCGTCAGCTGACCCAGTCTGGTATCCAAATCAGCTTCGTAAAATTCTGCAACATCCTTGAGCATAGCCTCTAATGACCCCGTCTCCTCACCAACCGACAACATTTCAATGACAAGCTTGGGAAACACCTGGCAGCGCTCCAAGGCGCCCGCTAAGGTTGTGCCCTCCCGAATCTCCTCAACCGCTCCCGCCAAAACAGAGGAGATGAATCGATTTGAGACAGCTGCTCGAGCACCCTGCAGCGCATCCACGAGCGGGGTTCCTCCGGCAAGGATAGTTCCTAATGTTCTCGTGAACTGCACAGTGTTATGTTTCACCGCAACTGCTCCCACTAATGGCAGGTTCAGGAGAAGACGGTCGATCATTAGTTGTCCCGCAGAAGTGGCATAGTAGGCTCGAATACCAAGCATCCCTCCCGCCAGGGCAAGCGTTACGGCCAAGCCCCATGCCTCTGCATGTGCTACAAGCTGCAGCAAGAGTTGCGTCGCCCATGGCAAAGCCTTTCCTGTTTCTCCATAGACAGAAATAAATGTCGGCATAACATAGGCCACCAAGAAGCCAATCACGGCCACACCGATCACAATGAGGAATATCGGATACGATATCGCCTTTGTCATTTTTTGACGCAGCCCGATCATGAGCTTTAGATACACCACGTAGCGGTGCAGCACCTCCGGAAGGTTGCCCGACTGCTCACCTGCCTTGATCGTCGCCACATAGAGATCTGGGAAATATGCGGAATGTTTCGCCAGCGCATCCGATGCGGATGCCCCACTTCGGATATCTTCCTTCACGTCGCGTAGCACCTGCCGAAATCCTGGGTGCCCTGCGCGTTCGATGAGCAAGTCCCAAACTCGCAAGATAGGCAATCCGGACCTGATGAGTGCCAACAGTTCTTGATTAAAAATCATAAACTGCCCGAGGGGGAGCCCACCGAACGACCACGATCGCCCAGTTCGCGTTGGATTTGCCCCGCGACGATTGAGGGTAAAAACCAGGAGCCCCTGTGATTCCAGTTTTGCGCGAACGGCCGCTTCTCCCTCGCCTTCCAGATAACCTTGGATCATGGATCCATCAGACCGTGCGACTCGATATGCAAATACTGCCATAGCGCTAGCTCTTCACCATCGAGCGATAAATTCCTCTGACATGACTACCTTTGCCCATACTCTGGTTCATCAACGACCGACTCCGGCAACCATAGACTTTGACCCGCTTGAATATAATCTGTGGCGAGCTCGTTGATGGTCATCAGCTGATGCACAGAGATATGATATCGTTGGGCAAGACTCCAAAGCGTGTCTCCATACTTGATCCTGACCCGTGTATGCGTGGCCAACGCCACCGGCTGCGCCAGAGTTACTCCTTGGCCCACCGAGTCTGTACCAGGCATCAGCTCGTCCAATTGCGAGCGGACTCGATGATTTTCTGGCAGATCGTCGAGTGATCCTGCCTCGCTCATCCCCGCTGGCACGGATCTCGGCTGCTTCTCTCCCGGGAAATCCATAGTCGTTGAAGCAATACCGCCAGCGGCTGTCTTCTCACTCCTTGATAGCTGTTTCCGGAGCTGCTTAAGCTGGTTCTGAAGTACCGCCCCTGTTCGCGTGATTCGTTCTCGATCAGCACGAGACTCGGCTAGTTCTTCCCGTTGCAAACCAATCACATTCCGTGCCTCGCTCAATCGGTGCTCCGCTTCCCGAACATGCCCTTCAAGCTGCGCCCGAATCACCTGCGTCTCGGCTAACTCCTGGTTCCGTACCTCGACGTCTGCGCGCAACTCCGCCATCGTGTGTTGTGCATCTTTCAACGATCCATTGAGCACATCGACCATAAGTTGCAGATCTGACATCTTTGGATTCGCGAGAGGGTCCAATGCACTACAGGCCACGAGATTGAGTAGAACCAGCAGGGCACTCAGATTCCTCCATACTGTGTTCCATTGGAATGCCTTGGACAGCCGACACAATGTACGACCATGGAGTTTCATGCCAGAATTACCATTTGTTATAGGGAGTCCCGTTAGTCCCAATAAGGTCCGACCCTGAATACACATCAAAAACACCACCCTCGGTCGGCTCGCTCATCTCTTGCCAGGAACTCGATGAGTTCGTGAATGGATCTTTGGGAAGGGCTCGAAGATAGCCGGTCACCACTAATCCTTCCAACGAGGGCGGATACTTCCCCTGGTCAGCCCGGTGATGATCCAACAGCTCACGCAGCGTGAACAGATCCTGCCGTAATACTGTTTCCCTCGCCTTGAGCAGCGAAGCCTGGTAGGACGGAGCCGCGATGGTCGCGAGAATGCCGATGATGGATACAACGATCAGAAGTTCGACAAGGGTGAATCCTTTCGCATTCCATCCAGCGGCGCTACCAATCCTGATATTTGGAGCCATCAATTGCGATTGCCTCGCTTTGCGTCATGACATCGTAGACATCTTCACCACACCAACTGATCGGCTTTGGCTGATCCTTGTAGCATCGCAACAACCAGTCCGCTTTCCCCGTCAATGGATCAATCGGCATGATCCGCAGATACCGTTTCATCGTCGTACCTCGAACAGTGGCCTCTTCCCCTGTCAATTTGACCCCCAACAACGTCTCAAGAGCCTTTGGATACCCGTATTGACCTGAGACCTCTTTGCACACCAACCGATTTTTCACGCAGGCAGATCCCAGCAACACATCCCCATCACGGTTCCAGTCCAGCTTAAACGAGTCAATGGCGCTTCGAATCGTTCGAAGCTGTTGGCGTAATTCAATTTCTTGAGTCCGTTTCGTCGAGACTTTGCTCAACGGCATCGCCACGGACGCCAGAATGGCCACAATCGTCATCGTGACAAGAATCTCGACCAGCGTGAGTCCAGTTTCCCTCACCGGACCCGCACCACTCCAGCTCCAACCACTTCAGTTGATGTCTGCACCGGGCTACTAGAATCCAACAGTTCCACACGAACCGGTGATACCCCAGGCGCCTTCGCAAGGAAAGTGACCCCCACAGTTCGTGGCGCTTGCCCAGCTGGGCGAGCCAAACGGAACATGATGGTACCTGCCCCACTTGCACTCTCCTCCCCCACACTTTCACTACTCCTGGCCAACTCAGCATCGTCCAATCGCTTGAATTGCAAAATATCGGGATCGTATTCCAACTTAAACATACTCTCGTCGGACGAACGAACTTGCCCGTCTACGATGGCGAGCGTGACGTCTTTACCGAATTGCACAATCGAGTCCCCCGGCTTGATAACCAATTGAGGACCAGGCGTCGCTAACTGGGCGAGCGATCCTCCCGTGTTCGGCTGTCCATTCCCCCTATCCATTGCTTTATCTCGGGAAATAGTTCTCCCAGAGTCACTTCCAATCGAAGGTAGTAACTTGGGGGAAGAATTAGAAAAGACCGGATGGCTTGCATAATTAAATTCAGTACCAGACCAAAATGCGTGAGTACTGCTCCCGGGGAGAAGCGTCGGCTGCGCAATATGAGGGGTGATGGTGAGAATCACTTCCGTTGTGACACGTTTTGTCTCAAATGAGCTCAACATATTTCCAATCAGCGGCAAATCTCCGATCCAAGGAATCGTGACTCTTGTTCGTTTGTCTTCTTCTTGCAGGAGCCCACCGAGAACAATTGTCTCTCCATCACGCATACTCAGCGTCGTCTCTGCTGAACGGTTACCAAACTTGAATTGCTGAATTCGGGGAGCATCCTGGAGAATTTCCTTTTCTCCAACTCGAACCACTTCGACTTTCATCTTCAGCGACAATTCGTTACCAAGTCGGATCGAAGGCTCCACAGTCAGCTTGACACCCGTATCTCGAAACTCGATCGATGTGACGGTCGACGTCGTTGGGACAGCTCCGGTAGTGGCTTGTCCGGGCAACACATTGGTGGTTGAAAGGAGAATCGGTTGCTTATCCCCGATATTGATCTCTGCCTTCTTGTTGTTCAGAACACGGACTTTAGGGGACGCGAGCGTCTTGGCATCAGATTGTTGCTTAAAGAAATCCAGCAATACTGTCGTTGGGAGTTTAAACAGATAGTTACTGGGGCCAAGGTCGGTCAGTTGCCGATACGTCATATGCACGGCCTCAGCCGCTAATGGGCCTGCAAACCCAGCCGCCACCAACCCAGCTCCCGCTTGCTTGGGATAACTTAATCCGTACTTCTGCTCTTTTGTCCGATTTACCTCCAGCACCTCTAACTCAAAAAGCACCTCTGGTTCCGATCGGTCGTTGGCAAGAATAATCTTCTCGGCAAGTTCCAACTTCTCCGGTTGGTCACGCATAACGATAGCATTCAGCTGCTCGTTTGCATGCATTCGTTTTGAGTCCAACATACTCTTGAGCAACAACACCATATCCTTCGCCTTGGCCGTCGACAGATAGAAGGTCCTGATCATCAGATCCTGATACTGCTCCTGCTTCTGCTTGGTATCAGGACTGACCACCAATACGGTCGGCGAGACCTGCCTTGAAAATAGGCCATTGCTGTTAAGAATCAGATGCATGGCGTCTTCAAACGGCGTCTCCTGAACAGAGATTGATATCGGGTCGTTCCGAACATCCTTATCGAAAACCAGAGTGAACCCACCAGCCTTTGCCACGCCTTCTAACACTTCCCTGATGCCGGCATTCTTGAACTTCAGCGTGACTGGCTGCCTCGAATGCGCAGCCCTCGTACGGGCTTGCTGTTCCTCAGCGAGACGACTGATCCTCTCCAGTGGCTCGTGGTAGGTGGGATCGAGCTCGGCAGCGCGTGAAAACCTACTCAGCGCTTCCTCAGTTCGTCCAAGTTGTGCTAACCGTTCAGCCTCGCGATACTGAGAACGGGACTCCTTCACACGAGTCGCATTCTGAAAACCCGCCTGGTACTCGGCATTCGAGGGTTCAATTGCCAGCGCGTGTTTGAATTCTTCCAGCGCGAGATCAACCTGCTTCTCTTTGAGTAGCGTTCGGCCTCGCTCAGCATATCCTGCAGCAGCGCGTTCACGAGCCAACACATACTTGCCTTGAAGAGCAGCATTAAACGGATCGTCTTTTAACGCCTGCTTATAGGCAAGACTCGCCTCTTCCCATCGTTCTGAAGCCAAATGCTGATCTCCACGCTTAACGTCCGCCGAGACAAGCAGCGAACAGCCCGTGATCAACAAGACGCCAAAACCCAACACACCACCTACGAGACGGGAATCTGGACACATTTTCCGATGACCAGTCACAAGACCTCTTCCATGCGGGCCAGATTGCCTGAATGCAAGGATGCCCTCACCCATCCATCAATGTATCAATTTCTTATACTACGGATTAAAACGGGCTCAAAGGAAAAGGCCAGAAATTGAAAAGGAGAGATTAGAGCCGCGGCCCGCTGAAATTTGATGCCCGCGGGATATTCCCAGGATACTTACAGGATGACCGTGCGCAGGTCGGCCTGATTCGGTTCTTATAATCGCCAGTATTTTAATGGGGGGGGGATTTGGATCGGATCGAAGATGCTCTTGATATCGATCAGGACACCTTGATTTTGGCTCCGAAGCTTCGCCAACAAAGTCTGGAGGCCCACATCAGAAAATCGCTTATGTGCAACGGCAACGATCAGCCCATCAAGATTCTTCATCTCGTCCCACTCGACCAGATGAATACCATACTCTGCTACCGCCTCTTCCTTTTCCGCAATAGGATCATGGACCAATACTTGTACGCCATATTCGAGAAGCTCTCGAATGATATCGGGCACCTTGCTATTGCGAAGGTCCGGCACATTTTCCTTAAACGTCAAACCAAACACACCGACCCGCAGCTCATTCGCCGGACGCGATAATTGACTGAGCAATTTCATGGTCTGTTCAGCCGCGAACTTCCCCATCCCGTTGTTGATACGGCGGCCAGCAAGAATGACTTCCGGGTGATACCCCACCGATTCCGCCTTTGAGGTCAAATAGTAGGGGTCCACACCAATGCAATGGCCACCGACAAGACCTGGGGAAAACTTAAGAAAATTCCACTTCGTCCCCGCAGCCTCAAGGACCGACTTGGTATCGATCCCGAGTCGATGAAAGATCAACGACAGCTCATTCATCAATGCAATGTTCAAATCTCGCTGAGTGTTTTCAATCACCTTGGCCGCTTCTGCTACCTTGATGCCTGAAGCGCGATGAATACCTGCTTTGACAACGAGCGCATAGGTGTCCGCCACGATATCCAGAGAATCTCGATCCTGTGCTGAGACAACCTTGATAATCTTCTCAAGCGTATGTTCCTTATCCCCTGGATTGATTCGCTCCGGTGAATATCCGACCTTAAAATCAACCCCGGCCTTCATACCCGACGTTTGTTCTAAAATAGGCAAACAGATTTCTTCTGTTGCCCCAGGATAAACCGTTGATTCGTAGACCACGATGGTCCCAGAAGATAAATTTCGACCAATCAGCTCGGAGGCCTTTTGCAAAGCTGTCAGATCCGGCTGCAAAGCATCATTGATCGGTGTGGGTACAGCCACAATGATGAAGTTTGCAGATTTCAGATCGGCTGGCTCCGAAGTGTACCGTACCTGAGCGATCCCAAGATCCTCTTTTGACACTTCACCGGTCCGATCCATTCCTTTCTGTAATTCTTCGATTTTCTTCTTATTGATATCAAACCCGATAACTGGACCGATTTTCCCAAAGGCTATGGCGATCGGAAGACCGACGTAGCCCAACCCGACCACTGCAATCGCACGTGTTTGTCGCTTGGCCATATCTCTCTCACATTCTTCAGAGATCAGTTGCAATGGGAACGATGGTAACAATGGCAGAAGATACCTGGCTCGTCAAGAACTGGATGATCTTTATATAGATGCCCTCTCCTCACAATCTCCGACTCTCACATGACCCATTTCTCAGTAAAGCCTACATCTGTTGCAATTGAGGAGTTCCCACCGCTCTATCTACGTATTTATACCAGGCTGGTCTTGCGGAGAGACTGACCAATTTTCAGTAAGCTGGAAACAACTCTCTAGGCTCTGAGATACAGGGTATCTATCAGCAGGCGGTCTACCTTCCCATTAGGCCTCGGGGAACATCCTGTCAACAATCCACGCCTGGCCCAGGCGTATGGAGCAGTTGTACCACATCTTGAACGGCCCACACGCCCTCAACGCGTCTGTCTATTGAAAGCCCAATCGAATGACCTCGATGAGCCTATTGAGCACCCGCAGATTTTCACCCACGGAATACCATGCGAGATCGGGAAATACAGCTTCGGTCTATTCAACTGCTGCTAGGGCAACAGAAACATGTCTCTGCTGGTCACCGCTTCCAGCTAAAGTGATTGGCCTATGGCTTCCTGATGGAATCCTCCAGAGTAATGAGTCCTGAACCTAGTGAAAGGCAGCCCGAGAAATATCAACAAGATCAGAAGAGAATAGCCAGATCACAATATATAATTATCAATAATATTAAATATTTAAAACATATAAAGAACCTATTCGTTTATCTGTACAAGCAGGAGAGCTGCACCTTCCTTCCCTCTGTATGGCGAGAGATCGCATTGCGGTACAACGTAGACAATTTTCCTCATTCAAGCATTTGAAAATCCTGTTAATCCAGTAGCAACCCTTCGAAGTCCATGTCCAAATTACACGCGGCACTCGACTTGCTCCTAATCCGGCTTCGTCGTGAATCGTTCACCTCACGACGGACTCGCAAGGAGGATCCACGCGATGCGCCAGAATATTCGACAATTGTTGCTCTTCCCCGTCGGATTCTGCATAGCCTCCACGCTTTTTCAGCCTATGGGTTTGTCAATCCCCATAGCCTTGGCTGCTGCAAATGAGCAAACCGTACAGGCTGAGTCACCAAGATCGAGGCTGCTGTCTGGAATGCCGACGTTGAAACGGCTTGTCACACCACCCAATCGCTCAACATCTCCAACACCTGCCATAGCACTGAATTCCCCTGGCTTTTCGTTTAGCGTTCAACGGGGTAATTCGCTGCCCCCTTCACAGACCCTGATCGTCAGCAACAAAGGTGGCGGAACATTAAACTGGAATGCTACAACAGACGCAGCATGGTTAACACTAAGCCCAGCCGCCGGATCGGGTACTGGCAATGTCACGATCAGTCCTGCCAGCAGTTCTGTTTCCGTTGGTACCCACACAGGGACGATCAGGCTTAGTGCTCCTGGCGCACAGCCCGTTTCTATCCCCGTCACCTTCACTGTGACGCCACCACCTGTCCCACCAGCCATTGGTGTGAGTGCCCCTAACTTCTCATTTACCGCTCAACAGAGCGGAAACAATCCGGCAGCCCAGCTACTGAGCATCCGCAACGCTGGCGGTGGTACGCTCAACTGGACCGCAAGTGACAATGCCCCCTGGCTAACCCTCTCGTCTACAGCCGGCACCGGCAATGGCACGGTGACCATTACTCCTGTCCTGGGCTCACTTAGCGTTGGTACCCACACCGGCACCATCACGCTCACTGCCCTCGGCGCTCAGCCCGTGTTGATCCCCATTACTTTCAACGTAACACCACAACCCATCTCAATCGCACTAGGCCCATCGTCACTGATCTATTCGGGTGTATCGGGTGGCCCCAACCCGGCTAGTCAGTCTGTGACTGTGACCGCAAATGGCACCTGGACTGCCAGCGTCAACACTGCCTGGATCAAATTGAGCACAAACTCTGGTTCTGGAAACGGCACAATTATCGCCAGTGTCAATCTCGGAAGTGTGTCAGGTACAACCAATACTGGCACCATTACCGTGACTGCTGGAAACATAACGAGAACTGTCGATGTGACCCTGAAACTCTCAGCTGGCTCATTAACCCTCTCATCAAATAGTCTCACATTTACAGCAACTAAGGATTCTGCAGACCCAGCCCCTCAGAACCTGATTGTCAATTCCAACGCATCATGGACGGCAACGACGACGGGGGCAGCCCCGTGGCTCTCGGTCAACCAGACGTCTGGAGCGAGCAACGGAACCATCACCGCGCGTGTGAACACATCGAAGGCAGTACTGGGGGAGAACCGAGCCACAGTTTCGGTAACTAGTGGTGGCACCACGAAAACCGTGACCATTATCCTGACGCTCAATAGCCCATCGAGCTCATCCGCAGTATTAACATGGCGTGCCAATAGCGAAACTGATCTGGCGGGATACAAGGTCTACCGATCAACAATCCCAGGGAAATATGAACAAAAAGATGCCATCGTTATGGTTAAAGCCAATATCACAACGCACCAAGTGACGGGCCTTCAATTCGGGAAAACATATTACTTCGTCGTGACGGCCTTTGATATTGCAGGAAATGAAAGTGGCTATTCAAATGAAGTTAGCAAAAGTATTTATTGATGGTGCGCAAGAACGTGGCACCTGGCGGTCTTCGTCTAAACCACCAGGTCGCCTAAAATTGAGATGAACCAGCACTACGGCTCATACGTGCGCACCTTGATCGAGCAATAGCAACCATCTCTCACACCTTCGCGACTGCACTCTTGACCCGGGATGTCCATTCTCACTGCGCTTGCCTGACTGGCCTGGGCCAAGGTCTGACTTCGCGATTAGTTATCGCTCTGCTTCCGTCAAATGCCTTTCGCCTTCTAGCTCATCGACCTCCACATCAGGTCTTCCCTTAGTCGTCGACGGATGAAGACCGTACTTTCTGAGCATCTTATAAAAATCAGCCCTGTATCGCCCGGCAAACTGGGCAGCGCGTGAGATATTGCCCCCGGTCAAATCAAGGACATTCTTTAAATAACTGCGCTCAAATTCCTCTTTCGCCTCTGTGAGCGGTTTGAGCGGCGATTCAACCGCCGCACTGGCAGCTGGAAACAAATCCGGGGTCAACACTTCTTGCTGCGACATCACGACCGCCTTCTCTACCGCATTTTCCAACTCACGCACATTACCCGGCCACGGGTGCATCATCAGGCGATGAAGAGCGGCAGGCGTCAATCCTTTGATCTCCTTATTGGAGCGCTTCAGACTCTGTTTCAGAAAATGCTGAGCAAGCAACGGAATATCGTCTCGCCGCTCACGCAACGGTGGGATAAACAGCGGCACAACAGAAATCCTATAGTAAAGATCGTTACGGAATGTTCCATTCTTCACTGCTTCGCCGAGATCTTTGTTCGTCGCCGCAACGATGCGCACATCAACCTTGACCGATGTCTCCGACCCAACTTCTCTGATCTCTCGTTCTTGGACCGCACGCAACAATTTTACCTGCATTGAAAGCGGCATTTCGCCGATTTCATCAAGAAAGAGTGTGCCGCCATGTGCCATCTGAAAGAGTCCCCGCTTCGCACCATGGGCACTCGTGAAGGCACCCTTCACATGACCAAACAACTCACTCTCGAACAGGGTTTCAGGAATAGCGGCACAATTGAGAGCCACAAACGCACCTTTACTGCGCCGACTGTTTGCATGAATGACACGCGCCATCACCTCTTTACCGGTACCCGTCTCTCCAAACAGGAGAATGGTCGCATCCGACTCGGCCACTTGGCCAATTTGTTGAAAGAGTCGTTGCATCGCCGAACTTCGAGCCACAACATTTTCTAGCCCGTACAACTCTTTGACGAGCGATTTCAATCGATCAATCTCACGGCTCATCCGCTGATGCGAAAGCGCTTTATCAATCGTCTCCTTGAGCTCCTTATCATCAAACGGCTTCGTGAGATATCCGAAAGCCCCTCGCTGCATCGCCTCGACCGCATTAGGGATACTCCCATGGGCCGTCAAGATGATGACCGGAATCCCCGGTTGGTTTCGCAACAATGCTTCCGTCACATCCAGGCCATTCTCACTTCGGAGACGGAGATCAGTGATGGCCAAGTTAAACATCGTACTCTTCGCCGCCCCAAGCGCCTCCTGTCCCGTTGTACAGGCGGTAACCAAAAATCCCATGGCGGATAACCGCATTTTCAGCAAATGCAGCAATCCCTCATCATCATCGATGACAAGAATGTTCTCTCGCTCCGTGTCTTTTGATTCCATGATCACCGTATCTTTCTGATCGGGTCGGTTAGGGTATTGGTTCTGGAATTGGAACAGGAACCGTAGTCACAGGAGGACGGATCGGACGAACCTTTTCACGCATTTCCTGATCGATTCGTTTCAACGCCTCAAGTTGAGAAGAGAGCTCTTCAATTTTCTTGTCTCGCTCAGCCAGTTGCCTTTGCATTGCGACCGGATCGGTCAACACCTTTGTCGAATCTTTCTTGGAGAGGAGAGTCTCTATTCTACGATCCCGCTCGGCCAACTCCCGCTGCAACGCCTCAATCGCCTCAGACTCACCCTCCTTCGCTGCCTGGAGTTGCTGTATCAATACCTGTTCATCAAGCAAGTTTCGAACCAGACGATCGGTTGCCATCGCCAACGACGCATGCGCGTCCGCAATCGCGGAGGCTGTCAATACGGATTCGGACCATCCCTTCTGCCCTGGAATGATGACGGGGTCCTGCAGAACTCGCAACCAAGCCTTGCTTGTCCCTGCCACTGGTCCCATTGGAGCTACAACCTGAACTTTTTCAAAGTATTTCGCTGCTACATCACGACTTTCATAGAGTCCAAGGAGTCCGAGAGTGAAATACACCTGATCACAGGACTGTGACTGGACACATCGTGCGGCCAATCCCTCTTGCTTCTTTACAAGTGATTGAAAACTTGTCACTTTATTCGAGTCGACTACAAAATACGGACGAGAAGCAGGGATGGGCGTCGTCCATGCGACACACCCTGTCAAAAGGAGAGATCCCACACCGGAACCTATCGCCATAAGACATGTCCTCTTTTTCACGGTTCTCCTTTCGCCTCCGGCTTCGTCAACCGTAGGATAAACCGTACAGTTGCCCCCTTCCCCTTCTCGCTCTCGATCCAGATTCTTCCTCCATGCGCTTCAACAACTTTCTTGGCCAATGCCAAGCCCAAACCACTTCCTGCGGTCTGCTTGACCTTGGTACGCCCTTGGTAAAAACGCTCAAAAATATGTGGGAGATCCTCGGGTGCGATCCCAGGCCCAGTATCTGAAACCGAAACCTCCAGCACACCGGCCTGCCGGTCTGGCTTCAGATGCACCTTCACCACGCCTCCCTCGGGACTGAACTTCAGCGCATTCGATAATAAATTGTCCAAGACCTGTTCCAGCCGAGCGGCATCCGCCTTGATCCAAGCCCGCTGCGGAGGAGGCTCTACAACCAACTGGACATGTTTGGAGTCGGCAAGAAGACGAATCTTATTGATGGAAATATCCACAATTTTTTGTAGATCAACAGGGACAAATCGATACTCCATCATCCCCGCTTCCATCTTTGACAAATCGAGGATCGTGGCAATGAGATGCATCAGCCGCTTGCTGCTGTCAGCCATGATCCGAAGCGTCATGCGTTGCTCCGGCACCAGCGGCCCAGGAATTTCGTCCAGGAGGAGGTTTGTCCCCTCTTGAATTGAGGCCATGGGTGTTCGTAACTCGTGAGACACATGCGCAAGAAATTCCGTTTTTATATCATCGATTTCTTGAAGTTTCTGTCCCATCCGGTTCACGGAATCCACCAGCTCACGGAGCTCGGCCGGGGCCGTGATTTGAAGTGACGTCCCAAAATTCCCTTGCCCGATCTGCTTGATGTGTCCTTGCAGTTCTCGAAGTGGACGTAAGATCGTATAACTGGCCACTCCGGCCAGCCCCAACCCAAATACTAACGCCACAAGCACCAACTGCTCTGTCACCGCCTCGGCTTGGGCAGCGCTTGCTCGCGATTCCGTCACGCCGACACTGACTCGAGCCTCATGAAGGTCGATATAGTTCTGCAACGCGAAGGACATGCGGTCCATCAGGCTGTCACGCTTACTTTCATAGTCTGGGATCGTAGGATGGGCGGACCTGGTTGCCGGTTGAAAGGTCGTATCAAGCAATCGCAATCGGTCTTTCAGCAATTCACCGGTCTCTTGCAACAGCGTCAGCCCTCGAGCGGAACTTTCCTGTCCTCGCAATTCCTGAAGAATGCGCTGAAATTCTTCAACTTCTTCCGACAAGTTGGTGAAGAATGTACGATCTTTTGTGGCAAGAAATTTCTTTTCGCTATTCAGTTGGGCATAGAGTGATCCTAGCAACCGTTTAGCAGATTCAACGGCTGGATAGTGGTATGACGCCATTTGGGTACTCATGGCGGTCAACTGCCGAAGTTGAAAGAGTGCATAAAGATTGACCCCCCCCATCACAGTAATGATGACCAGGGAAGTCAAAACCAGCCGCCAAAATATTGAAAGGCTCATGAGTCCGTGCCTCGCTCTGACCGTATTGTAGATGGGCAGAACTCAGGTGTAGGGCAATCCATACACTATTTCAGCCTCCGACCACAAGAGCATACATCTGCAAAAAGACAAAAATGTCTCGGGCGAACCTGACTCTTCTGAGAAAATCTATCCCAGACTGTTATTGTCTGGCATCGAATTGGTGAGAAAAGAGCCGCTGTCTCCTGGAAGAGCCGTGGAGTGATGCAAAAAGATGGCCCCGGAACAACAGGATGGCCATCGCCACTGGTGGGGTCAGAAGGAGAAGCACGATCTCCTGCCCCTCCGAATCGAGCCCAATGTAGGAGAGCCATCCCCCGATCGCAGTCAGAGGCAGCATGAGAATTTGAAGGAAGTCGAGCCCTGCTCCTCGACCAGCACGACCAGAGAGTGAAAAGAACTCGTGCAATCCACTCGGAGAAAGCACCACTGGCAAGATGAGGACGACGAATGGGAGAAACCATTCGATCCAATGCTCCACAATAAACTCATAGGATGTCTTGAATACATCAAGCGTGGACTCGTGTCGCACCTGATAAATCACTTCCGGTGCTGGGTTCAGAAGAATGAAGACCAAGAGCAAAAACGCTGACAGGAGAAATTGGCCGTAGGCGGGATTGGCTTGTAAACCCATATCGAGCAAGAGTGTCGGTAGCCACAGCACAAATCCAACACCGATCACATCCCAAAAGTAATACCCGAAGCTTTCCGTCACATCTGCGAACCCAAGAGTTCTCGACGCGCTCAACGATTGTTCCACCAACCGAAGCGTGGCACCGACCAATAGAGCATTCACAATGCCAAGGAGAAACCCACCGGCCATACCCAAGGGAGCGGCAATCCGTGTGATCCCCAAAAACAGCATAGCAAAGGCGATGAGTGCCACCATGGATACCCAACTCTTGGCAAGTGAGCGCCATGTCGCAGACAACACGTGCCGATAGAGAAGAACGGTTGCCGATGCAAGATTGTTCATACCGGTGCGTACCCTAGTCGGGATCGCCCTAGGAGGTCAAGCATTCATCACCTTACGCTGTCAGACATGCCGACCTGGTTGACTTGTCCGGCTCGATGATTATCAGGGAATCCATCGGCAGCATTATTACCATTATCTGAGGTGGTTGACCATGGACATGAATCGGATGACGATCAAGTTGCAAGAGGCCCTGCAGTCCGCCTCCGGGCATGCACAGCGGAGAAGTCATCAAGGGATCGATGTCGAACATGTCCTCTTAGCACTCCTCGAACAGGAAGGGGGGACGACCTCGGCCTTACTTGAAGGGGCTGGCCTTGCTCTCCCTGCCGTACGGCAAGCCGTCGACCAGGCATTGGCAAAGTTCCCGCAAGTACAAGGCTCGGGAGCCGCCCCTGGTCAAATGCATATCGCGAATCGACTCACACAGGTGCTGAATCGTGCAGAGGACGAGCAGAAGTCTCTCAAGGATGACTTTTTGAGCGTCGAGCATGTCCTCCTCGCCATGGTGCAGGAGGGAGGAATATTCAAGAAACTTGGTCTGACTCGGGACCGCCTCTTAGCGGGATTACAGCAGGTACGGGGCAATCAACGGGTCACCAGCCAAGATCCTGAAAGCACCTACCAGTCGCTGGTGAAATACGGTCGAGACCTGACCCAATTGGCGGGACAGGGCAAACTCGATCCCGTTATTGGACGAGACGATGAAATCAGACGCGTGATTCAGATCTTGTCCCGTCGGACAAAGAACAACCCGGTGCTCATCGGTGAACCAGGGGTCGGGAAAACCGCGATCGTGGAAGGACTCGCCATTCGCATCGTGAAAGGCGACGTCCCAGAAAGCCTCAAAAACAAGAAGCTCTTTGCATTGGACATGGGCTCGCTCGTCGCTGGTGCCAAGTTTCGCGGTGAATTCGAGGAACGCTTGAAGGCCGTCCTGAAAGAAATTCAATCGTCTCAAGGACAAATTCTTCTCTTTATCGATGAATTGCACACGGTCGTCGGAGCCGGAGCAGCCGAAGGAGCCATGGATGCCGCTAATCTCCTGAAACCAATGCTGGCGCGAGGCGAATTACACTTGGTTGGGGCCACGACGCTCGACGAATACCGAAAGCACATCGAAAAGGATGCCGCCTTGGAGCGACGCTTCCAGACGGTGTTGGTCGACCAACCAACGGTGGAGAACACCATCTCCATTCTCCGCGGCCTCAAGGAACGCTATGAAGTCCACCATGGCGTGCGTATTAAGGACAGCGCGCTGGTGGCTGCCGCAAAACTGTCTCATCGCTATATTGCCGATCGATTTCTTCCCGATAAAGCCATCGACTTAGTCGACGAAGCCGCCGCACGACTCAGAACCGAGATCGACAGCCTGCCCGCAGAGTTGGATGAAGTGTCGCGCAAAGTACTTCAACTTGAGATTGAGCGCGAGGCCTTGAAGAAGGAGAAAGATGCCGCAAGCGCCGCCCGACTGACCGCGCTCGAAACGGAGTTGAATGAAAAGCAGCGTGACATGCAGGCGTTGAAGACCCGATGGGAATCGGAGAAGACGTCCGTCTCCCGACTTCGCAAGACCCGCGAAGCCATCGAGGAGCTGAAGCTCAAGATCGAGCAGGCCGAGCGGGCCTATGACCTCAATCGTGTGGCTGAGCTTCGCTACGGCGAACTGCCGAGGCTGGAACGAGAACTGGAGCTGGAACAGCAGCAGTTGGGGAAGAAACAAGACGAAAACCGGTTGCTCAAGGAGGAAGTCGATGAAGACGAGATTGCCGCGGTCGTCAGCCGCTGGACCGGTGTCCCAGTCTCCCGGTTACTTGAAGGCGAAACCGACAAGCTATTGAAGCTCGAGGACCTTCTGCACCAACGGGTTGTCGGACAAGACGAAGGGGTTCGAGCCGTGGCAGACGCGGTACTTCGCGCACGATCCGGCATCAAGGATCCCAATCGACCGATCGGTTCGTTTCTGTTCCTCGGCCCCACGGGCGTGGGGAAGACTGAATTGGCCAGAGCCCTCGCCGCCATTCTCTTTGATGACGAAGGGAATTTGGTGAGAATCGACATGTCCGAGTACATGGAAAAGCACACGGTCGCCCGCCTGATCGGCGCGCCTCCCGGGTACATCGGCTATGAAGAAGGTGGTCAGCTGACTGAAGCCGTTCGGCGGCGCCCGTTTTCGGTCATTCTCTTCGACGAGATTGAGAAGGCGCATCACGATGTGTTCAACGTGCTGCTGCAAGTGCTCGACGATGGACGACTGACCGATTCACAAGGCCGTACCGTCGATTTCAAGAACACCGTCCTGATCATGACCTCCAATATCGGAAGTCCCCATATTCTTGAGGCACAGCAACGTGGCGCCTCCGACGAGCAAGTCAGGACCGTCGTGATGGGTGAACTGCGACAACATTTCCGCCCGGAATTCTTGAACCGGGTCGATGAACTGGTCGTGTTCCATCCACTGGGAACCGAACACCTGATCAAGATCGTGGAGATCCAGCTGGAACGGCTCCACAGTCGACTGGCAGAACGACGGATCACATTGGCCATCTCCCCTGCCGCTCTCCAGCATCTGGGGGAACGCGGCTACGATCCAGTCTATGGAGCACGACCACTGAAGCGTCTGATTCAACAAGAGCTGGAAACGCCGATCGCCAAATTATTGGTCAAGGGAGAGTTACGGGATGGCAATACCGCTGCAGTCGAGCTGAAAAACGGAGCCTTGCTGGTGACACCAACAATTGAGGACGAGCCGACACCGGTTCCTAGCCGATAGACACCACACCCCCTTGGCTGTCTTGTGTCACGCCGCTCTTGTGCTGTTTCTCAATCTTCCACTCCGTGGCTGTGACTTGGAAGAGATGGCCCTTCATCGTATGAAACTCGCCTTGCACGAAAGAGAGGACCTGAGGGCTCTTGGCATCAAGCTTGAGAACGATTTTGCCGGACTCCGCTTCCTTCAGCGTGAGACTCTTGTCGGTCTTTGCTAACTCATAGGCACGCCGCTCGTTAAACATCAACGTGCTGTCCACGACTTTGGCCAACATCCGGCCATTCGAGTCGAACAGCGCAAAATTGACCAGCAACGCGCCAGTTGAGGGATGACGCGTCATCTGAAGTTGCGGTACTCCCTCAACCTCAATCGTCCCGTTGAAATTCTTATAGAGATTGGAACCGATTTCGATGTCCATAGTCCTCGATCAGATTAACGATGACACAACGTGCACATACCTGCACAATCTACCCAACCGTATCTTGTATCTCCAAGACCTGCCATTTTGCAATCCTCGCCGTCTAAGGCAATAAAGACCGCTCTTGTTTCGACGCGCGAACTGCGCCCATCGCTTGTGATGAGACTGGCGGTTTGTTAGACTCAACCCACACTGACGTGAGGCAGAGAATGGCTGAGCCCGCCGTACAAATAAAGCACTGGACCCGCCGAGAATTCGACCGTATGGCCGAAGTAGGAATATTCGGTCCAGACGACCACGTCCAACTCATTGAGGGTGATATCGTCACCATGACTCCTCAAAATAGTCCACATGCGTCAGCAATCGGCAAAACACAACGGGTCCTCGAACGTCTCTTTGGGACAAGTGTCTGGGTGCGCGTACAGATGCCGCTCGTTGTCGATCCTGATTCAGAACCAGAACCAGATCTGGCCGTTGTTCCAGGAGCGCCAGAGGACTACCGCGACGCCCACCCGTCTTCAGCCTTGCTCGTCATCGAAGTATCCGATACCACGCTTTCATTGGATCGACACCGAAAACGAGCTATTTACGCCCGTGCTGGCATCCGAGAATACTGGATCGTCAATCTCGCCGACCGATGCGTGGAAGTGTACCGAGACCCAGTGATCTCGACTGACCAATCCAGCTCATACCACACATTTCAGAAGCTCAACCTTTCTGACAACCTCACTCCCCTCGCCGCTCCTGGCTCTACCGTCCTCGTGGCGGACTTACTTCCGTAGCAACTCTGGTCCAGTTAGGGTTGCACCTGATTAAGGGCTCCCATAAGGAATGTCTCCAGGAGAGTGGGACGGCCATCGCTCGTCACGGTAGGATGCGCAATATCGCATGATCTATAGAGTTGTGGACATCTGGGTCAAGTCATCATCATGGACGCGACCGCACAGGATCATCGGAGGCACGAATGAAAATGCACTACCTTCCGTCCGACAATAGCGCGCGTGGCCGTGTCAGCGGGAGAATCGGGTCGAATTGTTCGCGAACTCCAAGGGCTCACGTAGAGCGAGTTTGGCTCAAAGAGCCAAGATACCGCAGTCCACCATCTCAGCCATTGTCCACGATGTCATCAATCTGAGAGTCGAACGGGGCAAAACACTGGCGCGCGTCCTGCGGTGCCACCCCGCCCTCCTGGTGTTTCCTGGATGGGACGTGACCAAACAATCCACCGCCCGACTGCGGCCACGGCAACTCTGCTAGAAAAGCGCGTCGTATCATCGCACAACCTACCCGCCTCAAGATCCGAAGACCTTCCTCCTCGAATGAAGAACCCCGCCCTTCCAGGCGGGGGCTCCTTACAATTCAAGCTGCGCTTGACCCGTCTCCTGCTCGCCTTGGTGCTGGACATAGTGCCGAATCGTGGCCTCGTTGATCCCCACCGTGGAGGCGAAAAATCCTCGTGCCCAAATCCCGCCACCATCCCACTACACGTTGCGCAATACGTGCGGGAATTTCTCTTTCAGCTGCCGACTCGTGACACGCTTCAACGTCTCCACCACCTTTGACACCGCGTACTTCGGTGGAATCACCATATGCAGATGGACATGGTCCCGGTCCACCCCGATCTCCTCCAGAAACCAATCGGGGTGAAATTCCCGCACTGCCCGAAGGACCTTCTTGAGATAGTCTGCTATTCCGGGCACGAGGATTTTCCGCCGATACCGCGTCACCCACACCAAATGGTACTGGGTCTTCTACACCACATGCGCCTGTCGATGGAGTTTCATCGACGGCCATCATCGCACCAGGCGAGCAACAGACGGCGCCCGGCTCACACCCCCACCCTCCCAGGTGAGGAACTCCCGCGCAATTAGACAAGCCTGTTTTCTACAGAATAGCCGATCAAAGGTATCCGACCCCTAACTTTTCATTCGGTCGAGAGATGGCGGCTCACCTGGAGCTGCGGAACCCCCTCAACCTCGATCGTCCCGTTGAAATTCTTATAGAGATTGGAACCGATTTCGATGTCCATAATCCTCGATCATGTTATGAAATTACACAATGCATAGGTACAGTCGCAATTAATTCAGTCGTAACTTGTATCCTCAAGACCTGCCATTTTGCAATCCTCATCGCCTAGGGTAATGAAGACCTCTCTGGATTCGGAGCACAAACTGAGTCGATCACTTGTGGTCAGGCGAGTGGTTTGGGGAGGCTCGGCTCAAGCTGACCTGAGGCAGAGAATGGAATGCATGTCTGGGCACGTATGCAAATGCCACTCACAATTTACTCGGCGGTTTCAAGTTCCAAGTGCAACAGGTGAATGATGGCGCAGTTGCGCATAAACTTCTAGCGGTGTGGCAAAGTTGAGGCACTTGCGTGGACGCGTGTTCAATCGATTGTCAGCGCCGATGCGAGAAGTCCTCTGACTACCGAGTCACAATGTCCCTTCACCGCTCATCACGACGGCGGAGGGACGGATGCTGCGCAAGGAGGACTTCATGACGATTCAGGCATTAGCTCAACGTGGGCTCTATCTCTGTGATATTGCGACACAGGTGGGAGTGCATCCTC
>CABVRZ010000031.1 GCA_902500775.1 uncultured Nitrospira sp.
ATCGCCATGAACTATAACCAATTGGATCTATTCACGTCTTAACCGGACAGTAATGATATGACCTATTCAAGATGAGCTCGTGGGTTGTGGTGACGATCGGTTTATCCCGGATCGGTGTGGATGGCAAGTTTGGTGCTCCAAGAATTCTGCCACGCTCCATGCGCAGCAGGAGTTTCAGCTTCGGGGGATGTCAGGCTGGTGGATTGGCATTGGAGTTGGAGCCCGCGCAACTCATTTGCGGTTAAGCTTGTTATGCCGCAACCTTGGGATGTCAGTCTTGACAGGGCAGTCTTCTCCCCGTAGCCTCGCGTCACCGAGGCACTGTGAATACGTTCTTCTCTATCGTTACCGGGCTTCTGCTCGGATATGCCGTCACGACCGTACTGGAGTCGTACCTTCACCGAGTGATCTACCACGCGGGGCCGAGAACCCGTCGGCTTTGGGCGCGCTATCCGAGGATCGGTGGGCCATTTCAACGTGCCCATTTTTCTCACGGCATCGTCCACCATCAGTGGACCTTTCGGAAAGATTTTGTGACCCAGTTTTCCAGTCAGCAGGAGAAGGCACGGCTTGATCGGAGGCTAAGGGGCCCTCAGGGATCACTGATTCAGCGAGAGTACTACGGCATGACTCTGAGGGGTGTTGGGATTATTTGGTACAATCTGCCGATCCTGCCCTGCATCCTGTTGGTCGGCCTTGTGGTTGGTCCCTGGGGGATTTTGGGAGCGCTTCCTGCTGTCATGGCGTACTCCTGCCTAGCCACGTTTGTGCATCCCTGTTTACATCGGCCTCATGGAGATGAGATAGCGAGGGGGTCTCCAATGCTGCGGTGGGTGCTCAAGACCAGATATATGCGGTTCCTCAGGTGTCACCACTATCTTCATCATCGATACGTCGACTGCAACTTCAACTTACTGCCGGGCGGAGATGTTGTGCTGGGTCACTTCCGTCTACCGACCGCCGAGGATTGGAATGAGATGCGTCGCCTCGGTCTTGTTGTGGATGACGGCAGAACGCGGACGTGCGCCACGCTCATCCACCATGATTCTTGATGCCCTGTTCCCATCCGTACCACACGGCTTCTTGGTGTTGGTTCCATAGTCCCAGGACTCCATCATTCCAGTTTCGTCGTGCAAGCGGTTCCATACGCTTCCAATCCATCTTCTGGTTGTCTGGATTCTGGGCGAGGTCGAATCCATATGTGTAGGCGAGTCGATAATGTTGGTACGCCTGTCCAGACGTGGCATAGTGCGACTGGTAATGGGCTGTAAAGAGAGATTCGTTGCGTAGGAATTGGTCTGCCTCTTCATGTGATTTGTGCTCCTCGGCTTGCTGTATGACACCTCGGAGATCGCTCGATCGCGTAGGGTCGGCCGGCAAGAGGCGAATGACCACCCAGGCCAGTGGAATGATGAGAATGAGCCAGCGAAATGTCGTCGAGGAATTCATCTGGACCTCTAAGAGGGCGGGAGCGGTATGATAGGGCAGTGCGGTTCGAACGTCCGGAGCCGCGTGGCTGGTCAGAAAGTTGGTCTAAGTTTTGACTCATTGCGTTCCTCCCCGTGCGAGCATACACTCTTCGACTGATTCAGAGTTTCGCGAATCTTCCCGTGAGTGAAACCATAGGGTATACATTCTCCATGTTTTACAACGGTTACGTTTCGGGACCTCAGCGGAGTACACAAGAGGACAATCGGGATGTCTTGAGGTAAGTACGCGTATGGGACAACGAACGATTCTTTTAGCCGAGCCCAAGCTGTATCGTGTCCATGTAGGAATCATCGTTCTTCTGATGACTATGTTTCTGACGGGGGAGGACTCCTTCCCCTTCGGAGGCCAGGTGGTGTCCATTCTTGATGGTGGCACGATTGAGGTGGTGCGGGGTGGAAAAACGCAACGCGTTCGCCTGAATGGAATTGCCTGTCCAAAGGGTGGTCAGCCCTACAGTGCGCAGGCCAAGCAAGCGACCTCGGATCTGGGGTTTAGTATGGACGTGACGCTTCAGATCTATGGCAAGGATAAAAAGGGGCGCGTCGTGGCCGATGTGCTTCTTCCCGATGAGCGGAACCTGAGCCATACCTTGGTGCAGCAGGGCTGGTGTTGGTGGGATCGGAAACAGGCTCCTGATAATGCCCAGCTTGAAGCGCTGGAGAAAGAGGCACGAGATTCCCAAAGGGGATTGTGGGCTGATCCAGAACCGGTCCCACCATGGGAATGGCGGAAAAATACTCGGGCTACGGCACCGTCGTCAGAAAATATACATGAACGATAGGCTGTACTGGTTAGCGGGGGGGAGAGAGGCGGTGCCGACACGTTTTGGATGGAGAGGGATTGTAGCGATCTGCATTCCCGCATGGGCGAAGCCCATGCGGGAGAAAGAAGCGAATTCAGAAGGTGTGGCGCACACCGAATAGCAGCCCAATCGTAGAGCCATCTCCTGATGACGGATGGTTCCGCTTCCAGGCCGTTTCTACGTTCAGCATCGTTCCCTGTGGGACTCCTGGGAACCAATTCGCCAACGCATAGTCCACCCCTCCACCGACACGCCAGGCAAAGCTGTCAGAGACATTATTTGTATTGATGTTGACTCCGATTCCGGTCGTGACATAGGGAATCAGGTTTCCAAAATGTCCCGGACGATACTCCAGGTTGACTGGTAACAGGGTGACAGTATTGACGGAGCCGCGTCCATCGTCTCCATGTCGTTCCCATTCCAACATCATCCCGACACGGAACCACTTGTTAAGCCCATACATGCCTTGGAAGTTCACCAGGGGGCCGACTGTCGACACGCCAGAGCTCTGAGTCGTGAAGCTCGGCCCGACGCGAAACCCTCCTGTGAACTTCCCCTCTTCGGCCATGCCCTCATGGACCCAGCCCCCATCGGCCGTATCCGAGGGATGCGCATCAGAGGGGTGAGGAGTCAGACTGAGCAAGAGTGTCGCTGCCAAGATTCCCTTCACTAAAGATCGAGTACAATTTCGGTACATGGTGTTCTCCTAAAGTAAAAATAGCCTTCCTGGGCGAACTGTAACGAAGTCCTGCCCCAGTTTCAAGAATACGTATGGGCGATTTCCTAAGGAACCCACGGTGTTTTTAGGCGATTGCCTCTCAACACGAGCCCGTACTGAATCGATACGGGAGATGTGCACGTTGGACCTGTCAGCCTAAGCGGCGTATACGACGAGACGGGCGATAGGGGGACGAGCCGGTCTTGGGAAAATTATTCTCCCGGACGACTCTCCTGTAACTCCTTCATCAGAAACATTCGCACTCGTTCTCGTGCGTCGCGTGAAGCCTGTCCGGCCTGAGCCTGCTCCTTCCACGAACCGATCAGCGTGCTATGGGCGTGTGTCGGTTTGCCATCTGTCTGATAGGCACTGGTGGGGATGGTTCCGTCGATGAAGCGACTGCCGAATGTCTGGCGCAGGGTCTGATGTTTCTCGGGCGGAGCCATGCAGTCTGTGTCGAACCGCAATCCGTAAACCTTGGCGGTGCTTGTTTTGGCGATCCTGAGATCGTCTTCGGACATCCCAAGGGATGCCTTGTCGTTGTCCGTGTACCACCAGACGCGTAAGGGAAGCGCTGGTTGGGCGACGACGGCAGCAGTGACCCGAGGATGATCCAAGAGGGCAAGAGGAAATGGTCCGGTCAGACAATTGCCGATGACGCCGATATGTTGCCCCGTATGCCGATCTCCAATCATCCGCACCACGCCGCGCAGCCAGGTCACAATCGGCGCACTGTCGTTGGATGACATTCCCCATTCCCCACCAGGGAAAAAATCAACGACACCTCGAAACCAGTAGGCGCTCAATCCATGGACCAACGAGAACTTCCCCTTCTCACCGAACAGCAATGGCACGTAGACGGTGAAATCTTTTGAGAGCTCCTCGGCATAGGCCAAGGTTCCAGGGGACAGTCCGGTCAATTCGTGGAGCAGGAGTACCGGCGGTTTGGCTGGGTCGCCCTTCAGGCAGAACACGGAATGGGTGATTCCCGCCTGCGAGAATGGTTGCTCAAAACATTCGGTCCAATTCTGGGTCGGCGTCCCTTCTTCTTTTACATGTGGTGCGCACATCCCGAGCTGTGTGGCTCCACAGCCCGAGAGGAGCATGGACAACACCATGCCATGGATAAGGGGGCATCGCAATCTCACCAGCGTCGTTCTGTACTGCAAACTGTAGCTGCCCGTCTTGCGCATGTGGTGTCGCCTCAGCCTCGCTCGCCGTTGCTAATGCGTGTCGGAAGTTGTCGATGTCGTCGTGGCATCGTGTGCAAGGTCCCTGACCGGACGCTGAAATTCTAGGTTGTCCCGGAGTAAGCGCGAGTCGGCCTGAAGCAGGTGATCGACTTCTTCGTTGGTCAAGGCGAGATTGGTGGCAATATTCATGAGGCGCGCTTCTTCCTCCGGATCGGTCATTTCTGTCAGGCCCGCGTTGATGCGGTAGATATCCGCGTCCGGTGTGAACATGTTGGGAAGATGGTCTGGCCGCTGCCGAAGCTGCAGGCGCCATTGCTGTACGGCGTGATTCATGAGTTGCAGCGTATCAGTCGAGTAGTGATTAATGGGGATGTCGATCAAGGCTCAGCTCTCACGTATGAGACCGGGAATGTCATTGAGTCGATATTGAGTGATATCCGGAGCGGTTTCCGCACGGGCCATGAGGTAGACCAGCTTTGGAATGTTCTTGGCTCCCAACATCTGGAATGTCGACTCCAGGTCTCCAAAGAGGGCCGTCGTTTCCAAGACGCCGCGCATCCCGATATTGTCGGAAAGCCCACCATTCAATGGATGAATGTACGGATGATTCTTGGCGTCGAGGTAGGACCGAAGTTCCCTGGCGCGCTGGCGACCCCATGCGGTGGGCCGCTCTTCCAGAAATCGAGCCGGAGGTTGAAACCCACATTGCCCGGCGTAATTCTTCATGGAAATCGGGCTGAGAAGCAGTGGGAGTGTACTCGTGGAGGCGGCAGCGACAGACAAGGAGAGTTGGCTGAGGTCCGAACAGATGATGTTGAATCGCCGTTGGTTGAACTCGATGTGTGAAAGGGAGGCTAGGTCGGAGGCATGCAAATTAATGATGGGGTGTTGACCCCTGGCGAGGAGATCGCCGAACGTATGGCCATCGAATAGGGCTTCGTCCAATAACTCAGCGAAGATATGGGCACGACCGAAATACGGAGACCAGAGTCGAAGCCAGTTGGACGGAGAGGGAAAAATCCTGCACCGAAGTTTGCTCTCCCAATCCTTCCGGAGAAACTGCGTCTCGAAGTCCTGGAAGATGTGATCGCCATAGAGCGCGCAGGACAACGCGGTGAAACTCCCGTCCGAAACGGCATTGATGATATTCAGCTCATCGACCAGTCGTTTCTGATGTCCCTCCCAGATGATTGGAGTTTGTGCCAACACTTGCAACACGCCGTCGGAGAGGGCCGATGCACGCGCACCGCCACCTGAGAACGATGCGATGATAAAAGGACTGTCTGAGCTGCCGGTTTTGGATGGAGGCAGAGTCGTTGATCTGTAGCCAGAGGCTGAGTCCCTGTGGGACAAGGGGGCATTCATGGTCGGGCGGACATATTCGCAGCCGAGCAACAGCATGGTGCAGCCGATCACCATCCAGGCACCAAGCGGACGTGTAAGAGCTGTCAGGAGAGTATGACCTGCCTTCATGATCGGGGGAGGGTACGCAGGCGTAGGGTTTGTGTCAACTCTGATTGGACCGGATCGTCGACAACTGAAGCCCATAAGTACTGTCCTTCATGACCCTACGGCAGTTGTCTGCTGAACGGCATTGAATCAGCGATGTTCATAGAGTATGGTTTGCCATCTGTTCTCAGTGGGGCGAGGTTTTGAGGCGTCAGCTCATCGGTGTGTCACACCGAGTCTCGTTCAGATCGAATAGGTTGGAGCATGAGAGAGGCGATGAGTCACGTTGGGATCATCTGTCCTAATGTACCGGGACATCTCAACCCTATGGTGGCACTGGCGGACGCGATTCGTACCCGTGGGCATCAGGTCACGTTTTTCCTGTTGGGTGTGCCTCCTTCATCCATTGCAGCAGCAGGGTTCAAAGTCGTTGCTCTCGGAGGGACGATTTTTCCCGCTGATCAGTACCAGGCTGAGATTGAGAAGCTTGGCGCACTTCGAGATAGGGCAGCACTCAAACATACTCTTGCGATCGGTGCACGTGCGGCTGATGCGATGTTGGAAGTCGGGCCAGCTGTGGTACGCGCGAATGGCGTGACGGCTTTGGTCGTGGATCAAGCCTCGTTTCCTGGTGGGACGATTGCTGACCAGGTGGGGATTCCATTCGCAACCGTTTGCAATGCGCTACTCCTGCATCCTGACCCCAATGTCCCGCCGTACTTTACACACTGGTATCCTCGAGATGCGTGGTGGGCACGGATTCGCAATCGGATCGCATGGGCGGGGCTCAACCGACTGTACGCTCCAATCGTGACCCGCATTCAAGCTCATCGCCGCAGGTTTGGACTACCAGTGCCGGCTGGCCTCGCAGACCTCTGGTCCAATACGCTGCAGATGAGCCAACAACCTGAACTCTTTGAGTTCCCTCGGTGTGCGTTGCCGGCACAGGTTCGGTTTGTCGGTCCGCTCCGACTCCCTGGTGGATACCAGCCGGTGTCATTCCCATGGGAACTTCTTGATGGACGACCATTGATCTACGCCTCGTTGGGGACATTGCAGAACAGGATTGCAGGGACGTTCCGGGTGATTGCCGAGGCCTGCGAGGGGCTTGACGCGCAAGTGGTGATTTCAACCGGTCATGGAGTGTCACCGGAAATGCTTGGTAACCTTCCTGGCCGCCCCATCGTCGTCTCCTATGCCCCGCAGTTGGACCTGCTCCGTCGGTCGACCCTTGCGGTCACCCATGCCGGCCTCAACACTGTGCTCGACGCGATGGCGACGGGAACCCCTCTAGTGGCTCTTCCCGTGACGAATGAACAGCCGGGGATCGCTGCAAGAGTGGCTTGGATCGGGGCCGGTGAGGTTGTAGCCAACCAACAGGTGACGCCCCAGGCGCTGCGTGCCGCCGTTGTCCGTGTGCGGTCAACTCGGTCCTATCGAGCGGCCGCCGAACGGGTTCGTGACGCCATTCAGGTTGCTGGTGGGGCACCACGTGCGGCAGAGCTGATTGAGCAACGCTTGGCACTGAGAACTCCTGAACAAATTCCCAAAGAGGTACCGAGGTTCGATGTCGACAACGAGATCATTTCGGCTGGCGAACTCTCGTACAGGAAAGAGGGGGCAAGAGTGGATGCCGGAGGTTCAGTTGAGCGGGAGCCTAGACTTGGTCCGAGATGAAACCGACTCGGCATCCTCTTGACCGCTATCGGTTCCTCATCGTTCATCGAGACATGAGTCCTCATAATCTGACGGCGGGTCCGCGGGTGCAATGCGATAGTTCCCTAGCCCCCGTGCATCAGACTGTCCAGAGCGCGTTCGGTTAGAATAGTCGACAGGTCTTACCTTGCGAAGGCCCCACCCAGGCGATACGTTGGCGAGAGAAAAGGTGTTCACGAACGTAAGACTCATATCCGCTGCTAGCAGTGTGTTGACACACCCTGTGACGACCTCGGAAAGGATGTCGTGTCTGAGATCACGGATGCCATTAGCGTGCCCCACAGGCTGTTCAGAAAGGCTGTCCAGCAAGGCCGCAGCGAGCGAAGAGGCGAATCGTACTCTCTGCCGTACGGTGAGCCTCTGAGCGAGGCGAGCACGCCGCTGGCGGCCTTTGTCAACAGCCTGCTAGGTTCCATAGTGAAAGGACGACATCAGGACATCAGATGGAAGAAGGAGTAACGATCTGGTTTACGGGGTTATCCGGAGCGGGGAAGACGACGCTCGCACGGTTGGTCGAGGCAGAGCTACGTGCGTTGGGGCATAAAGTTGAGGTTTTGGATGGCGATATTGTTCGAACAAATCTCTGTAAAGACCTTGGCTTCACCAAAGAAGATCGCGTGTGTAACGCTCAACGCATCGGCTTTGTGTGTGAGTTATTGTCGCGAAACGGCATCGTGGTTATTGCTGCGACAATTTCCCCGTACCGTCAGGTTCGTCAGGAGGTTCGAGAGAAGATCGGTCACTTTATCGAAGTGTATTGCAAGTGTCCGTTGGACGTTGTCATCAAGAGAGACACGAAAGGCCTCTATCGGAAAGCGTTGGATGGCGAAATCATGAGCTTTACCGGCATCTCAGATCCGTATGAAGAACCGTTGGCCGCGGAAGTCATCCTCGAGACTGATAAGGAAACGCCTGAGCACTGCGTAGAAAAGCTCTTAGAGAAGTTGAAGCAAGCAGGGTGCTTAGAAGAGGCTCACGAAATTCGAACCGCCCAATAGATGGTTGTGTCGCAGATTGTGTAATGGGGACCCACCCAGGACGTTGCGACAGACGGAACCGAATAGACGTCTTGAGGGGAGGGTCCGCTCCACGAAGAGGCTATGTCGTATGAGGTCAGAGCGTCCCTCGTTGACTCACGGGCTTTTCTGCATCAAGGCCATTGCGGGTTCTGCTCCTCAGTAGTCAGTGCGTGGTTGCTTGATAAATGGCGAACATTTTAGGTATCTCATGACGAGTACGAGGCTGCGGCCGAGTGAGAGTGAGGTGAAGGCCACCCCACCGAGATGCCGACAGTGAGAACTGTGTTCACACTCACCAGTGGTCGTTCGGGAACGAACTTTCTGTGCGGGCTCCTGCAGAGAAATGCTCGCGGATGCGTGGTCGTCCACGAGCCGTACGCCGATTGGGGGAACCCAACGATGTTTGGACTACCCATCTACGACCACGCAGTCGGCAACCATGCGGCTATCCACGCTCTACTCAACAAAAAGGCCAGACGGATCGAACGATACGCGCCGCGAGTCTATATCGAGACAAGTCACGCCTTCCTCAAGTCTTACTGGGACATCGCGCCTCAGTTCTTTTCCAACATGTCTCTCATACATCTCGTGCGCAATCCGCTCCAAGTGGCTCGTAGCGAGGCAAACCGGGAACTCCTGATTGAGCGCTGGCACCTGCCGTTTCGTTCCTATCGCGGCCGCGATGGCCGGAGATACTTCCGCTGGTCTCTCACCGGCCTCGAGCCAATCTTCAGTTGTTTTCACGCGGAGCGCCTGACGCGCTTTCAGTGGTACCTCATTCAGTGGATCGAGATCGAGAACCGAGCGATTCAGTTTCTCGAGCGCTTTGGTAAGAGGGGTACGTGCTTCACACTGCACACGCCCATGGGTCTGAATGATCAGGGGCAGATCGGAGCGCTTCTTCGGTTCCTGGATGTCGAACCACAAACAAGCACCCTGGTCATCGATGGAAACCGCAACCGCACCCCGGCGCGTAGGACGGTCGTGAGCACGGCTGAGGAAGACGAGTGTCGTGAGGTGATCGCACGGATCCCGGATCAGTTTCTGCGTATCTTCCAGGACAGCCCCTATTCGAGCTTCGGGTGGACAAGGTGGCTACGGAAGTAGTGATGAAGGAAGAGCAGCGAAGCGCGAGGCGAGTCAAAATTCATGATCATGTGCAACAAGCTGTTGACCTCAGGCAGTCATCCGGAATCCCTCCGTATGCGCTGTCGCTGCAAAGCGGTCGACAGAACGTGACCGATCTATACTGCTTGTCTGAACCCCACGAACCGGCTAGGATTGGCGCTGTATGCAAATCTTTCACGATTCTTGGTCGCACACCTCGCCCATTGGGCCACTCTCTTTGTCATGAGTGACCAGCCTAAGCAATCGACGACGACCGGCCTGGCGCTGGCTGCCCTCGGCGTCGTCTATGGCGATATTGGGACCAGCCCTTTGTACGCGTTGCGAGAGTGCTTCCACGCCTCGCACGGATTGCCCGTCACCCTGCCGACGATCACCGGCCTGCTTTCCCTGATCATCTGGGCGCTGTTGCTGGTCGTTACGGTCAAGTACTTGCTCTTTGTCATGAGGGCCGACAACCAAGGCGAAGGTGGGATTTTGGCGTTGATGGCCCTGGGGCAGCGCCATCGGGAAGAATCCGCGTTTCCCTTGAGAATTGGTCCAGTGATCGCACTGGGTTTGCTCGGAGCCTCCTTGGTCTACGGAGATGGCATCATCACGCCGGCCATCTCGGTCCTGAGCGCGGTGGAAGGCATTGAAGTCGAGACAACTGCCTATCAACCCTACACGCTCCCGATTGCCATTACCGTCTTGCTCGCCTTCTTTGCGATCCAGTCGCATGGAACGGGACGGCTCGGTGGATGGTTTGGGCCGATCATGTTGCTCTGGTTCCTCACACTGGCGGGCTTGGGGATCAGAAGTGCTGTGCAGACTCCCGAGGTATTTACGGCGTTCAGTCCCATCCGTGCCGTGCAGTTTCTGCTGGACCATCCGACGCAAGGCTTTGCGGTCTTGGGGAGCGTGTTCCTTGTCCTGACGGGAGCTGAAGCCCTCTATGCCGACATGGGCCACTTCGGCAAAGGCCCCATTCGCCTCGGCTGGTACTGCGTCGTGCTCCCGTCGCTTGTCCTGCAATATCTCGGACAGGGCGCCTTGCTGGTTCGGCAGCCGGACGCGGTAGCCAACCCATTCTACTTGTTGGCACCCGGATGGCTGCTGCTCCCGTTGGTCGTGCTTGCGACGCTGGCCACCATCATCGCGTCGCAAGCGATGTTGAGCGGGGCCTTTTCCCTTACGCAGCAGGCGATTCAGTTAGGCTATCTGCCGCGTATGCATATTCGATACACCTCCGCATCCCAGATCGGGCAGATTTACGTGCCCGCCGTGAATGTGCTGATGCTGATTGGGACGATCAGCTTGGTCCTGTTCTTTGGCACCTCCAGCAATTTGGCCGCCGCCTACGGCATCGCGGTGGCTGGTACGATGGTCATTTCGACGCTGCTGATTTTTGTCGTGGTCCGGCGGCAATGGAAATGGAGTTGGCCGTTGGCGGCCCTCGTCACCGGATTCTTCCTGACCCTTGATCTTTCATTCTTTGGTGCGAACGCCTTAAAGATTCCGCACGGTGGCTGGTTGCCGCTTGCCTTTGGTGCCGGTCTGTTCCTCTTAATGGCCACGTGGAATGGCGGGCGCCGGCTCATTGCGAGGCATCTTTGGAGTAAGATGCCGCAGCTGACCGCCTACCTGAAGGAGGTGCTGGATCAGCCATTGACTCGTGTGCCGGGGACGGCCGTCTACTTAACGCAGTTTCCCGACCTGACGCCGCCCTCGTTCGTGCAGAACGTGCGACATAACAAGGTGCTCCATGAGCAGTTGGTCTTCCTGACCACGACGACTGTCCGCGTTCCAACCGTCACAGGAAGCCACCACGTGCGTATCGAACCTCTTGCGCCTGGAGTGCGACGCGTCGTAGTGCAATACGGATTCATGGAGACACCGGATATTACCCGTCTACTTGCGGCTTGCCGGTCACAGGGGCTGGAGGTAGATCTTGATGGCGCCACGTTCTTTTTGAGCCGTGTGAATTCACTCGCGACACCGAAACCAGGGATGGCCATCTGGCGAGAACGGCTCTTCGTCTTTCTCAGCCGTAACTCCCAACGCGCGAGTTCGTTCTTCCATATTCCCGCCGACCAAGTCGTCGAGATCGGCGTGGTGGTGGAGATTTAGGGTCTGTCTGAGCATTCGCTTATGGGCTCTCCTTGCTCAGACCCATTCGGGTTATATCTTGACGGGAGATTGCTTCTTGCCTGGATCAAACCTACAATGGCATCGTGTATTTCGAGATCGTCGGTGAGATCAGCGAGGTTGAAACCATAGCTGTCGGTGGCCGGATCCGGGATATCATGCGGCTCCGGCGAAAATTTGGCTCAGGACGTTGGCGAAAGCTTAAAGGGCAGGCACGGGTTCGATTGACAAGTGGAACGATCCGATTAGCTGAAGTTCACTGGTATGAAGCGCATGGGATCGGCCGCAGGAAGATGAAGATCAAGCGATTCCTAGATTAAGAGGATCAGGATGCGTCGAAAACAGATGGTCCACCGATTCGTGCTGTGCGTCAAGAATGACGAGTGTGAAGACCTTGAAACGCGCAAGGTCTACCGCCTGCTTGCGGATGAGAAAGCGGAGAAAGACGGGTATCTGCGCGTCATCGACGAGTCCGGTGATGACTACTTGTATCCCGCCTCATATTTTGTCCGTGTGAAGCTACCATACGAAGCGGAACAAGCCATTGCTGCCGTAGGCTGACCTACAAATCCTGCTTGGAATTCTATCGTTAAGGCAAAGAGTCCCGACGACCCTTTTGTTTTCCCTCGCATCGATCAGAATTCGTGGAAAGTTTCGACTGCGATCAGTGAGGGGAGGGGCAATGGCAACGAGAAGCTTCACTACGATCGTGGAAAAAGAAGGGGCAGGCTATATTGCATTGTGCTCAGAACTGGATGTCGCCAGTCAAGGGAAGACCGTCGAATCAGCAACCGCCAACCTCAAAGAAGCCGTCGAAGTCTTTCTCGAACGCACAGATCTCGCTGAAGTCGAGCGTCGGCTCCACACCCAAGTTTCTATCACTCGCTTCGAAGCGGCCCAGGGGTAAACTCCGCGTCCTTTCTGGATGAGACGCTTGCCGCATCCTTGAACAACACGGTTTTCAGATCGTCCGTCAGCTGCGGAAGCCACATTGTGATGCAACGGCAACCGGCATAGTAAAAAGACTCCCGACCCCTTTTACTCATTCGGCTCGAGATGCTATAACCTCCACATGGCCGTCTGGAAGCACTGTGTCAACCTTGAATGGGTTGCCAGGCTGATAAGCCCGAACAGTCTCTTTTTTCCGATAGTGGTTGGGGCGCAGGGAAGGAGAGGGCTCATAAGTCGCAGCAAAAATTTTCTCGTCACAACCGTAGATGTCCCGTGTCGGCGCTCCTGTGTTAGATAGTGGGACGATCACCCAGCCATCCGCCCGTACGTCTTGTTCGCCCCAAGCTTTGTGAAAGCGGAACCCATCCTGGGAACGAAAGGCAAGTACTTCTACACGCTTGCGGTAAGTTCGTGCCTGAGAGTTATCAAATTGGATTTTGTGCACCATAAGGTTAATGATCCCTCGAACGTATATATGGTGATAACAGAGGGTGGCTTTTGGGTTTTCACCAAACGACCACCCTCAGGCTGAAAGTGATAGTGCGGTGGTCATTCGGCGCTTAGATTCCCCTAGAATTGCAAATGGGAGTTAATACTTATGCCTGCTCCCAACTCTTGGTCTCGTGTATTAGGCAGCAGACCAGCAAGTCCTACCCCCCATTCGTCACTACTTCAGACCCTCTAAGGCCAGGGGTAGCACCTGTCCTGACCCAACGGCGACACAGAGCAAACCGTTTGGCGCAACAGCAAGGCCCTCGAACGGACCATCCCCGCTAAAGCTCGCAATGGCTTGTCGCCTCTTCAAATCCCACATTTTCACGGTACCATCGTCGGATGCAGAGATCGCACATGCCTTATTGGGGACCAAGGCCACCCCGTTCACTGCTTCTGTGTGACCTTCCAGTGTACCTATCTCCTTCATATTATCGAGATCCCATAGCTTGAGAGTGCCATCTTCACAGGCCGTAACGGCTTGGTGTCTGTCTGATGTAATACTTATGTCTAGAATCTTGTCTTTCCTTATTTTTAGCCAATCTGCCCCCCACCGATAGTGCTTGCTATGGCCATCGAGAGTGACTACCTGCCCGCTGTTCAAGTTCCACACCTTCAGGAAACCCTCGTAACAACCAGAGACAACCAATTGTCTGTTCGACGTGCTGGCTACTGACTTAATCCATCCGAGATATGGTTCGCCAATCACTTTGAGCCCTATCTTCCTCACTAGGCTAGGTTGATCTGTTAGTGTTCTCACCTGCCCGTTCTTGAGGTCCCACAGTTTCAGAGTGCTTCCCATACAACCGAGGATGACGAACTGACCATCCGATGACAACCTGGCCGCCTCAATCCTTGCGTCAGGTACACCCGTAATGCCTTTCGCCACGCCCCTCAACAAGGGGTTTCCAAACGGTAGCGTGAGCGCTCCTACCTCTCGCCCCTGTCGCACGTTGAATACTCGGGCGGTGTCCCAATAGGCACTCAGGATCAGCCATCGATCCGCCGTCGCCACAATGTCGGCGACGGATAGATCTGCGTGGCCACTGATTTTAAGGGTGTCCACGCTGCGGCCAGCTTTCAGGTCCCAGACGGCTATATCATGAGAACTGCTAGCCGTAAGTGCTAGCTGGCCATCAGGCGTTATCACGACCTTTCTCATATCACTCCACTCGCTAGGGCTTCATATCGTACAGCCAGATATTATTCTCAATGGCAACAGCACATCGCCCATCTCCTAGGAGAGCCATCGCTGGCACTGCGTTATGGGTATTTGTTACTGCAGTGCCTGCAATTCGACCATCACCCAAATCCCACCGGGCTAGCAAGTTATTGCTGCAGTAGCAAACCACCTGTAACCCGTCCGCAGCTAGTGCCATCTCATGCACCACCTCTCCCCCATTATTCTTCAAGGTACGCACAACTCGGCCATCCTGTATATTCCAGACCTTGATGCAGTCACCCCGAGCCGAAAGGGCCTGCGTCCAATCTGGCATCACAAGCAACGTACTCCCGAAATCTGGTAATACATCTATCGCGTTGCCCCGTTCGAGGTCCCACACCACCACGGAATTCCTCGTTGAAGCTGTAATCGCCCGACATCCATTTGGGCTCACGACAATGCTACCTATGCTGCTGAATTCTTCCTTCTTCGGGGTTTTTAGTGTGTGCAGAAGCTCACCACTCAGGTCCCATATCATAATGCTACCAGGGGCCCCAGCAGAATTCAGGCCCGCCACCAGCACCCGGAGATCTGCGCTAAGTGCTATCCCGCTAATAATGGGCGAGCTCTTCATCAAGGACCATGGCCAGGAAGAGCGGAGCTTCGGCGTGCAGACGACTTTCTCCTGCTCGATATCGACCAACTGCAGGGCGTCCCAAAGATATCCATGGGAATACTGGCAGAACGCATAGCGCCAGTCGGGGGTAAGCACCAACCTTGTCGGGCCGTACAACCGAAAACGGCGTTCGAACGATGGCACCTTCAATGTCCGGATCGTCTCATGTCGCTCAAGATCCCACACCCTAATGGTGCCATCGTACGAGGCTGAAAGGAGTTGCCTGCCATCTGCACTCGTAGTGAGATATTGGATCGAATTGGTATGGCCTCTGAGTATGTTATCGAGGGACCCTTTCGGGTTAATCAGATTGGCTGTGATGGGCCGCAGCCGAGGACGAGAGATTTCCCGGCCGACCTGTTGGAGCAAGGCTGAGATGGCAGCGCCTGCAGAAACCTCCAATCGACCTTCTAGCTGTTCCCCCAGTTGCGCTGGGTCCTCGGTCAGAATCTGTGATGCTTGAAGGAGAGCGCCTCGCACTGCCAATGTGGATATATCGCTTGGTAGAACGTCGAAGTCCGCGATGAGAGAATTTATGTTGGTAGCTGCTAGCTTGGCCCGCAACCAGTTGAAATTTACTAGCAGCCGATAGAGTTCTTTCTGCTGTCCTGCCTGCACCAAGTGATACGCGAGATTTTCAAAAAAGTACCCGTCGTTCGGACCAGTGTACCAATCGGAACACATCGAGGCGTAGGCATGCAATAGCCGAGCATGAAGCGCAGGTAAATCACGTGCCCGCTTACGCACGTAATCGTATTGAAGATCATGGAGTCCGAGGCAGCCTGTGTCGTCACGTGTTATCAGTGAGGAGCTGACTAAGCTATCCAAAGCGTCCTCTGTATCAGCTTTGGTGAAGCCTTGATGGCTCCAGAGTGTCAGCAACACAGATTCGGGGATAAGCATACCTTGCGGGAACACGGCGAATTCCACATAACGATTCTGCAGAGCTGGTTCCAACGAGTCCACACTGACCTGGATCATCCGCAATAGATCTGGATAGGGGTAGTCTGGGAATTTTTGTGCAATCTTCTCAAGGTCGGCGTTGCGAAGTCTCTCTAGAACGCTGTCCCACCTATGCGAAGGCTTACCTCGCATCATGGCACCTGCCATCGCGAGGGCGAGCGGTAAATTACTGCATTCCCGCGCAACATCACGGGCAGCACTAGGAAGATCTGCCACCTCTAGCCCAGCCCAACCAGCCATTAACTCGATAGCCGCAATATCAGAAAGTACATCAAGCCTCTGCTCCAGTGCGCCTAATGCGGACGCGAGATTCCCCATTCGAGTTGTTATCAGCAATCGGCTACGTACTCCAAGAGCACTCGAGAACGGCGCCAGGTCAGCAATATCCCAGACATCATCCAACACAAGTAGGCAGGCCTTCCCTGCCAGGGTTTTTTGCATCTGTGCTCGGGCGCTCTCAAGGTTGAGATACTGGCCCGGGTCATCGTTGAGAAGGTGACCGCAGAACGCTAGCCGTTCGACCAAGTTTGGTCGCTGACCGAGTCTCATCCAAATTACACCATCTTTGAACGCGCGCCGCGTTTTTGCAGCGCGGGCAAAGGTAGCCGCAAGCACTGACTTGCCGACCCCGCCCATACCCTGAAGCGTAATCCTTTGGGTGGTTGATGTGATGACAGCAGGTTTTTCCACATCGGCCAGAACGAGAGCCATCAGGGACGAGACATGATCACTACGCGGATTAAGATGAGGCGGAAGGGTGGGAACATTCAAGAGTGGTCCGAGAGGTGGGACCGGATCTTTCAGGATCCGAAGGAGCTCCCCCAATGCCTCATCATATTTACGTCCTACCCTAAAGTCGAGACAGTGCAATTGTGACAGTTCCTCAGGCAGGTGCTCGTAGTCGCCCAGACGAAGAATGGGGATCACCACGTTTGCGAAGTTGAGGGCGTGCTTCCACTCTGCACACACGTAGTCAGAGGTGGTGGCCTTTGGCCCTATTACAACGATAAGTCTTCCGGCCTTATCAACTGCGTCGCGGATCTCTTGAAGGAACGTGAGTGCCCGACTAGGCATGGAAACGCGATCCCACCAGACGGCGACACCGCGTGAGGTTAAGTCCTTATAGAGGCGCTTTACAAATGCTTCGTCGTCGCCACGGGCATAAGACAGAAAGACATCAGACATAGGTGCCTACTGGTTCCAGGTTGTATAGGGCTGGCTCGCATCGCCAGCAGGGAATTCTTTCCCTGGACAACCCTCTAACTAAGCAAAGAACAGGCCAAGAAACATCCAAAAGGAATCATACGAACTTCAAACGATTGGATGGTTCTTGTCAATAGACATCAGCGTGCTGTATCTTTTTCGATCCAGTGGATCTGAATGGATTCAGTGCGGGTGTGTTGGGAAGAGGGGGCGATTCAGAATGACGCGCGTTCTGGCAGCGTGACCATTGTGCGGAGGACCTTCATGGCTCCGAAGTCACCAGCATCGGTCGCGTTCAATAGGAGAAGCAACTGGTCGAAGTTCTTCATCATCGAGAGTGGGAGCGCGTACTGGTCTAAGAGTTGTCCATCCGGACTTACGACTCGCAGTTCAATCCATGCTAACGCACGCCCTAGCAGCACCTGTTCATTCCCATCACACAATGTTCTCGTGCGCCGCTTCGCATGAAGCGGGTGCACTGTCCGTTGACCGGTGGCATTAAAGAGCCCGACGGCTTCCCTCTTTTTGAAGCCGCGAGCCTTCAATACATAGGCACGGCAGGCTAGCATAACCTTTGGTCCATCCAGCGTCTCAGCCAACTCCGGTTCGATCAGCTTCGAGGCGAACTGGTCTGCAAATTGAGCCAGAATCGGACAGACTACAATGCCATAGCCAAAATGTAAGAGCCGGATTGCCCAAGGCAGCAGGATGAAACAGGGCACGAGCAGCAGGATGCCCAGAATCGCCGCCACAAGGGGACTCAGTAAAAAGTAGATGGCTAGGAACGTGAGCGAGAAGATGACCTTGCAGGTCTCAAAGAGCAGATCGATGAAGGGCACGGGACTGAGCCAGATGAGCACATCCAAGGCCAATCTGGTGAGCATCATTGTGCCCAGCGAGATGAGCGCCGCCAGAATCAGGATGGCCGTGCTAGATTCAAAGTCCGAGAATAGACCAGCCTGCACGATTGACGCAGGCTGGTCCGACGAAGATGCCGTCAGACCGCTTGGCGTCAGGGCATCCGCGCCAACCATGAGGTAGATGAGGCCGACGGCGATATCCTCGGCAATGCGAACGAACTTGCCAAAAGCTCCTCGAATTTTTCCTGAGTTGACCAGCCAGGTGAGCCCAGCGAGAAGAGCGAACGTACCAAACAGCCACCAATTCGCATACTGTTTGGCCTGCAGAATCAGCGAGTTCTGCCGAATCTGTTGGATCAGTCTCAATTCCGACTTGGCAAACACCGGTTCTTCTACTAACAAGGCCGTCCCGGTCAAGACGGCGAGGCCGAGAAAGGGTGTCGATGCGATGGCCGGCAGGGGGCCAAATACCTCGATGAGTTTCTTGTTCAAGTACTCGACCTGTGGGCTTTGCCCATTCGGTGAATTCGTCGTGTCGTCGGCTCCATGCGACTGTGATGCCCCATAGCCTGTGACGAACATCACTACGAGGGTTAGCCCAAGCAACTTTGACCAACGAGACCAGTCCCGCATCGCGATCCTCCATCGATTCACATCCGGAACAAGCATTCCAGCGAGCCTACGAGTTGGTTACATACCTCGAAGCGGAAATGGACGTCATGATAGCAAGAAAATGGACAGAAGTGGTCTCTCCTGGGATGGCTTGCAGTGCCCACATCGGGTGGGGTGAGCGTATCCGATTCGATACGGCACACTATCCAAAACGATACAGCACACTCCTCTCTCGAAGACATCATATGCGTAAACATGCGCAGTTGTTGGCTTCCATGCAGTCCATCAATGTGGCTTGCAACTTGCTGTAACAGGTCCTCGTGGGGATCCGCTGGTGAGTGGGGCCGGCGAGGGTGATGAGGTGAGATCGGGGCGTGATTCGAACGCACAACATGCAAACGTCAATGATGGACCGGCATCTTGTAGATGCACCAGGAACCGAATATGGAGGTGACACATGCCGCTGAAACGATACGGAGTCTTGAAAGGAAAAGCGATTGCCGCCAAGCGGGAAGAGGATCAATCCTCTCCTCACTATCAGGTTCATATACAGGCTGGCTCGACACAGTACCGCATCGCGGTCAATGTGAAGTCTCAGCTGAGTCCCTCCGAGCTGCTGTTTCTGGTCAATGACGACTTCCAGCATCCCATCACCGCCAACTTACCTAGTCTGGAGGATGAGTTTACTTTGCTGTCAAGCAAGCCCGGTGGACAAGCCGTGGATTTCATTCGTGGCAATCTCTTCGATCGATCGGACATGCGGCTCCTCCCGCCGAATCTTCCTGGCCCGGACAATGATCTGAGCGACCAGATCGAACATTACGTGAAGCGGGCGATGCAGGAAACCGATGCACGGGTCTATGCGTTCGGTGAGCGATGGGGGCCAGAGGGCGGCAAGGAAGATAAAATTTTCAGCTTTCGCCCAGGGAATGGCGTGCACGATATTCATATGAACCAGGGAAATGTTCCTCGTTTTGCCGGCGATGATGGCGTGTGGCAAGACGGAGCCCTGATGTTCCACTTTCCGTCTTCCACGCAATGGGTTGCCGTGTTCTTGGCCTTTCAATCGCAGGCCTGGCACACGGATGACAAGACAGGTCACGCCATTGTCGATGGGCCGGAATCAGACCATCTTGTCCGGATTGTAGGGGCGCTGGTCAATCCAATCGGCCCCTCGCCGGAACAAGAAACCGTGACGTTGCTTAATGTTTCACCGACAGACATTGATCTCGCAGGTTGGAAGATTGCAGACCGGTTGAAGAACAAGATGCCGCTGTCCGGCACCATCCATTCAGGCGAGGCGATCACGGTCAAGCTGTCGCAAGAAGTTCAGTTAGGGAATAAGGGTGGGATTATTACACTGTTGAATGACAAAGGATTGAAAGTGGATGGCGTGTCGTATACGGGGCAGCAGGCGCATAAGGAAGGCTGGACGATTATATTTTAATAGGCCGTTGCAGTAGAAGCGTTGAGGAACAACATTCTTCTCGTCCGTCTCACTCAGCGGTGAGCCGCGTGTGGTCTTGTGTGGCTCTTCGAGAAACGCTTTGATAGGGCGCCTATAGTAGGCGCATAACGATGGAACCTTGAAAGACGTGTCTTCTTGGGAGAGCGGCACTATGGCCAAACTCACTGTGTCCATTGACGATCAATTACGAGATGAGCTCCTCAGGCTTATCCCGCCTCGACGGCGAAGCCAGGTGGTGAACGAAGCACTTCGGCACGACTTGCTTCGACGCAAACGTCGGCAGGCGACCGAAGTGATGACTCGCTTGCGAAAGCGAAGCGCGACTCTCACGGGGAAGGAAATTGTCGATGCCGTCCATCGAGATCGAGAGCGAACTGACCGATAATCCTCGTGCCCGGTGCTTCCGTCCTCCTGAAGTGGGTCTTGGAACAAGAGCATGAACCTGACCATCGCAAAGCCATCCAGTTGCAATAGGCGTTGCTTGACGACTCGGTTGAGATTCGATTACCGAGGCTCTGGCGGTATGAAGTAGGGAATGTGTTGGGCTTCAAAAAGTCGACGATGGCTGTCGAATTGATGAGTGCTTTGTTGGCCTACGAATTTGAGGAGGTCCCGTTGCGGACGGAATATGGACTGGCTGTGCTTGAACATATGTTGGAGGTAAAGCACGTTACCTTCTATGACTCCGCGTACCACGTGCTGGCTATTGGTGCTAAAGGCTTGTACCTCACCGCGGATACGGCCTACGTCAAATGTGCCAAAGCGAAAGGGCATGTGGCGCTCTTGTTAGAATGGAAAGGTCCAGTGATGTAAGGCTTTTTTCTGAGGAGTCAGGACCTGTGCTGTGCGTTTCTCTAATCCATTTTCGTGCCAGCCGCTGTTTCGGCTAGCACATCGTTGGCATTCTGGAGATCCGGAACTCCAAGTACTGCGGCGACTCACATGATTGCTCAGTTTTTTCTGCCAGGTGACCGTAGTTACTTGTTATGACCATGCTTTCCCGTAATAACGTTTAAGCCAGTCGCATAGTCCCGGAAGGCCAGGGTAGAGCATCCGTTCCGAGATATTATTCTGATCAAGCATATCTCGGATCTCAGACTTTGCGCGTTTATCGATCTCGATCCGTACGAGCAAATCGGTAAAATGTTTCGCATGCCGCTGAAAAAACTGGGTTTGTGATGCTATGGCGTTGTTCATGATCGAAAGCAGCCCAGCTTGGTTGGCAATGCGCTGATCGAGCGATGGAGGTTCCCAAATCAGTAGTAGCTGATTGTTCGTGTCAATAGACCTTGCACCAAACTCTTCCAGATCAGCAAAGCTTTCCTCTAGTAAACGAGTGTCGTAGACCCAAGAGATCCTTTTGAGACTTCTACTAGCCTTGTCCAGACTTCGTTCATTGACATCGCGGAGGATACCAGTGTGTAGACACCAAATGCTCCCATCTTTGTCCTTATCGCCCTCTTTGCCACATGCAAAGTGAGCTGCGACAAATGGAGAGGATGTCCAGTCCAGACATCTTGTTGGTAAACCGTTATGTTGTCCCACTGCAAGGACATACCACTCAGAACTTTTGTCAAATGCACCGGCTGTTGCATACTTTCGGAAACTTCTGATCAGTGACCGCTCAATAATGTCAATCTTATCGGTGTCATTGTCATGCGTGCTCTCGTCAAATCCACATAGCCTTTGAAGACTTGTCTGGAGTCCCCATTGGGCATTGTCTATTCCACGGAAGACGTATGGGGAGCGCATGTGATTCCCTTCGTGATGTTGAAGTTGAACCAACTGCCTCGAATGGAGTTCCTCGACGAGTTCACGCCAAGAGGTGATTCGAATGACTTTACCAGGAAGGGGCATTGGCATAGTCGAAATTTCCTATGACCAAAATGTTGCATTCTCCAGGGGGCGTATTGTTCCTCTTGGACCTAATAACTTGTTTATTTTCTGATACCGTGTCTTCTGTACTTTGCCCGTCGATCACGGGTGCTCCAGTCGCTCCCAATATCTTCGCCAGTGGAGCCAAAATTATCTCTTGCTCATGAGCTTCTCGCCGCTCCTCCGATTCGAGAGGAACTGACTCTTGTCTGGTTTATCCTGCTCGTTCGCTCTGACCCACTCAGACTTCAAGAAGTTGGACAACCCTTCGGTTCGGTATGTGTGCTTGGGCAGCAATAAGGCATACCGTGTTTTTTCTGGCTCTTTCTCGTCTTTCTGAACAACGACGATTTCAAGATCTTGCTGGCCTTCATCCCGACCGCTGTAGGCTCGCAGAAACATCGACCGGATGGCCACATCCTCGGGAGGAAACGAATATCCGACAATGAACCACTGGCGAGCTCGACGTAGAACATCCAACGCATTACGCCAGATTTCAAGTAAGATGGGATCACGCACATCTCGCACGAACGATGGCGAGACAATCACCGCACGGAGCGGCGAATTCCCACAATGGCATTGAGTGGCACCACTCTCTTCCACTGCCTTCAGGAAGAGCGTTTTAGTAGGATCTTGCTTCCCACCGTCAGCGGAAAGGAAGGAAAGGTACGCGATAGGTCCCACGGGATTGACGTAGATCGTGTCACAGAGGTCGCACCGAAGCCAGTTAAGGGATCCGTGCAGTTTGTACACTCCGATGTGCGCCCTCGTCGGACGATGATAGATCTTCCCTTCAACAGGCTCTCGGACTCCCGTCCCGAAGTCAACGTCACTGAATACTTGGTGATAGCCTAGTCGCTTGTAGATTTCCTGTTCCACCTCCATGTCATAATTGGTTGAAATCAGAGTGACTCGTCTTTCACGTGCGATCCCCATGATCCAATCAACAATCCCTTGTACCTCTGATTCAGATTCAGGTAGGCGCTGAGACAGCAGATTGAGCTTCGTTGTTGTGTCCCATTCGGTGCGAACGCGGTCTGGCATATCCTTCATCCGCAACCCGGTGGGTTCTTCGTTGCGTACAAGAAGTTCGAAAATCGCACGTTCCAGGAGTGTCCGTCCCCGTGATAAATCCTCCAAACTAAATTTCGGGATTGGTGCATTAGTAGACCGAAGGAGAAAATCAATGCTGGAGAGAAGATCCGTTACTGGAGGAATGGGTTTGTGTAGTAATTCCTCGTCAGAAGCGCTTTTCATCATTTCGCTGAGACCAGGAAGAACAGCCTGAAGACATCTATCCAGTTGCTCAATCGCGGTGACATTTCCAGCGAAGAGTGTCTTCTTGCGCAGACGTATGAGCATCTTGGGAATAATCTCGTTGGCCAGGGGGAGGCCAATCGTTTTTGACGCTCCAGCTCCAAGGAATATGACAGCTTCTTCCATAGTTAGATCTTCCCCTTCCCTTAGCTGACGATGGTCTTTTGATATCCGTGCTAAGGAATTGTCGCTCAGATATTTGGTGTTTTCCCCTGGCCGATCTTATCTTTCGCGGGCTGTTCTGCCGTCCTAAAGATTGTGCTGAATACTTCACTCAGTTTGTCTGTCGCGGTTTTTGCGAACATCCCGGTTAAAGTTGAGAAGGCGTAAATTCCCACAAGATTAAGGCTTGCTGTGCCTGAGGGGCTATTTGCAATTCCGGATGGAGTCAGGATGCCCACTCGGAGGAGCATATAGACAATCGGTGCGAGTGCAGCGCCCGCGATGGGAAGTGACAAGTAATACGGCAGCCATCGACGCTTGAGCTGACCGTTTCCAATGTACATAACGAGTGACAGTACAAGATGGAGTGATCCTCCTAGCGCTCCAAGTAGGATCACCATGCGGAGCACGGTCCTTTCTGATGCCCCTCCTTGACCAAGTTCCTTAACTGCTTTGTCCGCATTGTCTTGGGCTGTCGCTATCTGAGTTTTCACCTTTTCGAATCCGTTCGACTCGGCAGGCGGGATCTTCTGGACCCCTGTTTCGTTCTGACTATTGGCGGAAGCTTGTAGAGCAGGACGAGAAGCCCCTTTTACCTCCTCTGTTAGAAGTGCTGTCCCCGTCCTCTGCGCTTCAGCTAGTTCCTTAAGTGCTGCATCCGCCTTCTGAAGCTTGACTGTAAAATCAGAAGCGGTTGCCTCTTCCCAGTGGTAAACGATCGTGCCCAACAGTGTTCCGGCGATGAGAAACGAAATAAACAACCATGTAAAAATAAAGAAATTCGAGGCATAGCCTCCATACATCAGGTGCCCTTCATCAGTAGGCCCGTCGAGACCTGCAATAGATCGCAAAGAGTCTCTAACTTGGATGAGGCGAGTGTAAGCGGTATTCTGGTCTTTTTCACCCAGCTTCATCCATACGGCATCATCAAGTTGTTCTGCGGTGGGCGGGAGAAGGGGTTTCAGTATGTCCGCTTCTATGATCTCAATGTCTTTTAGCTTCGTGCGAGCAACCTCGCCAAAGGAGTTGATGGTGGATTTAAGCCTTATGATTTCATCCAGAACCTGTTGCGTTGTTGTGCTCTCGACGGCGGACATGGTTTCCTCCAGAGCAACACTTACTCAGATTGAACATGAGGTGATCTATGTAACCAGTCTCATCCAGCTCCCAGAAACGAAAATGCTTCCGGCATTGTCTCCAGCAAAGAACGGGCCAGGATGGAGTCCGCGAGAATTACGTGAATTCAGAATGATTGTGATGTGAGTTAGAACGTAGGACCATGTGAGGTGAATCTCTTTTGGTTCATGGCGTATCTGAATAGATTCATCGTTGGTTCGTCTGGATGAGCGCATAATCGGGAAAGAGATAGAGAATCGGCTGCTCTCCTGCCTGTCTCGTTCCGATTGCCCTGAACTGACAGTTGTTCCTCTCGCCAGCAGAACTACCACTCTCGAATCAACTGGCCATCGCCAGTGAACAGCTGCGATCCTGCTTCTTTAAAGACGACTTCGTCCGGGGCGTAGATCACCTTTCGTCCGGCCTTCACCATCTGTTCGATCTGGAACGGGGTTGCAGCTAAGAATCCTTCATCACGCATACTGGACCGTTCAAAGAAAATGTCATCTGGGAACAGGCTGAGATAGGTGTCGAATCCGCTTTTGAACGTTCCTAATTTGCGATAGGCCCACCAGGTACATTGGCGCCGGTAGAGCTTGGGGTGGATAAACTTAACGGTCTTCTCAGGTTTAAGGGTTGGGTGTGCAGGGGACTGAAAGAGGAGTTGAGGGTCGAATTCACCAATCGTACGGGTCTGGTATTGGACGACGCCTTCAGTGGCGGTTTTCCCAATAGCCCAAGCCTCCAGGCAAGCCTCCATTTCGGCAGGTGTCATGGAATTATAGAGAGCCACGATCGCCAGACCCTGCCGTAGAATCTCCAGATTGAGGTCGACCTCGTTGATGAGCACGTTGCCGACGAATCGCCCGTATTTGTCCACGGCGTCCGCCGGACCTTCATGATCCGTCACGGCTGTCTGAAATCTGCAGGGGAGAGGGGAGCTTCCGAACGTGCTGAGGTAGCGGCCCAGTCGGACGGTGGCAGTCTCTGCCTGACGCTGGCGGTATTTCTTGACCAGCCCGGATCCTTTGAGGCTGCCAAACGGTCGGCCTTTGTAGGTCTTTCCCTTCATGGACTGCGGCTGATAATGGAGCTCAGGCGCATCGACTCCCTGTAATCGAACGGTGATTCTCCCATCCTTGATGACAGGCTTCAGCTGGCCGAACGATTTCACACAGGCTCTGTCAAACTGTGTGGTGGGCCGAGGACCGTCGTTGTCGGGTTGGTATTGAACGGCACCAGGAGCAACTGTCAGAGCGATCTTGGTCGTATCGGCATCAGATTCCCCTGTTGGCCAGAACTGTGATAGATCCACGGTTCCGTCGATCATCAGCTTGCCCATGTCGGCTGTCTCCTTTCAGCGGGATGAATGAGGATGTAGACCCTTGTTGCCATGTTGCTGTCGTCTGGCTCTGCTGTACGAGTGATGTCTGGTGCCATGTCTGTGCGTCCGCTGGACGGGCTGGCACAGGATGTACGCGGTGCCCACCTGGTTTGGTGGTTGATCGTATCTCCGCGCCGTGAGCTAGAGTGAAAAATGAGGTCGGACATGTGGATTGATTGACCATCGCACCCAATGCCGTATGTTGCGGCCTGGAGGTTCGATCGACAGTCAGACTGACCATGGCTAGTAGGAGCAACCAGCCAGCACTCATCCACAGTGAGGTATCCATAGAATATTCCTTTCATGCTTTAGCTTGGTGCCACTTAAGCTAAGCAAGGAACGAACCAAGCGGAATGCTGGGAGAATCGAGAAAATTATCAAAGAATGATGCTAGTGGTATATGTTGTGAGCCTTCCGAAGTGTATCTCTTTCGATTCATGGTGTATCAGAACAGATTCAGTAGGGTAGGGTGTAACAGCGAAGGGGGCACCATCTGGTCGAGGATACGGAGCAGTGACCAGGCTCACGAGAAAACCGAGGGTTTGCCTCGGCATTGTTCGATGTCTTAGGCGCACGTTCGAACGAAGCAAGCGGTACCTTCATCTCGTGACCATGGAATTCCGGCAGCGCATCCGTTCTCCCACATTGGTGTGGCCTATCGTCTTTGCCCCTGTGACACTGTGTTCTCAGTTAGGAGTTCATCCACGCCGTATATGCATTCACGCGTTGTTCAACGGACAAGAGTCCCGTATGCATCTTGGAATAGAGATACACAGCATAGATCCCAGACCTCGGTGCACGGAAAACCCCATTGCCTGAAACAGGCGTCGTGAGACAAGCCGCATCACCGACCACATCGTCAGAACGTGGCGATTGGGAGCGATGAGGATGGAAATGGCTCACCCCTGTAGAGCACATGCGCGTTCGGCCAATGCGGCAATGGTCTTTGAAGGATTCAATCCGATAGGACGAGGGACAATGGATCCATCCAGCACTTGCAGGCCTGGATGACCAAAGACGCGGCCGCAATCGTCCACCACGCCCGTACTCGGTCCCGTTGACATATTGCAGCCGCCCAATGGATGTGGCGTGATCAACGTGCTGAATATGGTCCAGGTGGGAACGTCCAAAGCCTTACCACCCGTTGCCGCAGACAGGGCCTTATGCATGCTTATTAAGCCGTTGATGCCGAGCATTGATGCTGCAGGATTCCAGTCCAGCTTCAACGCACGTTTCCAAGGAGCGAACCAGCGGCGTCCTAAATAGAGTTGCCCGTTGCCCCCGTCAATTGCTTGGCCGAACCAAGGCATGACATGCCGCATCGGGTCTTTGCCCAAGCCTTTTCCGAGGTTCTTCAGGATCCGCTTCTCGGCCCAGGATCCGCTATGCTCTCTCCGCGCCTTGACGAAGTTGGCGATGAGATTAGGGAAGCCTCCGTCCTCAACAAAGAAGCGGGCCCCATTGTGGCCATTGCGAAGAAAATCGATGGCGGCGGTGATGGTGGGCCCGAAGGTGGGCGAGACATCGCGATCTTCGTAAATGGCCGGTGTCAGAAAGTCGCCGTTAGAGCTCCATCCGTGACCGAGAGTCTTCGGTAGATTCTGGAGCGTCTTGTACTGGTCACGGGAACGAAGCAGGATTTCGGTTGAGCCGAGCGAACCGGCAGCGAGAATCACCCGATGGGTGTCGACATATGACGGATTGCGGCGGCCTTCGGAGAGCATATCATAGTAGACGCGCCAGGCGCTGCCTATTGGTTCGATATGCGAAACGAGTGAGAGCGGGTGAATCTCGGCTCCGGCCGTGCGCGCGGCGGCGAGGTAATTCAAATCCAACGTATTCTTGGCGCGAACCTGGCAGCCAACGTCGCAGTTGCCGCAGTGAACGCAGGTCCCTTGCCATTGGCCGTGCGGATTTTTGAATTTCACGGAGTGGTGGTCATTCGTCGGATCCTTTAACTCGGGATTCCACTGGTCGCTGAAACTCACGGCCAGGTCGAGCTTCCGAAAGCGATGGCCTTCGCCAATGGCTTCGGCAGCTTCACGCATCAGGCGAAACCGCGGCGTGAGTTGACCATCGGGCAGCGGGGAGTTCTGGAGCATCGCGCTGACCTTGGCATAGTATGGGGCTAACTCAGCGGCCGAGATGGCCTTGGGCCATCCATCATCAAAGGTTTCGAGCGGCGCGTCGATCGAGACGTTGGCGTAGATCAGCGAACCGCCTCCGACGCCGGCTCCCTGGGCGACCCACATTTCGTCCATGATTCGTAGATCGATCCAACCATGTTGACGCTCGGGTTCATCGACGTCCCAGATCCACGCGTCGCCGGGTTCGCGCGGGTAATCTTTGGGATCCCACTCACGGCCGCGCTCCAGCACGAGGACATCACGTCCTGCAGCTGCTAGACGGCAGGCGCAAACTGCGCCGCCGAATCCACTCCCCACGATTACGACCTCACGTGGCATTGCGATCTCCTTGCGCGGCATGACCCGCGACCTTGATTGGTGGTTCAATCAAATGTGGGGCAAGGGGGGAGGCGGGGTCGAAGATCCGACGGCATTCTTTGGGTATCAGAAGCTGATGTGTCACTGCTCCGGTGAGGGAACCCGTGACGGACGTCTGCTTCACCTCTTGAACAAGCACCCATTCACTGGCCGGCTTGAGCAAGCCGATGGGATAGATCAAGAGCCCCTCAGGATCGATCCTTATCCGAAGGAAAGATTTGAATTGTTCGATGCCCTGCGCCGAGAACACCTCTTGGTCATGCATGCCGAGAAATTTGTGGGTGAGAAACAAGTAAGCCGCAAACAGCACACCACCTAAGAAACTGATTTGGAGAAATGACAGACACGCAATCAACATCCGTACGGGAAGATCGCCGCCAAGAAGCATCCATGCCGCATGAGAGATCATCCAAATCGAGGCGATGCCGAGAGCACACTGGCTCACTCCATGGAGACAACCGATCGCCCAAGCAAGAGCCGATCTTCTGCCATGAGGTTTCCCTGAAACGGCAAACAAGCCGAATACGAGGATCAAGATCGCAAGGGTGATGAGAATTCCAGGAGAGCCGAGGCGAACAACAACGAACCCGAAGACGGCCAACAACCCTTCGGTGGTGAAAGGCGCACACATATAAGCGGCAATCCAGCTGGGAGAGAAGTCGATGCCACAGAGTTGGTCTGCCGCGACTGGGGCAGGCGGCGAACTCAGTAGCCAAAGGAAGACCGTTTGGGTGGCGCCCAGTAAAGCAGAAAAGGCTCTATTAACGAGAGGGAAGCCAAACACGCCACGGCGTGCGCGAAAGGATTGTTGTTTGTCGGGAAACGTTCGCTGAAGTTTTCCCTCTGCGGGTTCTGAGTCGAAGTTGTTCACTCGTATGGAGGAAGGCGTTTGTGTGGTCCCAAGGCCAAATGCGCCTCCGCCGCCGCAAATGATGAACTGGCGAAGCCCATCGGAGAGATGCGCCTCATGCCGCGCGTAGTAATGTAGGTCGCCCGTGAGGATGACCGGCACGGACTTGCCGCTTTTCCCGTCCTTCCCGGTGATCAGGTTGAGAATGATGTCGAGTTTGGTGAGCTGTTTGTTGCCTGGGTCCTGCTTGAGCCAGCTTGGGGAAGGCACGCAAACAATGACACGGTCGCCTGGTCGAAGGAGCCTCGCCTGGCTGACGAAGTAGTCCAATTGCGGCGGGTCAAGGTCATCGTCCAGCGCCAGGTCTAGCCCCCAGAGCCACCAGCCATACGGGAGTTTTATGGTGAAATAGCTGCGGCGTTGCTTCGATCGCCAGGCTCCAAACCAGCGACGGCCATCGCCGGTTTGGCAGAAGAGGCGAATAAAATTGGTGAGGCCATCGTACCAGTCGTGATTGCCGGGAATTGCGAAGAGGTCCCGTGGCGGTTGTTGCCATGAGCGCGCGGATCTCATCACGTCGGAAAATCGTGTCTTGTAGTTGACTGCGGAAGCTGTTGGATAGACTTGATCTCCTCCAAAAATGAGGACTTTTCCGTGCGGGAGGGGTATCGTGCCATCGATCGAGGGGAGGCCTTCTTGAAAACCACTCGACGGAATAGGCTGCGGCGTTGGCTTGCCGTCGGGACTCAGGGCGAGCCCGTCGCGGCCCGCGAGCCACATCACCGAATGTGTCGCATTCCAGCCTTCGCCGGTATCGGCAATGTAGTCGAGCCAAAGGGCGCCGGTGGAATCGGGTGTGTACTCCGGAATTTTCTCCGCCGCCGGAGCCAACGCGGCCATGATCTCGCGGCGTCCCGTCATCGGGCCCACGATAGTTGCCGCGAGCGACTTCACGGCCGTCGCGGTGAGTTGGCGCATATCGAACCAACTCACCTTGCTTTCTCGAGTGATGCTGAAGTCGAGCATGGAACGTTCTGGCATTTAGCGGCGCTCCGTTCGAGTGATGTCAATGTGGTTGAGTTCAGAGGCGAAGCCGCAGAAGAATCTCCAGACATGCCGGAACACAGGTCTTGAACCAGGGGCGCCCCTTGGGCACAGCGCACCAAGAAGCCCAATGAGATCACTCACTCCCATGCTGAGAGTTCCTGTCCCAACGATGGGTTCCGTATCGCGACTCCCTTCGTGCAACGTGACCTCAACCCCTGGGGAGACTCGTCGAAGGCTCCATGGGCCTGCGTACGGCCAGTGAACCCATGTGCCCTGCCGTCGATCCGGATCTCCATTCTATAGACTATGGAGTTGCGCCGTGGATCCGAGGAAGGTGAGAAGAGTCCACACTGTCCTCGGGCAGTTGGTAGCCACTCGCCCCACCGGTGACATGCAACCTGTCCGCGGTGGTTCCCGGCGTGCTGGGGATCGACAGTGAAGTCCTGGCTATTGTCGGCCCCGATCCTCCCATGAAGGGTGAGATGCCGACCACTTTTTGGACCAGATTGCGCGAGCCTCTTGCCTCCATACCTGCTTTGCAATGCGCACGATCAGGCGTTCTGTGGTCATTTCATGGTTCCCAGCGTCCGAATGGCCGTGATGCCCGGCAGAAAAAAATAGGCGCCTCCTCGCACCTGGACAAATCGTGGCATGTCGGCATACGTGCAACGTACCGGGTCTTTTTGCACGGTGAAGGTCGCTCGCTCGCCATCCAACACGCCGATGAGCGGATCGGGGTCATCGTAGAGTCCACCAAACTTTGGGTTGTTGGCCCAGAGGTTTTGAACGAACTCAAATTGGCGATCGATCGCGGCATTCAAGCAGATGAAGTGCAACCCGCGTTCGGCATGATCTTCTGAAGCGGCCATCAACTTCGTCGGATCCATGTCGGCTACCAACGGTGTGCCGTAGGAACGTCCGCGACGGATGATTCGGTGCTGATTCGACAGCTCCAATGATCTTTGAGGATCCTCATTCAGCGAATCGCGAGGATTGGTTCGTCGGATGTGGGAGCCGATCGGGCAGTGCAATCCAAAAGGATCAGGGTGCGAGTGATGACCGGCATAGACAAACCGGTCATGTGTTTGCAAGGTCGACTTCGGACCCGTCGGCGACTCGACCAATGGGGTGCCGTCCGGCCATCGACCGACCATCTTCGCCGCCAGCTCGACGGGGCCATACCCTTTATCGGCAGCTTGTCGGGCTACGTAGTTCCAAAAACCAACGACGTCTTGGTGCAATTGTCGGAAGACTAGAAATGTGCCGTTACGTCCGAACCCTTGGCCGTTCGCGTCCGTAGGACCTTCCGGCATTTCGCCATAGGCATTGGCATACCCCAGGAGAATTTCACCGGTGGGAATGATGTTGCCTGGGATGGCGTGACCATCCTCCCGTGATGGCATCCCGGCGATATGCGGTTGGGCGATCCCGTCGCGGAAGCCGAAATGTTCCTTCGGTCCGTTCGGGCTTCCGGTAGGATCACACTCGGGACCGGCCAAGAACACGGTGTCGAGCCCGGTGATCGTATGCAGTCCGGATATGTCGAGCTCATCCAGCACCGATTTCTTTATGCGAGATAACGTTGGGCCGTCTTTGGCATACATCAATAGCATAAGGTGCAACGCAGGGTCTGTCTCGCAGAGCCCTTCCTCATCCGCATTTGGTTGACACGGCGCGCTGCCCCAACGCCAGTTGGCGGCACTGCTGGCACCACGATCTCCAAGGAGACGTTCTCGATGCAGGGTCGCCATTCCCTCGCGGAAGGCGAGGGGAAACTTGTCGAGAAGCTCTTTGCTGACACCGAGAGCCTGTAGCCCCTGATAGGTCAGGGCGAGATGAAGTGCACTCGCGCGATCTGCTTTGTCATGACCGGTTGCCGTCGCAGGCTCAATGCGGTCGGCCAGCTTCGAGAGCCAGGCCCGTGCACGAGGCACGTCGGTCACTTGCAGTAGAATATATTCCGCCGCGGGCAACTCTTTATACCCACGTTGCACCAACCCTTGAATGTCGGAAAGCTCCACTCCAGAGGCACCAGAGAGTCTCATGCTTCACCTCGCTTCATAGGAAGTAATGACTAGCCGACGAGTGCCATCGTGTCGCAGGTCTCCTCACAACTTTCTCAGCCATGCTCCCAGCTCTGCACCGCTGTGCGGTGCGAACAGGCCACGAGCGATGTCGGTACTGTTGTTGACGTTGACGACACTCAAAAGAGGATAGGCGCTATACCACACCTGGGTCGGCACTTGGTGGTCGCGTGTCCATTTCTTGAATTCCTGTTCTCGGCGTGCCCCTTGTTCGAAGAGGCGCGTCGCCGATTGGTTCCCGGTCCGTGATTGGGTGGATAGAACGAGTCTGAGGGCACGGGGAATGATCATCCAGGCGGGAATTCTGGTTTGAGGGAAAAAGGTCGTATTGCACCAGATGCCGGTGAGTCCGTCCGATGCCAGGTCGATAAAATCACCAAGATAGCTTTCCCAGCTGAAGTCGTAATTGCTGAAGAAAAGCAGCCGCCGGTTGTCGTCAATGAGGATCCATCGCGCGAAATGAATGGTCGGGATGTCTCCCAGCTTGCCTTGCACAAAAATCCGGCTCCCCAGGAAATTGATCGCCCACAAAACTATTCGGAGCGTGCGCAAGCGCATCTTCCCCGGCTTAACATTGACAACGTGGGTCATTTGGTTTTGTATCAGGCCACGTCGGTTTTCTAGGTCGGTGACGATCATCAGCCGTCTGCGGCTGCGATCGGAGACATAGGGGTCTTCCGAGCCATCCGGGTCTGGAGGTGGGCCTTGTCGGTCGAGCACCCGGCGCTCACGAGTCTGATCGCGCCGGTCGAGTAGATTCAAGATCGTTCCCCACGAGCCGACAAGCAGTATCAGTAGAATCAGTGCAACCACACTCGCAACCGCACAACGGAGAAACCAGGAAGGTGCGAGAATGGCGAACAAGAGAAGAATGGCACCGACAGATAACCACAGCGATCGTGATCCCAAGGATGGCTTCTGTGGCTCACCGGCCGTGGAGGCTGATTTCCATCCGCTTTGGCCGACAGCCCGCCGCAATCTGGCCACCGCGTCTTCAGAGGTGGCTGGTTGTGGGGATCCGTCCAAACCCTTCCCCAGCGCCTTGCGCAATTCTTCTTCGCTATTGTTCGAATCTCCCCAGATCTGTTGGACAGATCGACCCGGGTGTCCGCGGTAAAATGCCTCGTAAGAACGTTGGGCCTCCAGCAGATAAGACCTCAAGGCTCCGGTTGCCGGTGCGGGATCGCAGAACGAAAAAATCGCTTCCAATGCCGGACCGGCCGTCTCAATGAGTTCATCGATATGCGCATTGAGAGGACCGTCATAGTCGGTCGCAAAGGCCAGACTGGCGTCGATTCGTTTCCCCTCAGCGTCTAAGGCTGGTTCCAGTAAGACCCAGCGAAGAAAATGCACGGTTGTCAGTTTGTGGAACTCGAGAAAGCATCTCCCTCCCGGCTGTCTGAGAGTGGATGGAAGAAGTCCTTCTACCTTGTCCATGAGGACTTCCCGCTCTTTTGTGATGTTCTGACCCACGGCATTCAGCAGTGCCTGCAAGGGTTTCACGTTCTCGTCTTTCACAGGGAACAGAGCGGTAAACGCTGATTGATCCGGCATAGAAGGTGCCTCCTCTGTTCTTACTCCGTTGTCATACCGAAAATTTAAGGATCATCCGGTCTGGAAATGGCCCGTCATAGGCGATGCGGCCATCCCAGCCGGGAGCACGGTGTGCGTCGGCCAACCGAAGCATACCCGCCACGATCAATGGGATCTGGATTCCACTCACGTACCGACCTTGGCAGGCATGGAGGCCTGCACTGAAGTGAAGATAGCGCGTGGGATCACGATCGGTTCGGAAACAGTTAGGATCGGGGAACACGATAGGGTCGAACATGGCTGAGAACGTTCCAAGATAGACCATCTGCCCGCCTGAGAGCTTGTGCCGGCCTGATGTGCCTTGCCCGAGCACGGCTCCAGGCTGGCCATGTCGAATGATGATCGGATTGTGAGGATTGAACCGAAGAGCTTCCCACACATATCGCCCCAGGGTGGCCTCGTCACCTGCGCGCGCTGCCTGTCTTGCCTCGGCCAATTCATTTGGCCGTCGCAGGAGTTGATCAATGACTTTGGTTGCGGCAGTGCTCGTGGTATCTACTGCGCCGACAATCAGGCCCGAGATATTTCGCCTGACACAATCGTCGTCCAACCACTCCATCCCTGGCTGTCTCTGACAGTGGATCATGCGCGTCAATACATCGTCATTCGTTTGGCCTGGATTGGCCGCAATCTCTGCTTTACGTCGCGCGATCCACCCTAATAGGTAGGGGCGCATCTCCTCGAACGAGGCGACAGCTTTCTGTGCGACTTTCTGGTCGTTGGTCAGGTTGAGGAACAGATCGTGGAAAAGTGTGCGCATCCAACGAAGCATCACCGTATCGTCCGGGCCCGGTACGCCAAAGTACTCGCTCACCACCCCGAGCGGAACACGCCGCGTGAGGTCATTGACCACATCAATCCAATCCCGCGTGCGTACTCGATCGAGGCATTTTTGCACATGAGAGATGACAATGGCGCGGATCCGATGGGCATCCTCGCGGTTCATCACGCTGTTGAGGAGTTTCTTTTCACGATCGTGCTGCTGGGAGCGATCCATACTGAGCACAAAAGGGCCGTTGTCACGGTTGGTTCTCTCGGCGTTGATTTCCGAGATGGTAAACTCCGTATCGCGGGCCAGCGCATCCACGACATCGGCGTGGCGACTCACGATGACCCGTTGGCCGAACATGAGAATCGGCGCCAGACGTCGGAGCAACGCGTTAAGGGGACGTGAAAAAGTCGGACCAGTGAGCCAGGCCGCGAGCGTAGCTCTACGAGGTGTCCAACGTGAGAAGAAGGTTCCAGGAGCAGGAGCCTTAAGGTTCTCGACCTTGCTCATGGGGGCCACCAGGATGATCTGTTCCGTACATGGTCTCTTGCACCGGTCACCTCGTACAACTATCTATTCTATTTCTAGTGTCATCAGCAAGTAACTTGCCATACTGAATTTGCGCGACTATTGAAAATCTAGGAGCATTGTCCTGTTGTCTTAAGGGGAGAGGATCCGTAAGGTGAATCTATTTTGATACACCGAGTATCTAAAAGGATTCATGACGGTGGTTCAGTGGGGGGATCAGCTGAGAACGACTGTCACACGGCGGCAAGTCTGCGTCGAGTTGGGCACGGTGCGCTCGCAACAGGGTGTGAGCGTGGGCGACGGTGCATGGAGCAAAGGCGATACGGTCACCTGGAGCCAGCTGTGCGGCAAAGGGGAGATCTACCGAAATCACGACGGCGATCTTAGGGTAGCCTCCGGTGGTTTGCCGGTCAGCCATCAAGAGGATTGGTTGCCCATCGGATGGCACTTGCAACGCTCCCATAGAAGTCCCGTCAGAGACAAATTCGGCCGGTCCTTTTCGAACGAGTTTGGATCCTGCCAAACGGTAGCCCATACGATCGGACTGAGGAGAGACGGTGTAGGTGGTTCCTGTCAAGGTGGTGGGCGCTTCGTTCCCAAAGACATTCTGCTGTGGGCCAGGAGTGATACGAAGAGTGACAGAGTGTTCATAACGAGGACGTAGGGGGACGGGGAGTCGTCTGCCAATTTGCTGGGTGACGAATGGTCGTACCGTTCCACTGTAGAGAATGTCTCCTGGTTTGAGGGGAGCTCCATGGAGTCCACCTGTCTTACTTGCATAATGGGTTGAGCGGCTGCCCAGCACCAAGGGGGCTTCAACGCCACCGGCGAGGGCGAGGTACGCGCGGGCCCCAGCATGCGGCATGCCGAAGCTCAAATGCTGTCCGCGTTGAATGGCAAGGCTTTCCCACATGGGAACGTTGTGACCATTGATGGATGGGGAGAGGTCGGCCCCGGTGATGGCAACGACGGTATCCCGCTCAAACCGGAGTTCCGGCCCTTTCAAGGTCAGTTCGAGTACTGCCGCTTGGTCAGGATTTCCCACGAGCCGATTCGCCACGATGGTGGAGAAGGAGTCCATCGCTCCTGAGACCGACACGCCATAGTGCTGATAGCCGTAGCGTCCCAAGTCCTGGACTGTGGTCAGCCACCCGCTTTTGAGTACAAGGATTTTCGCCGGTTGGTGGTCCATCATGTCCGGAACGGCTTCGTAATTCGAACACCAGCCGATGCAAGTTCTTGTCGAATAAGTTGAAGGAGTTCACCTGCGTGCGGAGTGTCCATGTGAACGCAGAGGGTGTCGGCTCGGATTGGCACATGTTCCCCATCAACGCTGGTGACAGAGCCGGTGAGTATCGCACAGAGCTGTTCGCGTACGTGCTGTTGAGTTTGGAGAAGCGCGTTGGGCTGAGTACGAGGCACGAGCGTTCCATCGGACTGATAGGCTCGGTCGGCAAACGCCTCTTGGATTACGGTCAGGCCAGCAGTTCTTCCGCTTGTGACGAGCTCTGAACCGGAGAGAGCAAACAGTAATAGGTGAGGATTGAATGAAGTGAGGGCTCGTGTCACCGCATCGGCCACTGTTCGATCTCTGGACGCCAGATTGTAGAGTGCCCCATGCAGTTTCATGTGACTGAGCCTCAAATGAACCGATGCCAGCACATCCGTCAAAGTTTTCAGTTGTACGAACACGAGTGATTCAACCTCTTTTGCAGAGGCCTGGTGATCCCGTCGCCCGAAATCTTGTGTGTCGGGAAAGCCTGGATGAGCACCGATCGCAGTGCCGTGTTGCACGGCGAGCCTCGCCGTGCGGAGCATGAGCTCAGGATGACCGGCATGGGCCCCGCAGGCGATATTAACTGAAGTGATCAGTGGCATGAGTTGCGCTTCACGAGCCAGTCGCGCAGGGTCCTCGTACTCGCCCATGTCGCAGTTCAGATCAAGCGTTCTCATGTCGGTTCAGATGGCTCAGACGGTCGAATTCGTCTCGCTCAATGGGTGTGAATCGCACCAGATCTCCCGGCTTCAGCAAAAATGGAGTGTGGCTGGCCGTACGATACAGTGGAATGGGTGTTCGGCCGATCAATTGCCATCCGCCAGGAGTAGCAGTGGGGTAGATGCCCGTCTGGCGATCAGCGATGCCGACCGATCCGGCCGGGACCATTGTTCGTGGGGTTGCTCGGCGAGGGATGGCCAACTGTTCAGGGACGAGTCCAAGATACGGAAAACCTGGGCTGAATCCCAGCATGTAGACGCGATAGGGCATCGCTGTATGCAAGGCGATGACCTCAGCTACTTGGAGCCCAGCAAAGGTTGCCACCTCTTCTAAGTCCGGCCCCCATTCACCGCCATACAAGACGGGAATCTCATGGACGAGGCCTTGCGGGTCAGCCTGTGGAGAGTGTTCCCAAGGTAGCGTCTTGAGTTTCTTGGTCAACGCAGCTGCATCCCACTGGAGTGGATCAAAATGGAGGGTAACCGATCGATAGCTGGGCACGATATCTAAGATGCCATTCCACCCTTGCTCACTCACCATCTGCGCGAATGCGATCACACGTGCATTGCTCTCCGGATTGATTGCGTTGCCGAATTCGATCGTAACGGCTGAGTCTCCTAAGGAGAGGAGCCGGAACGTTTCTGGAGAGGTTCGAGTCCGACGTCGTACATGTGGTGGTGGAGACATAGAGAATCTAAGCAATGGGTCGAGGTTCACGGTATTGGTATGTATTAACGAATTGTGGTGTTCTCCAAGATCGCCCGAGCAACGGCAATACCGGAGAGTGCCGCGCCTTCCATGAAGCCTTGCCATTCATAGAACGAGTTTGCGTGTTCGCCGGCGAAAAACAGATTGCCCACGGGGATACCTTCCAAGCCCGCCATGGTCGTGAACTGACCAGGACGGTAACAGGTATAGCTGCCTTTCATGAGGGGATGCGATGGCCAATGTTCGAGATGCGCGAGGTACGTTCCATCTCTCAAGGTGGTGGCGGATCCGCTCGCTCCCGGATAGATCGAGTTTAAATCAAGCAGAAATTGTTGGGCTTCCATCTGCACCTTATTGGGGTTCAATGCAGCACCGCGTGTTCCGCTGGAATAGTCGGTGAGAATGCCCCTGTCCTTCGATCCCAGAGTTGGGTTTGTTTCCCATGTCGTTTGGACGTTCTGGAGATTGGAATATGTCGCTCCGTTCCCGCCACACGTCCGCCAGGGGCGGTTTGAGAAGCCAATCATCATCTTGGCGTTGGTGCCGTATCCAAGCTCCCGAATCGCGGTGAGTTGATTAGCGGGGATAGCCAGATTGGTGTCGATCTCCACATCACGGAGGATTGTGAAGGGAATCGCAAGCACGACGACATCATGCGGAATAGAGGTTCCGTTCTGGAACGTCAATTCGATCTGTCCATCGCTCGACTGACGGACTCGCATGAGTCTGGAGTTGTACGTGATTTGTTCGGAAAGATCGCCGGCCAACCCCTCGGTGATGCGGTCGTTCCCGTCGACGAGATGATAGCGCTCGTCGCTGGCTCCGAACGGGGTGAATTTTGAACGGCGATCAGTATGAATAAAGAGGAGGAAATTCAGACAGCTCTGGTCTGCAGCCCTTAATCCATATTCAGCCTCATAGGCAGCGATGATGGCGGCCTTGGCGACTGGGCCGGCCGGTACACCTGCTCCGTTCCGACCTTCAAGATAGGCCTGAAGACTGGTGTGGTCGAGTGTCACATCATCCGGTGTATGGGAGTGCGCCGTCACTTCTTTTGAGAGGCGATTCAAATCAATCCGCATCACCGAGATGAAATCACGAAATTCTGCAATGACCGCGGCTTCTGAGTACCGTTGCCCATAGAAGTGGTAAAACGTTTCTCCTGGCTCCTTGTTTACATCTTCCAAGCGAAGGCGGAATCGTTTGGCATACCCCAGGATCGTCTTATGCAAATTATCGATGAGCTCGCCGCCTCGTTCGGCGACCTGACCGGGAAAGTGGTCTCGTAAGGACCAGCAGCGGCCACCTGCTCGATCTGTCGCTTCGTAGATCATGGCTCGAAGGCCACGGGTGTTGAGGGTGTCGGCGCATGCTAATCCTGCGAGCCCTGCGCCGACAATACCTACGGAGACTGGGGAAGGCGATGGTTTGGCGGCGGTCGCACGTTGCGAAAGTCCGGTCATCGTCCCCAAGGCGAATGCGGCACCCGTTGCGCCAGATCCGAGCAGAAAGTGGCGCCGCGAGATCGCACGAGCCTCTCTCCTTGATCCCAATTCGTCGATCGCTCCGAGGGCATCAGCAGCGGAGCAGCGGTGGCGCTCTGTCAAGAATGCGGCCGTCATGACGCGGACCAATGAACGGAACAATGCGGTTCGAGCCATGAAAAGGCCTCCCGGTTGGAGAACGATCAGGCGCGGTATCTTACACAAATGATCGCAGCTGCGGAAGGAGGGGAGTTAAGTAGAAGAATTGTGATCGGAGCGCGACACCAATCGTCGTTCGAATATCACACGGATGATACCTGGTCCCGAACGTGGAGGAAGAACTGTACGATTATGGGACAGTTATGGAGAGAGGGTTGTTGGTTTGGAAGAGAGAAAGTGGGATGATTTTGTTTCTGCTTAAGTGTTAGATTCGATTTCAATGACAGAGAGATTGGCTTCATTCACGCTTCTACAGGGAGGAATTTACGATGGGACTCTTTGGCACGATTATGGAGAAACTTGGGTTCGGTGCGACTGCCCATGCGGCGACACCACCGCCAGCCGCTGCTCCAACAGCGACGGCCCCGGCACCGGCTGCTCCGAAACCTGCGGCCATATCAGCGGTCGATGTCGTGGGAAAGCTTGAAGGCCTTGCGGCGAAAAACGCGCAGAAACTGAATTGGAAGACCTCGATCGTCGACTTGATGAAGCTGCTGAATTTGGACAGTAGTCTCACGGCACGTAAAGAACTTGCGACCGAGCTTGGGTGCCCTGCGGACAAGATGGGTGATTCCGCTCAGATGAACATGTGGCTCCATCAGGCAGTGTTGCAGAAGCTAGCGGCAAATGGCGGGAATATTCCCAAAGAACTGTTGCACTAACGGCTTGCAGAGCGAGGGGGTCAGCTCCCTCGCTCACTTTCAATCAGGACCGGTCGAGCGAGGCTTAACCGTTGCGGGGCTTCCGTAAGGACGAGAGGAGTCGCTTGGAGTTCGTCCACGACCGGATGAGAGCCCATGTCGATTGAGCCTTTAAAGAATGCGCCCTCTTCCATCGAAAACGACGGAGCCGAGATGTCCCCGAGCAGCACGGCCGGCTTGAGCAGCTGGATCTTGCTGCTGGCCGTCACGTTCCCGTGAATTTTCCCTCGGCTGACCACAGTCTCGGCGATAATCGATCCCCGAATGACGGCATTTTCTCCGATAACCAACATCCCCTTGGCGTGGATTTCTCCTTCAAATGCACTGTCGAGTTGAACGGTACTGTGAAAATGGACAATGCCCTTAAATGTGACGTCTTTACCCAAGACGGTAAAGTTCCCATCCGAATCCGTGTCGCCCCGTTTCTTGTCCCACATATGATCCTCTTTCGGTGCGGTTTCTGAGAAAAACAGGCATGAACCATACAGGAGTTAAACATAAGAATCAAAGGCAGATTTGGAGAGAGAGATCGGACAGGGAGCAGACCATTGCCGGATGGTGGATTGTGAGATCGCAAATTGTTCGAACGCTGTTCTCTCGCGATTGTGACGGTTTCGCCGATTGCCGGTCCAACCTCGGAGGTGTTTTTGGTATGCTACGCGCGGCGATCGGTCACACTCGTCATGAATCGTCTCCAGTGGAACCTATGTGTCAGCCATAGAATTGGCATCTCGGCGTTACGTCGGTGGCGTATCCCACGGGGATCGCGTATGATCGCGCTGGTGAGTCACGAGCGCTTTGTTGAGGAGCCGTCAAAAATGGATATCGATATCTCAGCTCGCCGATTGGTGGTCATCGGCACTCTCAGCGCCGGGTTGGGCGTCATAGCCGGCGCCTTTGGGGCGCATATGTTGAAAGACATGTTGGATCAACATCTGTTGGATGTCTACGAAAAGGCGACTCGCTATCAGATGTACCATGCGTTCGGTATGGTCTTCAGTGGATTTGCGGTACAGATCTGGCGCGATGCCGGAGTGGCCAGAGCCGGGTGGTTGTTCTTGGGAGGAACGGTGCTATTTTCCGGCAGTCTCTATGGGGTCTCGCTCTTGGGAGTTCGTTGGTTGGGTGCGGTGACGCCGGTTGGAGGTGTCCTCTTCATCGTGGGGTGGATGGTGCTGGCGTGGCGTGCGTGGCGTGGGGCAGCCTAGCAGGCTATTGATAAGTCCATCAGCGACGTTCTCGCGATGCTCAGAGGCTCAATGTACGGGGAGTCGAAGGGAAAGTACCTGTCCGCATGAATGTGAGTGAAGCGCGTGGGGCAAGCGAAGTTTGGTACATACCGCTTCCTCCGCCGCTGATTATGGCTTGCAGGGTGCGAGGCGTTTTCCGCTGACGGGGCCCCATCCTCCGGTATTATTCGCAAAGGATCCTTCGATTTTCTGGTCGTCCTTGATAAACAAGAGACTGTCTTCTTGGATGTGACCATTCTGTTCCCATCGCAAGTAAATCGCATCTCCGAGCACAATGCTTTCCGTCGGCGTAGCTGAGTTAGCTGAGACTTGTCCTGGCGGAGAGAAGATGATCGTGGACTTCTGCTCCCCATGGATTTGGTGATTATGAATGATCCACTGCCAGGTTCCGCAGAGTCGTGAGTGACCTTTGGTTTGTCTGATCCGATCTTTCCACCCATGGATGTTCCACCAAGCTGTGATGGCCTGGTGACTTGCTTCAAATGCCGTACGCTCCGCCGCCAAGAGTAACTCGGTGTTTCGTGACTGCGAGGTTCCTTGGGTCGTTTGAGCCCCTCCTTCTTCCTTCGTAAGACGGAGCAGGTCGGCGAGAGAGACGACCTGGTTCCGAGCCCGTAACCAGTCTTGTCGCGCCACAGAAAGTGGAACGACTGGAGTGGATGGCCCTATCTCCTGACGAAGGGAATTGGCCAATTGCCATGTCCCCAGCGCCCTCATCAATTCAGCGACAGACTGAGATAATTCCGCCACTCCGAGTTCTTTAACCATTTTGCTGGGAAGCCTGGCTCCCAAGGCTCCGGCGGCATCCTTCAGACCCAATGCTGGTCCGACCGTCGTCCTAAATAGCCTCAGGGCATCCTCGTCCGATTCGATGAGTGTGAGCTGGTCGGCTTGCTGTATTACCACCTCAGTCAACAACTGCGGCGATTCTTGTCCTACTGCCATGGTCACCGATGGGGGGAGGAGACCCAACAGGATGATAAGGAGGAAGCAGACCCTGACCGGGAGGTGCCTGAGATCAGATTGATGCCGACGTGGTCTGTGTACCATATCGCTCAACCTGTGAGGAAAATCGTCACGGAGAGAGGGACGATGACTCATGTTCCTTGGAAGCACGACTTCAGAAAGTTCGCCGTACGTTCCCAGGCGAGGGAGGCACTGTCGGCGTCATAGGCACTTGGTTTCATCTCGTTGCAGAACGCATGAGCAGCGTTGGGGTAGCACTGGATGTCGACTCGCTTGGCAGACGCGGCGGAGGCTGTCCGTAGCTGCTCGACATCGTCCAGTGTGGCCCAGGTGCCTTTTCCCGCCTGATGGTAGAGCACCGGGGAAAAGAGGTTTTTCATCATCTCATGTGACGTGATCATCTTGCCATAGTACGAGACGGCGGCCCGCAATCGTTTCCGGTGGCAGGCGAACCGCAGCGCATAGGATCCGCCCATTCCGTACCCGACGACTCCATGAATGTTCTTCTTGGCCGTGGTGCGAGTATTGAGGTATTCACAACAGGAATTGATGTCGGTGATGACCTGGTCATCATTCTGTCGTTCGAGTAGTGCGGCGGCGACATCGTCGTTGGCGGTTACCATGCCTCCCAACCGACCGTAGAGATTCGGAAGAATCACCATGTAGCCTTCACAGGCGAGGCGAGCGCCAAGATCCTTCATCTGGCTGGTCAGCCCCCACCAATCGTGTAAGAGGACCAGTCCTGGATAGGTCCCGGCTTGTTGCGGCCAGAAGAGCAGGCAATCAACTTGATGCTCCTTCGGCATTTTACTTTTAAAATAGGGATCCACCATCTGGTCGGTATGGGTGGGGATGGGCACGCCACTTGGGAAACGGGCGGTTCCCGTTCCGATCTGTTCCAGTGTGAAAGGAGCTGCTGGTGCCGTAGGCATAGTTGAGATTCTGCTACTGGATCGGTGTTCCGTCGGACATGACGTTACTATATGAAGCCGTTTGAGGGAATGTCAATTGACTGCGGGATGACGTGATCCTACAGTAGCGGCGGTGAGACGTCTGATGAACAGAGACCGCATTGGAGTGGGATTGATCGGGGTCGGCCGGCATGGAGCTCGGTATGCTCAGCATCTTGTCCACGATCTGCCGCTGGCTTCTCTTCAAGCCGTGTGTCGACGACATCCTGAACAGGGGTTTCAGCTCCCAGGTGCCGACTCCATCAAGGTGTACGGTGAAGCCCATGCCCTCATCACCGATCCGTCGGTTGACGTGGTCGTAGTGGTGACTCCCCCGCTATACGCTCTCGAAATCTGCCGACTTGCGGTGCAAGCCCGCAAACCTCTGCTGATTGAGAAGCCTCTGGCCACAACAGCAGCCGATGCCAGGACAATGGTGGCACTGGCTCACGACGCTGGGATTCCGCTCATGACGGCCCAGACCCTCCGATTCGACAGGACGATTCAATATATGAAGAGCCTCCGGTCCACCCTCGGTCGTTCTCAGGAACTCGACGTGGTCTTTCAGATCGAGATACGGAAGACGGCCTCAGACCATGGTGCAGGCTATGGGAAGCGAGGGGCCTTACTGGAAATCGGTGTGCATATGCTCGATCTGGTTCGATTCCTGACTGGTGAAGAGGCACAGGCCGTACGCTGCACGATGGATCCTATTCCACCGATTGCGCCGGAACGAATGGCCTCAGTCCACCTCACCACCACCGGGGGAACGATCTGCCGCATAGACATCACACGGGTTGTGGGCGAACGTGCGGGACGGGCCATCTGGATCGGTTCACAGGGGCGGGTGGAGGCCGATTGGATGCGCCGGCTGATCCGCAATGAAACTGGTGCAGGAGCCAAGATCGGGGATATCGATATCCCTCAATCCCTGACCGTCCTCGACACCCTCTCAGCGTTTCTCCAGGCCGTGAGCGACGGCACACCCATGCCCATCACAGGAGAGGACGGATGCCGCGCCGTGGAAATCGCCGAAGCCTGTTACCAGTCGGCCCAGTGCGGTGGCGCTCCTATTCTTGTCGAACGTCATTCGCCCTTCGATGGACCTCAGGGCCGTGAGCCTGCCGAACGGTGAAACGTGAAGTGCCTCTCGCGAAACGTATCGCATCTCAGAATCCAGACGCTTCACACTTCACAAACGACGCTTCACGAGATACTCTTGTGTCGTCCCGTGGGCTAAGACTCCGCGACGATGTGGGTGTCCGTTTCTTCGATGCCGTCGATGGCATGGATTTTCGTAATCACCACGTCGGAGAGTGTTCGCTCGTCCTGAACGCTGATGAAAACAAAAATATCCGGGCGACCGAAGCAGGAGTGCGCCTGTTCCACACCCGGTATGCGCTTCAGTGCGCCGACCACGTCCTTTGTTTTCCCGGCTTTGACCTTGATGAGGATATACGCTCTCGTTGCCATGTGACCCTCCGTTATGAAGTTGTGATATGAGTCATGGAATTGTCCGCGTTAACTTGTTGAGTCCGGATGAGTTGCACGTTCTTAAACGAAGCGAGAACAAGAGACCAGAAACTCGAAACCAGAACCATGAAACGGCGCGTTAGCGCGTGGTGCCCGGCATCGTATTCCGGTACTGGGTATACACCTCAGCAAAGGCCAGCCCTTGCGCAGTGAGAGCCGATCGGCCGTCTCTTACGAGTTGCATGAAACGCCGAAAATCATCCACCGACAGATTGAACTGTCTCAGCCCCGTGGCAAGTGTCTCTCGCTCATCCGGTGAGGCGTTGACTTCGGCATCCGCGAGCGCTTCCAACATGTCAACCGTCCACCCACTCGCTCGAAACTGCCCCAGGCTGATTGCGGCCTGTTCTCCATGCTTGTCGGTTAACGCCCGTCGGGCGAATTCCTGGATCGAGGGATCTGTTCCTTTGGCAAAGACGGATTGGATCTGGATGACGGCCTGGATGACGCGATCGGCTTCTCGCGTGCCTTCGGGCGGAAGCACGGCTGCTTGCTGAAGTGTGGCCAGCACCGCCATCGCTGATCCGATATAGGGCGATGCGGCTTTTGCTCGTTGTGCCGGTATTGAAGAAGTTTCGCTCTGGGTACAGGACCATGCACCGTCGACCGGGAGCAAGATCAGCCACAGAGTGACCGTAAGGCTCAAGATGGGGTGAGGTTGCCAGCGGAATGATGATCGACCCGAAGGAACCACTCCCTCTGGGGATGACCAGAGGCGCATGGGAGGATTATACAGAGTCACTCGCAGAGGTTCCAGCGAGGAACGGGCAGCGCCATGATCTATTGAAACCCTTAGAGAGACTCCCTATAATGAACACATTTTTCTTCGGTTCGGTCGGAGAAAGGCAGTGAGTTCATGCTTGCCAGGGTCACGAGCGCGGCATTGGTTGGTCTTGATGCGCATCTGGTGGATGTCGAAGTCGATATCTCCGGCGGGCTTCCTCAGTTTTCGGTCGTCGGGTTGCCGGATGCGACGGTAAAGGAAAGTCGAGACCGTGTTCGAGCCGCGCTGAAAAACACCGGGTTTCACTTTCCCGCCAAACGCATTACGGTCAATCTTGCTCCAGCCGGGGTCAAAAAAGAAGGGTCGGGGCTCGACCTCGCGATCGCCATCGGCATTCTCGTGGCAGAAGAGGTCATCCCGCAGTCGGCGGTGGATCAGTGCGTCCTGGTCGGAGAATTGTCGTTGGACGGCCGAGTGAAGCCGATCACCGGAGCCCTGTCCTTTGCGTTGGCCTGCCGAACCGGGTACGACTTGTTGCTTCCTGCTGACAATGGGGCTGAAGCGGCATTGGTCAAGGCGGTGCGTGCCTATCCGGTCCACACCCTTCCCGAAGCGGTGGAGTTTTTGAAAGGCGGCCAGACGCTTATTCCAAGCGAATCACGACAGGATGTCTTGGGGACGGTTAGCCCGACGGATGATGAGGACTACGCCGATGTTCGCGGACAGGACCATGCCAAGCGTGCACTCGAAGTCGCCGCAGCGGGAGGGCACAACGTGTTGATGGTCGGACCCCCGGGATCCGGCAAAACCATGTTGGCGCGCCGCTTACCGTCGATCCTACCGCTGTTGGAATTGGATGAGGCGATTGAAACGACCAGAGTGCACAGTGTGGCTGGATTGCTCACGCCGGAACGACCGTTATTGACGGTTCGGCCATTTCGATCACCGCATCACAGTACCTCGGATGCCGGGTTGGTCGGCGGAGGCACCATCCCCAAGCCGGGAGAGGTTTCACTGGCGCATAACGGGGTGCTGTTTTTGGACGAATCCCTTGAATTCAAACGAGGCGCGCTCGAAGGGTTGCGGCAACCGTTGGAAGATGGGTCTGTCATCCTGACGAGGGCAAGTGGGACGATCAAGTATCCGGCGCAATTTATGCTGATTGCCGCGATGAATCCCTGTCCCTGTGGTTACTATGGAGATCGGACTCGGTCCTGTATTTGCTCCGGCATACAGATTCGTCGCTATCGCGCGAAACTCTCTGGTCCCTTACTGGATCGGCTGGATATCCACCTGGATGTGCCGCCGGTGCCGGTACGAGAGCTTCGTACAGAGCTTCCTGCTTCGGAAAGCTCGTCGGCGATTCGATCACGCGTGGTGAGCGCACGCGATCGACAGCGACGGCGGTATCGAGCCGAGGGGATCTACACAAATGCGCAGTTGAAGCCGCGGCTGGTAAAACGGTATTGTGGGCTTGACCATCCGGCTCAAGAGTTGCTTGAACAGGCGATGGCACGGCTTCGGCTTTCCGCCCGGGCCCATGGGCGTATCTTGCGTGTCGCTCGGACGATCGCAGATTTGGCCGACTCGGAGAAGATCGAGGCTGTGCATATTGCAGAGGCCATTCAGTATCGTTCCTTTGACCGTCATCCTGACGTGTGAGGTTTGCGTGGCATCGGTGAAAGTATTCGTCTGGTGGTTTCTCGTCGGGGCCACGATGGCCTTGTCGGTCATCATGGTGCAAGGTGGCATCAGAGAAGTCATGCAGGCCCAAGGGTCTGTGTGGGAACTGAAACTCGTCGAGTTGCTGACCACGGTGATGGGCGGAGGGTTGTTGGGCGGCTGTATCGCATTGATTCTGGATCGAATTAAGAAGTCGTAGGCGTGCCTAGGTTTTCGTGTGATTCTACACGTCTCATATTTATCAACATATCTTTAACCTCTCCCGGTAGTTGCGCTCAATACTCAGGACTGCTTCCCTTTTAGGGGAGCGTGATTTCTCGTACATAAACAGGTAAGCTTCAGCGATTTCTTTCCTGCTTCGAGAGCGGGGCTCACCATGTTGTCTTGGCGATATGAGCTATAACGAAGCTGAAACCCGCTTCTATTTGATCGATCCGGTGCTTCGTGAAAAAGGGTACAACGAGCACTGGAAGCTCAAGCTCGAAACTCCCGCCCCAGTGGAACCCACTGGAGCCAAAGGTCGCCGCCGTCCAGGATCAGGTCGCACTGACTATCTGCTCTGCGTCCAAATCGGCAACATGCCGAAACTGCTTCCCATTGCGGTGATTGAAGCCAAAGCTGAAACCGAAGACCCTCTCAAGGGTATGCAGCAGGCCAAGGAGTATGCTGACTGCAAACGGTTTCAGGTCCATTATGTGTTTGCCACCAATGGGCATCGGTATGGGGAATTCGACAAAACGAATCAGATGCCAAACGGACCGTTTCCCTTTCAGGATTTTCTGACTCATGACGAGCTAACGAGACGATATGCCAAGGACAGCGGCATCGTTCTGACGACTCCGCAAGCCTCCATCCTGTTCATGCCTGACAGCGCGGCCTTCCCGAAGACACGCTATTACCAGGATGCTGCCATCCGGGCAGCCTTTGAGAAGATTCTTCAATGCGAGCAAGGCGGAAAGCTGGTTCGTGTCCTACTCAGCTTAGCCACCGGGTCTGGCAAAACTGTGATTGCCGCCAACCTCCTATGGCGGATGCACGAAGCCGGTCGGCTGAACAAACCTGCGCTCTTTCTCTGTGATCGCGACGAATTGCGGGAGCAGGCCTATGACAAGCTGGCCAAAGCCTTTCCCAAGGGAAGTGTGCGCATCGTTGGGACCGAACGCGGAAAGAACGCAGCAAAGAATGCCAAGGTGCACATCGCCACCTACCAGACGCTCGGGCTGGAAGATACGGATCATCAGTACGCGAGTTTTCTCACCGAGCATTATCCGCCGGACAGCTTCTCGGTCATCGTGATCGATGAATGTCACCGGTCAGCTTGGGGGCAGTGGTCCGAAGTTCTCAGGAGGAATCCGAGCGCCATTCATGTTGGCCTCACGGCTACTCCTCGCAAATTGCATGAATCTCAACAGCGAACACAGGAAGATGTTGAGATCACTTCGAATAATCTCCAGTACTTCGGCGAACCGGTCTATGAGTACACGCTGATTGAAGCGCAAGAAGATGGCTACCTGGCTGCCTGTGAGATTGTACGGCTAAAACCCTCCATCGACTGGAAGACCTTTACTCGCGAAGAAGTATTGGCGGCCAAACCCAAGGACGCCCGCACTGGCTTACCGGTAAGAGAAGAGGACTTGAGTGAGAAGTACAGCGCCAAGGCATTCGATAGCTCTCTCATTCTTCCAAGACGAATTACGACGATGTGCGAGGATTTGTTCCAGCGTTTGTGCGACCATGGGGGGGCTGAACAAAAGGTCATCATCTTCTGTACCCGCGATCTTCATGCCGATCGAGTGCAAATGCAGATGCAGCGGCTCTACTCGATGTGGTGCAAGGAGCGAGGCGTCACCCCCAAAGAACATTACGCCTTCAAATGCACCGCTGAAGGCGGCTCAGACCTCATCGAGCAAATGCGCGGCTCCGGCGAACGCTGCTTCATCGCCTGCACCGTGGACCTCTTGGCAACCGGCGTGGATATCGAGCGGCTGAATGCGGTGGTGTTCTTCCGTTACCTGGAATCACCCATCACCTTCTATCAGATGGTCGGGCGCGGTACCCGCATCCATGAAGAGACGCAGAAGTATAAGTTTTGGCTCTACGACTACACCGGTGTCACCGATTTGTTCGGCACAGCCTTCATCAGTCAGCCGCCGAAGCCGCGTGTAAAGAAATCAGGAGGCGAGGATGAAGGCGGGGGAGAGGAAGAGCCACTCCCGCTGCCGGAAATTCGCGGCGGCCAAGCAGTCAGCATCACACCGCAAGGGCGCTACATTCTCCAGCGACGAGACGGGCGTGACGTGCCGATTCCCATCGACGAGTATCGGCGAGAGATGATCGCGCGGGTGTTACGCGAGGCCGCGACCATTCAAGATTTTCGAAGTCTATGGGTCGAGACACAGAAACGCCGTGCTCTCATCAACCATCTGTTAGGTGAACAATACTCGCCTGATACTGTACGAGAATTGATGGAGATGGTCGAGTGCGACCATTTTGATCTCTTTGCCCATTTCGGGTACCGGGAGAGAGCGTTGAAACGCCGCGAACGTGAATCAGCCTATCTGCTACACGAAGCGCCGTGGTTCACCTCCATGGATAGCCGAGCTGCTATCGTCCTACGCGGCATCGGCCATCAATTCGGCGCGGGCGGGACCGACGCGTTGGAGTCGGAGTTGTTATGGGACGTGCCGGAGATCAAACAAGCAGGTGGACTCACGGCGCTGCGGGCCCTAGGAAAACCAGCCGATGTGATGCGCGAAGCCAAGACGAGGTTGTTTGGGTCTTGAGAGATATGCGCAAATTTGGCGAATGGGTTCACTCCTACCGAAATGGTTTTGGCCGCCGTCCTGCATTTGGTGAAGTTGGGCCAATAGTATTGAGAATAGCAGATGTCTCAAGCGGCGTAATTGATCTAAAGGAACCTCGCCGAGGCAGAGTTTCAGAAAAGGAAGCTGCTATCTATAAGCTTGAACCGGGGGATCTGTTGTTCATAAGGGTAAACGGTGCTCGGGATATTGTGGGACGGTGCTGTGTAGTTGGCGAGGACGTGCCAGACGATACCATATTTAACGACCACCTGATTCGCGTTCGCTTGAAATCAGGCCTTGATCCTCAGTTTGCGAAGTTATGTGTATCATTGCCAGTTGTGCGATCAATCATAGAAGAAGCAGCCTCTACGTCCGCCGGGCAATTGACTATCAATCAAGATATTCTCCATTCGATTGAAATCCCTGATGTGTCACTGGATGATCAACGTCGTATCGCCGTTCAGCTCAAGACGCAACTGGCCGCCGTCGAGCAAGCGCGGCAGGCCGCGGAGGTACAGCTGAATGACGCACAACAGCTCGTTCCAGGCATTCTTGGAGTAGCGTTCTTGGAGATCACGGAAGGTAGCTTTGTAAAACTGGGTGATATCGCCAGCATCCAGCTTGGCAAAATGCTTTCGCCGAAATCAAAAACCGGAAAACAGTCATTTGCCTATTTGCGAAACACAAATGTGCAGTGGGGTAGGTTTGATCTTCGTGATCTTGCGGTTATGGATTTTTCTGACCGCGAGCGAGTGAAGTTCGAACTTCAGGCAGGCGACCTGATTGTATGTGAAGGAGGCGAACCAGGACGCTGTGCAGTGTGGAATGCCGAACGAACTGACTGTTACTACCAGAAAGCCTTGCATCGAGTTCGCCCTCATAGAGGGACGGCAGATTCTGAGTTTCTAAGTTATTGGATTAGACAGCAGGCATATGTCGGTTCCTTTGAAGAGCAAAATGCCAAGACCACCATTGCACATCTACCTCTTGTGAGACTTGAACAATTGCCGATTCCACAAATTCCAATAGAGAAGCAACGGCGCGTCGCAGAAGGTCTCAACAGTAGTCTGGCTGCAGTTGATGAAGTAGTGCGAGCTGCACAAGCTCAACTCGCAGAGATTCGGCAAGTCCCTTCTCGCCTACTCGCACAGGCCTTTGGAGAAAGCTGACGATGCCGAGCACTAACAAAGAAAAGAACTCGACTAACTCCAATCCTCATAGAGCCATCGCCTCCACGCAATCCCTCTCCGCCTTCGTAAAGTCGATCTGTGACATCATGCGCCGGTCGAACTGCGCGAGCGCTCTGCAATATGTGCCGGAGCTGACGTGGATTCTGTTTCTGCGTATTCTGGATGCTCAGGAAACCAAGGCCCGTGAGGCGGCGGAGGCGGTAGGCAAACCCTTTTCACCCGCACTGCGCGAACCCTATCGCTGGCAGGATTGGGCTGCGCCCTACAATGAAAAGAATGACGCACTGACTTCGGAGAGGAAACCAGTCGGCTGGAAACGCAAGGAATTAACGGGAAAGATCGGCGATCTGTTCACCTTCGTCAACAAAGAGCTACTGCCGTACCTTCATGCTCTCGATGTGTTGGCGGACGGCAGGCAGAACGAAGCCGCCACGCCGAAGCAGCGGGTAATCGGTCGCATCATGACGGCGGTGGAGAAGGTCCGGGTGGATTCGGAAACAAACCTCTGCGACATCCTTGACCGAGTCAACGAAATCAGCATCGATCATATCGATGACCGGCACTTCTTCACGCTCTCGCAGGTCTACGAAGATCTCCTCTTGAAGATGGGGGAGAAGAACTCGGACGGTGGTCAGTTCTTCACGCCGCGCGAAGTAATCCGGGCCATGGTACGGGTGATCGACCCGCAACCCGGCGAAACCATCTACGATCCGGGCTGTGGCACCGGCGGTTTTCTGGCTCAGTCTTACGAACTTCTGGAGAAGAAATTGGGCGTTACTGTTCCAAGTACCGAACTGGAGCGGTTGAAGCATGACACCTTCTACGGTCGCGAGAAGGAGAACTTAGTCTTTCCTATCGCGCTGGCCAATTTGGTCTTGCATGGGATCGATCAGCCGAATCTCTGGCACGGCAATACGCTGTCCAACACACCGACCTATGCCGGGCTCTTCCACAGTGCGCCTGAAACATTTGATGTGGTGCTGACCAATCCGCCCTTCGGCGGAAAGGAAGGCAGAGACGCCCAAAAGAACTTCAGCTTTGAGACCAGCTCAACGCAAGTCCTATTCCTGCAACACATCCTTTCCAGGCTCAGGCCGCCGCTGAACGACAAACCCGGCGGTCGTTGCGGCGTGGTGTTAGACGAAGGCTTGCTGTTTCGCACGAATGAGAGCGCTTTCGTCGAAACGAAGCGCAAGTTGCTTGATGAATGTGACCTCTGGTGCATCGTCAGCCTTCCCGGCGGCGTGTTCTCAACGGCCGGCGCCGGTGTAAAGACCAACCTCCTTTTCTTCACCAAGGGAAAGAGGACAGAGCGAATCTGGTACTACGATCTCTCGCATGTGAAGGTCGGGAAGAAAACACCAATGACGCTGGCCCACTTCGGGTGGGGGCAAAACGGCGATCTGCTCTATGACCCTGCACTCCCTGCCACACTCGTCGGTGATTGGCCCAAGCAGGATAGCCACAAGGACAAACCTTTCCCAACGTTCGCCCGGCTGATTTCCCAACGTGGCACCTCTGAGGCCGAGAGCGACTTTTCTTGGACGGTTGATTTCCTGGCCCGTCGCGCGAAAGCTCGTGACGACATGGCACCCCATCTGGCCGAAGTTGAGAAACGGATCAATGAAGCTGTGGCATTGAAGGATAAGATCACCACGCTCAAACGAGCCAAAGCCTCCGAAGCCAACATTGAATCTTGCCGTGCAGAACTCGCGCTGGTCGAGAAAGCCCAACGCGAGGCGAAAGCCAAGGCCGACGCCATCGATGCAGCTACATTCGACCTCAAAGCCGTGAACCCCAGAGCCCGTGTGATCCGTGATACGCGTTCCGTCGGGGAAGTTTTAGAATCAATTGAGCAGCATGGAAAAACGGTACAAGAAGCTCTTGCTACGCTTCGGAAACAACTAGATGACAGGGTGTGAGTTTAGAGCCGAGCCGCAGGTGAGTACTTTACCGTCTATGTATGTGCAGGAATTGTTTTCTCCAATTCGTGAATCAGAAGCTGGAATGGTATGATTGATCGCATTCTCGCTAAGAGTGGCACCCCTATACGGCTCACGGATGAGCGATGGACGCATATCACGGAGGAGCATGGTGAGCTTGTGGGGTTGCAGGCAAACGTGGTGAAGACCGTGTCGCATCCTGACCGTGTCTTGCTGGGAGGCGATGGAGAATTACTAGCTGTGCGTGAAATCGAAGTAGGGAAGTATCTCGTGGTGGTCTATCGTGAACAAGACAACGACGGCTTTATCATTACGGCGTTTCTGACCCGCCGCATTCGATCTTTGGAAAAGAGGAGGCAGGTATGGCCATAGCGGATATTCAGGAGTATTTAAAACTGATTCCAGCCGTCAATCGAGCCCCGCAGCACGCTGTCTGGCTGACGTATGACGCTGAGGTCGACACATTGTATGTCAACTACAAGAAACCTAGTCATGCCACCGACAGCGAGATGACCGACGAAGACGTGATCATCCGCTATGAGGGTGACGAGATCATCGGGTTTACCGTGTTGCATGCGAGCAAGCGACTCAAAAAATCGGCTTAAATCTTCCCAGGTACCAGATACATTCTTATGGCAGTCATCAGGGGGCTTGAACAACGCCCGGATCAGGGCGAGTTTTGAATCAGGGGTTGAGTTCTAACTCCAAGTGCAACACTGTCAGCCCTGATGGGCTACGGTGTTGCCATGTCAACGAGATGTTATACGCATTTGAGCGCCGAAGAACGTGAAACCCTGCGCCTGGGCCAAGGTCAGTCGTTGCACAGATTGGCGCGACTCTTGGGTCGGGCATCCAGCACGCTGAGCCGCGAATATGCCCGCAACACGACCCGCGGCCATCCCTATCGCGCCTGCATGGCGCAGAACCACGCGACGGCCTGAGCCCATCACCCACGACGCGTCCGGAAACTCCTCGACCCGTGGTTGGGGCAGCACGTCACCACCCAGTTGACCCAGGGCTGCTCGCCCGAGCAGATTGCTGGCCGTCTCCGCCGTCTGTATCCTGGCGACATGAGCAAGCAGTTATCGGCCGAGACCATTTATGCGGCTCTGTATGGGCTGCCGCGTGGAGCCTTGCGGACAGAATTGCTGGCCGCCCTGCGGCAAGCTCGCAAGACCCGTCGCCCACGGGCGCGAGGCCGAGACCGCCGGGGCCAGATTCCCAATAGGACCGCGATCACCGCACGGCCTGCCGAGGTGGCCACCCGGACCGTGCCGGGCCACTGGGAAGGCGACTTGCTGAAAGGCGCTCGCAATGGCTCGGCGGTGGGCACCCTGGTGGAACGGACCACGCGGCTGGTGTTGCTGGCCAGCATGGACGGCACGGATGCCACCAGTGCGTACCGGGGCTTCACCAAGAAGCTCCGACCTGTGCCCGCCCCGCTGCGGAAAACGCTGACCGATGATCGGGGTAAAGAGATGGCGGAGCATGAGCGGTTGGCCCAGCGACTGGCCATCCGCATCTTCTTTGCGGATCCGCACAGCCCCGGGCAGCGCGGAACCAATGAGAACACCAATGGGCTGCTGCGCCAATACTTGCCGAAGGGCACGGATCTGTCGGGGGATACCCAGCGTGAGTTGGACGCGATCGCACATCGATGTCAAGACCGAGATTGGTTGTCCACAAAACACCGATGTGAGATGTCCACTGTTCACCGATGACATTGTCCACTCCGTCGGGGCAGATCGGCGTATCCGGTGTCACCTCGAGTGGCTCGGAGGCTGACCGTCGGCCGAAGAGCCCAGCCTTTCTCTTTTCCCGAAGCCGGTAACTCTCGCCCTTGCTATTCAGCGTCGTGGCATGATGCAGGAGCCGATCCAAGATCGCCGTGGCCAAGACTGGATCATTGAAGACCTCACCCCAGTCCGCGAAGCTCTTGTTGCTGGTCACAATCAAACTCCCACGTTCATAGCGGCGGACCAGCAGGCGGAAGAACAGACTGGCCTCCTCCCGCGCGAGTGGCAGATATCCCAGCTCATCGAGAATCAGGAGACGGGGATACGTCAATTGCTGCAGCATGCGCTCCAGCCGATTCTCCTGCC
>CABVRZ010000032.1 GCA_902500775.1 uncultured Nitrospira sp.
GCCAGGTGATCCTGCGGCACACAGAACTGGCTGCTTACCGTTGCTTCCTTCCGGACCTAGCGGAGTTCACAGGGTTCTATTGCACAGGGCCCAGCCCCTGTTCTCGAATCCAAAGCCATTTCAACAGCGCACGCTCAAGGTGTGCCTGTTCGCCCTCACATTGACCGCATGCGGTAAGGAGCGGTCGGTACACATGAGGTGCGGTATGGCGGAGAGGGTGGGATTCGAACCCACGGTCCCGTTGCCGAGACGCATGCTTTCCAAGCATGTCGATTCGTCCACTCTCGCACCTCTCCGCATCGAGAAGTGCAAAGGTCGGCATCTTAGCATGCGTGTAGAACAGCAGCAAGGCGACCGAAGGTGCCATTGGGCCAGGTCTTTGTGTGTGTGAAGCGTTTGCTGGATGCCGCAGCGGTGAACAACGCCTGCGCTAGATTAAGGGCAGGCAGCAAAGGCAACGGGTAGGGCATCACCATTACCAGATCGGGCCATTCATACTAGGTATGGAATACCCTCGGTCGTATGGGTTGACACTTGTATGGGTCCGACGGTACAACGCTATACAACATCGCGTGTTTAGGCTGTCTTGATTACTAGATAGAAACAGCTCCTCGGCATCCTCCACTGTGCGAGAGTGGCGGAACTGGCAGACGCGCGAGACTTAGGATCTCGTGGGTAACCGTGGGGGTTCAAGTCCCCCCTCTCGCACCACCATTCGGAACCCCCTTTGTGGATGGGAGCCTGATTTTGACGATGAAGATGGAAGTCACTGAGTTAGGGCCGATGAAGCGCGCCTTGAAGATCGAGGTGCCAGCCGCCGAGGTCACCCAGCAATTTTCCCGAGCGTATGTGGAACTGAATCGTCAGGTTCATGTTCCTGGGTTTCGACCGGGGAAGGCCCCATTAGCCGTCCTAGAAAAGCGGTATGCCAAGACTATTGAAGAAGATGTCATTCGAAAACTGGTTCCTGATTTCTATGATCGGGCGATCAAGGAAGCTGGAATCCATCCGGTCGTGGTAGAGATCCCCCCCCTGGAACGCGTCAAGATCAAAAAAGACTCCCCGTTTACGTTTACGGCAACGGTCGAAATCAAGCCCACTATAGAACTCCGTGACTATAAGACCCCCAATCCTATGTCACTGCAAGCCGACAAGCGTGCGGTTGCCGACGAACAAGTGGCCCGCGCCCTCGAGGTATTCCGGGAACAGCAAGCACGCCTCGATGCGGCCCCAACTGGTACCGCATTGGCCGATGGTGACTATGCCATCGTCGATCTGGAGGGATTTCTGGACGGAGTGGCCCTTGAAGGGACTAAAAAAGAAGGCCAACTGCATCGTGTGGGTTCCAAGGCCGCTTTGCTAGGGATTGAAATAGACGCTCACCTTCTTGGCAAGCACGAAGGTGATGTGGTGGATATTCCTCAGAGCTATCCGGTCAGCCATCCGGATCACCGAGTCGCGGGCAAGGTGGTTCAATTCCGTCTGGATATTAAAGGAGTTAAGCGGAAGGCACTTCCAGCCCTTGATGATGAATTTGCCAAAGACTGTGGGCCATACGCTTCGCTCCAAGATTTGCGGGAAAAGTTACACGGTGAATTGGAAAAGGCGCTCAAGAAAGATATCGAAGAATCGTACAAGGACACCCTTCTCAAACGCCTCATTGAGACCCATCATTTCGAACTCCCCGACACACTCGTTGAACGAGAGCTCACCACGATCGTGCGACAGCAACTGCAAACACGGCAGCGTGGCAAAGTCACCGACTCTCTTCCCACACCGGATCCGGAGGAAGTGAAGACAATTCGCGAGGAGCACCGTGAAGAAGCCAATCGTCGCGTCAAAGCAGGACTGATCCTCGAAGCCATTGCTGAGAAGGAAAGCTTGTCAGTGAGTCAGGACGATCTCAACAACGAAGTCACTCGATTAGCCAGGGAACTTCGGGTGCCAATAGCCGATCTGGTGAAAATGATCCAAGCTGGCGGCCAAGACTCCATTGAGGAATTGCGCGCACGGATTCTGGCTGACAAAGCACTGGATCTTGTCTATCGTCAAGCAGTCATTCAGGGATAGGTCGGCGCTTAATCATCCTGTGTGTTTCGCGCCGATACTCTTTGAGGAAAGGAAGCGAACGACATGTTGGTTCCGATCGTAGTTGAGCAAACGAATCGAGGCGAACGAGCCTATGATATCTATTCTCGCCTCCTCAAGGATCGCATCATTTTCCTTGGGGCCCCCATCGATGATGTGTTTGCCAATCTGATAATTGCGCAACTGTTGTTTCTCGAGGCGGAGGATCCCGAAAAGGATATCAATCTCTACGTGAACTCACCGGGTGGAAGCGTCACGGCTGGTTTAGGCATTTACGATACCATGCAATACGTGAAGCCGCCGATTAATACCATCTGTCTCGGTCAAGCAGCCAGTATGGGAGCGTTGCTGTTAACCGCCGGAACGAAGGGGAAACGTTTTGCGTTGCCCAATGCACGGGTCATGATTCATCAACCGTTGGGTGGATTCCAAGGCCAAGCGACCGAGATCGACATCCATGCCCGGGAAATATTGAAAATTCGTGAACGCCTCAACGAGATCATGGCCAAACACACGGGGCAACCGATCGAGAAAATCGCCCATGATACCGAGCGTGATTATTTCATGTCAGGTGAGGAAGCGAAGCGATATGGCCTCATTGATGAGGTCATCACAAGGCCACCCAAGCTTATGAAGGTGGGTGAGTCTGCAGATGTTGCAAAAGACGGGGTAAAGGGCAAGTAACACAGGAGGGCACATGGCTAAGCAGGAAAAGATGGACCGACACTTGCGGTGTTCTTTTTGTGGCAAGAGCCGTGACGAGGTCCGGAAGCTGATCGCCGGGCCGACGGTCTATATCTGTGACGAATGTGTCAACCTCTGCAATGACATCATCGCTGAGGATTGGGAAGAGGCCAAGGAAGAAATTTCGTCGAAACTCAAGAAGCCTGCAGAAATCAAACATCATTTGGATCAGTATGTCATCGGGCAAGAGCGTGCCAAGCGCATTCTGTCCGTAGCCGTGCACAACCATTACAAGCGTATCTCATCGAAAGAAAAAGGGGTCGATGATATCGAGCTTCAGAAAGGTAACATTCTCATGGTGGGCCCAACTGGTACGGGGAAAACCCTGTTGGCCCAGACCTTAGCCAAGTATCTCGATGTTCCTTTCACGCTTGCGGATGCTACGACCCTAACGGAAGCCGGCTATGTGGGGGAAGACGTCGAGAATATCATCCTCAAGCTCTTACAGGCTGCTGACTACGATGTGGAACGAGCTGAACGTGGGATCGTGTACATCGATGAAATCGATAAGATTAGTCGCAAAAGCGACAGCCCCTCGATTACTCGCGATGTGTCCGGTGAAGGGGTTCAGCAGGCGTTGCTGAAACTGATTGAGGGAACGGTCGCAAATGTTCCACCACAGGGTGGGAGAAAACATCCACATCAAGAATTTATTCAGGTGAACACAAGCAATATCTTGTTCATCTGCGGTGGAGCGTTTGTTGGTTTGGAGCAGCTCATCGAACAGCGCTTGAATCGAAAATCAATGGGGTTCGGCGCTGAAATCAGGGGGAAGTGCGACGCTCGATTGGGTGATCTGCTGGTCAAAGTCCAACCCGAGGATTTCCTGAAGTACGGCCTCATCCCAGAGTTTGTTGGGCGGTTGCCTGTCGTGGCTACGTTAGAGGAGTTGGACGAGCGAGCCCTCATTCGTATTCTGACAGAGCCGCGCAATGCCCTCACGAAGCAATATGAGAAGTTGTTGTCATTCGAGAAGGTCAAACTCCGATTTACGGAAGGGGCTCTGGGTGCCGCTGCACGAAAAGCTTATTCTCAACGCACCGGAGCTCGAGGACTCCGGGCAATTCTTGAAGAAGTGATGTTGGATGTCATGTATGATGCTCCTTCGCAGAAAGACATCATGGAAGTGGTCATTACAGAAGACGCCATCGCAGGTAAGAACCCACCGATGCGTATATTTGAGCAGGAACAAGACGCCAAGACAGCATAAGTTATTGAAACATTATGGTTTTATGTAGCCGGAAAAGACTGATCCTATACTGGGGCAAATCGAGGTCTTTTCCGGCTGGCTCATGACTACGGCGATCCTCAACCGCTAGCGTTCATACTCCTCGACAAGTACAAACACCGCGCTATACTTACCACGTGTGTCCCAATGAAGGGGGAACGTGTGAAGTATTCTGTTCTGTCAAGCCTTCGTCACAAAGGCAAAGTGCTGCAAATTGATGCGGAACGGGAAATGGTAACCTTGTTAGCAGGAAATGGGGAGATCATTGGGAATTTGTCGTGGGACGTTGTGATTGATCAGGTTCTTGCTTACCGTAAGGTGGTAGTTCAGAAAGAAGTTCGAGTAGAACCGCGGATCTCCCTCACGTTTCGAGTGCGTTACAACACTCCAGAGGGGCAGCGATTCGAGAGTCGCGCCGGTGGCATTGGAGGAGGAGGGCTCTTTATTGAGAGCCACAGTTCTCTCCCTGTGGGGACCAAACTGGCAATGGAATTCTCACTTCCTCTGCAGCCAGACCAATGGTTTCCGGCCAAGGGAACTGTCGCCTGGGTCTGCCCGAAAGCCGATCAATATACCTTCAGTCCAGGAATGGGGGTACGATTTACAGAGGTAGATGATGGAGTACGCGATCGAATTCATGAGCTCGTGAAAACAACCCAAGTCACGAACCAGGCGGCCTAGGTCTTCTACTAGCAGATCCATAAGACCAAACATCGTCTCTTTATGAAGCTTTCTGTCGTTTCTACTGCAGGTCACCGTGGTAAGTCGTTGATCATTGATGCTCAACAAGAAATGGTTCATGTGCATGACACCTCAGGCCAGTTACTTGGCAATGTGTCGTGGGGTTCTCTTATCGAACGAGTACTGGCGACAAATGAGGATGCTCGGTTTGCCCATTGTCGCGCCCAACCACGAGCCCCTCTCGCTCTTAAGGTACGCTACGCCACGCCAGAAGGAAAACAATTCGATAGTCTGACGGGAGGAATCGGGGGGGGAGGGCTCTTTATCGAGAGTGGTGCCCCGTTAAGTCCTGGTACTGAACTCACTGTGGAGTTTTCACTTCCGGATCGACCGACTGAGAAAGTTAAAGCCAAGGCGAAAGTTGCCTGGACTCGCCACAAGCCGGAACGATACCTTCTCTTCCCCGGTATGGGCATCCAGTTCACGGATTTAGAGGAGAAGGTACAGCAGGATCTCGTCAGTCTTGTCGAGGCTCTGAATCGAAATCGAACCCAATCCTGAAGGTGCTCGACGGCTTTTGCTTGGTACCTGTCTTTCCTACCGAGTTTTTCAGGCTCAAGAGATGAAACGGAGAGACCATTAGCAGCTTCAAATGAATCAGATAGTTCTGGTTTCTATTTCCTCTATCCTGAACGGGAGTATGAAAATCTGTGCGGAGTAGGCGACGGGGTTCAGCTCGATTTCGGGGATTCGTCTTGTGCCGATGGAAGCTCTTTGGCTGCTTCGATGGATTGCTGAATTTCTTTTTGGGCGGCGTCAACCTCAGCCTGGATCGTGCGCATCTGGGGATCAACATTGCTTCGGATGTCGGTCACGGCCTGCCGGAATGTTCGTACCACCTCTCCTAGGCCCTCACCAAGATTTTGCAGATCATCGGGTGATACTCCGCTGACCACCGCAGGTGAAGAAGTCTTTGCCTTGAGCGCGGCTTGTTGCGCCTGCACACGAGCAACCGCCTCCTGATTGACGATAGCAGAAGGACGTTTCATGATCGGTTTCGTATGAGCTCCTGTAGGCAGGGGGGGATACGACGCCCGAGACACTGGAACGGGATTCGCTGCCCGCTCTTCCATCGACACAACCTCACCGGACTGTGACAATGCGGGTTGCTGTGAAGGGGCCTTCGATGAATGAGGAGCTTGAGAACTTGCGTTATAAAGAAATGAGGCTGTGGTTCCAGGAGTGAGCTCTGGACCGGGAACATAAGGGATGTTCGCCTTGGTTGTTGGCGCAGGTGTTATCTGGGCAGTGCCCTGAGCTGTGGAGGCCATAGGAGAAATCGGAGCCGGTTGTTGGAGGGACTTTTCCTGGGGCGGTTGATCAGAAGTGGGCTGGGGAGCGTCGTTCACTTCCTTTTTAAATCCTTTTAATGCTTTCCCTACCCCCTCTCCGATCTGTGGTAAACGTCCGGCTCCAAATATGATGAATACGATCACGAGAATGATGATGAGTTCTGAAAACCCCATCGTGCCAAACAAGGATTACCTCGCGTTGAGCGTGGGAAAATCGTTCCCTCAAGACTCTAGCTGCCTCTTTGATGGGCTGTCAAGGAAGCATCCTGTCAATAGCGTGGTGTCAGAGAAGAGGGACAATCTCGGTTTGAAGGGGCAATCCGTATACGATAGCTTCTTGATCCGTGACATACACATCGAGCTCGCTCCGAATGCCGAACTCGCCAGGGAGATAGATGCCCGGCTCAATCGAAAAGCAGGTGTGGGGTAGGATCTGACGTCCATCACGTGTTTCAAGGTTGTCAATGTTGGCTCCGTTGCCATGAACTTCCTCGCCGATCGAATGGCCTGTGCGATGAATGAAAAAATCGCCATAGCCTGCGTGACGAATCTTTCCCCGACAGACATCATCTACTTCCCATCCACAGGGAAAGTGCCCTTCAGCCACCTGGGCTTGAACAAACGACAAGGCCGCATCACGCCCTTGTCGGACATGCTCAAAGATCAAGCGATGCTTTGGTGGTACCTGTTTTCCTGCATAACCGGTCCAGGTGATGTCGCCATAGACGGAGCCTGGTGTTATTCGTTTCGCCCAAAGATCGATCAGCACGAGACTGTCGCGAGTAATTGGGGAGGAGTCGGATTCACTGGGTGAGTAGTGTGGATCTGCACTATGGGCATCGATGGCTGCGATTGGCGCACTGGAGGTCGTCATGCCTGTCTCGTGAATACGGGAGAGAATAAATTGTTGCAGGCTGTACTCGGTCACGGGACGTTGGTGTGTAACGCACGAGGCGACATAGGCAAAGGCCTCATCGACAATGCGTCTGAGGGTTGTGACAGCATACTGATGCGATTCCAGCTGGGTTTCTGTCCAGACTGCCTCAAATCGTTGGACAAGATCGGCGGATGTCACCACCTCAACCCCAAAGCTTCGAATAAGCTCGATCGTACCGGCATCTACTCTGGAGAGATAGGGAACTGCATTGAGGGGTGAGTACTGCATGGCAATGCACCGTTGACTTCGCAAGAGAGAGTTCAATGCCGCTCGTTGTTGTTCCCACGAGACATAGTGCTGTGAGTCGCCAGGCAAGGCATCCAGTATATGCGGTTCGATCTGATGAAGGAGTTTCACCGGTTCGCCGGTTCTGGGGACCCAGTAGTACCAACGGCGAGTGACATGTTGAGAAGAATCAAGGAGCAACACCCGGTAAGCCAAGGGGTCTGAACCACGAAAGTCATAAAAAAGCCACCCATCGACGGTTTCCAGATCGCAAATCGCATTCTGAATCACACTGATCCTTGTCTGGTGGGCGGTCCGACTCATAAGAGCTGCATCATATCTTCGGGGTGAAAGGGCGTCAATCCGGCGGAAGGTCATGGTACAATGACGACCGATGATTACCGCATCTACTCACGATCTCGCCGTATATCGAGTGACCTTTTTCTTTGGGCCGGAACCAGTTGAAGGGAAAACCGATGTACTAGCCTGTGTGTTTAATGTAAAAAAAAGAAGCTGGAAGGCTGGTATTCAGGTTGCCGTTGAGATCGGCAATAGACAGCTCTCCACGATTGGGCGAACGATCCAGTTGACCGATCGACTCGCGAAGGGTTTGGCGGCAGTGGAGCCTCAAGAACGGTCTGGCTATCAGGAACGGAGTGGTGATGTTTTTGTCCAAGCCGTGTGTCGGTGTAAACTCGATCTTCAACTCCTGGCGGGACTGGCCCAGGTCAATCAGCGGATCCTCGCTGAGGAATTGATGACCGACTTGGATCGCGAGATTGGTCAGCGCCCCGAACCTCTCGTCTCGTACATTCTGGGTGAGCTGGGCGTCGCGCTCTGATCAGGTGTGCCCTTCCGTATCGCATCAAGATCGGCAAAGGGGGGTTGCATTCAGCATCGAATTTGTTATAACGCATTGGTGTATTCGTGTATGATTGGGTACGGGTTTGTCCGTTTGAGCTGTTGAAGAGGAAGGAGGAGCCACACGTGAAACTTCCGATCGTGATTGTTTTGGTGATCATTGCGTACAGTACTATGTTTGTGGCACCGGCTTGGAGCCAATCCACATCGACTGATGCTCTACAGGGGACGGCATCCGGAGCCGGTATGGGTGCTGCCTCCGCTGCTGCTACTATCTTATACTTCCCGTTCAAAGCTGCGTTTGCCATTGGTGGAGGAATTGTCGGTGGCCTGGCCTATGTCTTTTCAGGATTTAGCGAGTCAACGGCGAAGAATATCTGGGTTCCCAGTGTGTATGGAACCTATGTCATCACTCCTGAGCACCTCAGCGGTGATCGTCCAGTTCGTTTCCTAGGTGTGGCCGCTGAAAATGAGGGGCTTTCTCCCGCGCCTGCCCCGATATACGAACCTCACGAACCCGCGCAGCAATGACGAAGCCTGTCATCGGTGTGACCCCTGACTTTCATACCGGTGACAGGAAGGATATGGGTGGGCCCGAGCCAACGTACTTTCTGAGGGCCCGGTACATTCGGGCCATCGAAGAGCTTGGTGGTGTTCCTTTCATCCTACCCTTAGTGTCTGCACCCGCCGATCGACGGCGACTTCTTGACAGTGTTGATGGGCTTCTCTTGACCGGCAGCGGCCCTGATCTTCCACCACGCCTGTACGGAGAGAAGCAGCGCTACAAATTTCCACTGGTGAGTGAACGGCGTGCGAGCTTCGAGTTGGAGATGGTGCATCAGGCTAGACGACGAGACCTTCCGCTCTTGGGCATTTGTGGAGGCATGCAGGTAGTGAATGTGGCCTGTGGAGGCAGTCTTTTTCAGGATATCCCTTCCCAGGTTCCACGTGCGATGGACCATCGCCAAAAGAAGAAAGCCATTTCTGTCTCACATGCGGTGACCGTGGAACCGAAGAGCCTCTTGAAGCGAATTGTCGGAAAAGAAAAGTTGATGGTGAACAGTTCACATCATCAGTCCGTCAAATCCGTCGCCCCGTCACTCATAGCCAGTGCCGTGGCGCCGGATGGCATTGTTGAGGCCATTGAGTCCACGACCCATCGATTTCTCCTTGCGATTCAATGGCATCCTGAGTTCCTCTTCGACCGACATCTGGTCCACCGACGGCTCTTTGAGGCCCTGTTACGCGCTGCGCGCCGGACTCGGGCATGAGCCTTCTGGACGGTTCAGAGAGGCTGAATCATTCTAGATTGCTAGTCCTCCGCGAGATGCGTGCTGTCAGAAGGTGCGTTTTGACGGTGATCTCTTCAGGCCAAAGATTTAGGCCTCAGGCCGGAGGTTAGCCGTGAGCAATCCCTTCTTTCGGACGAAACCCATCAATCAAATTCTGGCTGATGCCGAGCAGCCAGAGCATCGCCTCAAGAAAACACTGACGGTTTGGGACCTGACGGCCCTGGGGATCGGTGCGATTATCGGGACAGGAATCTTTGTCCTGGTTGGCACGGCCATCGTAGGTGATGCCCATCGACCAGGGGCAGGACCTGGGATTATTCTCTCGTTCGTCCTCTCCGGTGTGACCTGTGCGCTAGCAGCTCTTTGTTATGCCGAGTTCTCGGCGATGATTCCGGTGGCAGGGTCTGCCTATACCTTTTCCTACGCCACGTTAGGAGAGTTTCTCGCCTGGCTCACCGGATGGAATTTGATCTTAGAGTATGGCGTCGCCTGCGTGGCCGTCGCGATCGGTTGGTCCGGGTACTTCAACAAGTTACTCGCGCTCGCAGGTCTCGAGTTGCCCTACTGGGCCACCAATCCACCACAGTGGGCTGGTGGACCGGAAGGCAGCATCGCGAATTTTCCCGCCGCCATCATCGTTTTGCTGGTTACAACGATCCTCGTGATAGGGATTAAGGAAAGTGCAAGGGCTGCTGGTATGATCGTGCTCCTGAAGCTGGCGGTCATTCTTTTCTTTATCGCCGTCGGGGTTCCTGCAGTGAACAGCGACAATTGGACACCGTTTATGCCAAACGGATTTGAAGGCGTCCGGGCTGCTGCTGCCATTATCTTTTTTGCCTATATTGGGTTCGATGCCGTCTCCACGGCTGCAGAAGAGGCGAAAAATCCTCAGCGAGATGTTCCTTTGGGGATCTTAGCATCGTTGAGTGTGTGTACGGTCCTGTATATCTCCGTCGCGGCGGTACTGACGGGGCTGGTCCCAGTAGGCCAAATTGACATTCATGCGCCGGTTGCTGAAGCGCTCACGCTTGTCGGGTTCAAATGGGGTGCCGCGATCGTCGCGATTGGAGCGGTCGCTGGGATCACCAGCGTGCTGGTGGTCATGATGTTGGGGCAGATCAGAGTGTTCTTTGCCATGTCACGAGATCAACTGCTGACTCCTAGCTTATCCACGGTTCACCCACGATTTGGGACACCGCATCGCGTGACCATTCTGACGGGTGTTGCCGTCGCAATTCTTTCGGCGTTCTTCCGGATCGGGGATGCGGCCGATATGACCAACATCGGAACATTTTTTGCGTTTATCTTAGTCAGTTTTGGGGTCATGCTGTTGCGATACACAAAGCCCAATCAGCCTCGCCCATTTCGCCTTCCGTTCATGCCTCTTGTGCCGCTCTTCAGCATTGCAGCCTGCCTCTACCTCATGGCCGGCTTACCGTGGGCCACGTGGATTCGATTTGGAGTGTGGACTGCGGTGGGTATTTTCGTCTATGTCGGCTATAGCATGAAGCACAGCAAACTCTCCATGCGAGATACGCAGAACTGTTGAGGGGCCTGATAAAGCAGTCGGCCAATCCTGATCTGAGGTAATCCTGATTACGTGGACGGGTTTATTGTCGACGCCGGAGCTGCGGCAGGAACGACGTCGGCCGGGGTTGAAGCTGCCCCAGGCGCAGTCGCATTTTTAACTGATGGGGCCGGTGGAATGGAAGCAGTTTGTGCTGGAGTGGCCGGAGCGGGTGGTGGGGTTGCGGGCTTCGGTGGGGCGGCAGGCTTCGGCGGCGCTGGCTTCTCCGGTTTAATGCCTCCCTCCCAAGATGGGCCAGAATACATATCTGCCGTTAAGCCCTTGGTCTTCCATTTTTCTTCAAAATCAGCTGCGGCTTTGTTCGGTGTTTCTCCAACACCCATGACGTCATTCCACGGATACACCTTCGGTCCGATCTGGCAGCCTGACTCAGCTCGTCGCAAATACAACGCGATCGGATTACCGCGGTAGGGTCCAAGAAAAATATGAACAGATCCGACGTACTCGAGCAATGAGGCCATAAGGCCCTCCCAGAATTGCTCATGATGCCACAAGACGTGAGAATGGAGCAAGACTACCTTTCATGTGGCACTATTCGGTCACAGAGAGCGTCCACATGTGTAGGCGGTCAATAGCCTATTTTCTTACAAAGGGGAAAATGTCTCGAAAGGGCTCATGTTTCCGTTTTTAAGACTCGCTCTCGGGTTTGGTGAATGGACCTCAAGAGAGCCCGATGGCTACGGCAGCCAACCGCCAATCTGGCATCAGAGATTGTGACAGGTCGATAGGGAACGAGATACCGTTCCTTCAGACGGCGGATGCGGGCAAGGGATTGAGCCAAGCGTTGTGGCGAGATGTCTGCATTGGTAACAGCCTTGTCGACGGCCTGCATGGCGGCGACCACCCTATTTCGATCCCTGCAGATCAGCGGCATATCGCAACCGGCTTGTATAGCCAGAACGGCCGCGTCGCCGATACCGTAGTGATCGATGATGGCATGCATTTCAAGGTCATCTGTCAAGACGACTCCATCATAGTGCAACTCTTGGCGAAGCAATTTTGAGACGATGGTCGGGGACAAGGTCGCCGGCCGCCGCTCATCCAACGCCTGGTACTGAACATGGGCCGTCATCAGTGTCGCGACGCCAGTGGTAATCGCTCGACGGAACGGGGGAAGCTCAATCTGCTCGAGGCGTTCGCGAGAGGCGGTCACGACGGGCAACTCCTTATGTGAGTCCGACGTGGTGTCGCCATGTCCTGGAAAGTGCTTCCCACAGGCGACCACCCGATTGTCTTGAAGGCCTCCCACCGTGGCTAATCCCAATTCAGACACAAGGTTGGGTGTCGCGCCAAAGGCTCGGTCGCCAATGACCGGATTTGATGGATTACTATTCACATCCAGTACGGGAGACATATTCATGTTGATACCGACGGCCGCCAATTCTTTTGCCGTCGTGGCGGCAGCAGCATAGGCCAATTCTGAGGAGTGGCACTGCCCGAGTACTTCGCATGGTGGGAAAATCGTAAATTCTTTTGGTAACCGTGAGACCCGCCCACCTTCTTGATCAATGGAGATCAGGAGTGGGGAATTCGGACTATGGCGCTGAAGGTCGTTCGTCAGGTCGACGATTTGTTCGGTCGATTCTAGATTCCTCGCAAACAGGATGATCCCGCCGGGCTGATATTCTTTGATGAAGCGGGCCAGGTCTGCCGAGACCGTCGTCCCGTCAAAACCTATCATGAAAAGCTGTCCAAGCCGTTCAGGAGAGGTGGTCATACCTGTGTACTCTCATATTTCAGTGAGCGATTGATAAGAAACTGGATCAAGAGTCTCGTCCCGATACCTGTCGGGCCCTTGGGGATGTACGCCCGTTCCCGCTCACTCCAGTCGGTACTGGCGATGTCGAGGTGTACCCAAGGATAGTCGCCCACAAACTTGCTGAGGAACAGGGCTGCGGTAATCATTCCGCCGCCACGCCCACCGATATTTCGCATATCGGCCACATCGCTTCGGAGTTGCTCGAAGTAGTCCTCCCACAAGGGCATTTCCCACACCCGCTCTCCGGCTCGGAGACCGGCGCTCGTGATTGCCTCCTTCAACTTGGTGTCGGTGCCAAACATACCGATTGCGAATTGTCCCAAGGCAACCACGCAGGCCCCTGTCAAGGTTGCGATGTCGATGAGTGCAGCTGGTTTAAAGCGAGTGGCATAGGCCAGGCCGTCCGATAGAATCAGCCGACCTTCGGCATCGGTGTTCTGGACTTCCACAGTTTTCCCTGAGAGTGTAGTGACCACGTCCCCGGGGCGCATAGCACGACCGCCGGGCATGTTTTCCGCCACGGGAAGGATGCCAATGAGGTTCAGGGGCAATTTCAGCCTGGCCGCGGCCCGTACGGTGGCCAGGACCTCGGCCCCTCCGGTCATGTCGGCTTTCATTTGCTCCATGTTCTCAGCTGGTTTGAGCGAGATTCCTCCCGTATCGAACGTGATGGTCTTACCAACCAGGACGACCGGGCGATCGTCTTTCTTTTTGGATCCATAGTACTGGAGAATAACGAATTTAGGCGGTTCGTGACTGCCTTTCGCGACGCCAAGCAACGCACCCATCCCAAGCCGCTCCATCTCCTTTTGTTCCAGGATCTTGAGGCTGACCCCGGCATCCTTTGCTAGGGCCTTCGCCTCGCTGGCAATCTTGGTCGGGGTCATCACGTTCGAAGGGTGGTTGCAGAGGTCACGAACGAAGACGGTAGCTTCAGCGGTCGCGATCCCACGCCGGATGCCTTCAGAAACGTGGCTTAAGTGGCTTTTCTGCGAGGCCAGTATGGTCATGGCGGTGACGTCCCTGCCCGTCGGCGTCTCACTGCGATAGGCCGTGAACTGATAGCTTCCTAAGATCGCTCCTTCGGTCAGGGTCTGTGACAAGTCGCTCAGTGAAGCCCCCTGTGGTATCGCACTCGGCAGCGCCACCGTGAAGGAGCCGGCTTTTGATTGGCGAACCCGTTTGACGGCATACCCCATGGCTTGGCGAATCTTTTCCAAGCTGAGTTGATGTGGTTTCCCAAGACCCGCTAAAACCAGGCGCTTCGCTGGAAGCTTTCCATGGGCGTGAAGCAGGAGGACCTCCTGCGCTTTCCCCTCAAACTCCCGTGATCGCTGGAGTTCATGAAGCGTTCCACCAAGGGCTCGATCCAACGAGGCTCCGTCGGGTGTCGAGAGGATTTCATCCTCGCACAGTAGGATGACGAGCGCTTCTGTACGGTCCGTATTGACGCGTCCCTGTTTGGCGTGAACCCGCATGATATTCATTGGCTCTCCTTGTGTGAATATGAACGATCAGCCGTTATCATCCCATGGGCGTTGATGTCGCTACATGTCTGGTGTTCCGATGGTTCTGGGGGGAGTCCTCACACACCCCGCGTATCGGGTGCCCAAATATGCTTGTGCAGCTGGAGTTGAAAGCGAGCGGCGAGGCGGTCTTCCAGCAGCCATTCAGCCAACTGGCGAGGATCGAGTGTCCCAAACACCGGACTGAAAAGAACGGGGCAACGATCGGTCAAATGGAATTGTTGGAGGATGTCTTTTGCCCATTCATAATCGATGCGATCGTGAATAACGAATTTTACTTCATCCCGTGAGGTCAGCCGCTCGACGTTGGGCCAGTGCATGCGGTCGGTCATCCCGCTTCCCGGGCATTTTACATCCAGAATGATGTGAACAGCTGGATCAACGGAACTAGTGTCAATTGTGCCACTCGTTTCGAGCAGGACCGTGAAGGCTTCTTGACACAACCGATGCAACAGGGTGGTTGTCTCGGCTTGTGCCAGGGGTTCGCCTCCCGTGACCTCGACCAATGGACATCCATACGAACGAACCCTCCCGAGAATCTCCTCGACAGATTGTTCCGTTCCTCCCCAAAATGCGTACTCCGTATCGCACCAGGTGCAGCGAAGAGGGCAGCCGGTGAGACGCACAAACACGCAGGGTAATCCAGTAAAGGTTGATTCTCCTTGAATGCTGTGAAAGATTTCGGTGACGCGCATGAGCAATGTGTGGGCTAACTTATGAATTGAGCGTGGTGATGTACCGACGAGGGGATACCTCCGGTCATCGGTATTCGCTCAGGGCCACTTGACTACCGGCCAGTTATGACGACGGGCAATCGCACCCATTCCCCGAATCGGATTGACCACGGTCGGATATCCTACGGCGCGGAGGAGGTCCACGTCTCCCGGACTATCTCCATATGCATAGCATTGGGATAAATCCAACGTGAGCTTCTGGATCAGCCGATCGATCAGTTGACGTTTTCCTTCTCCATACGGCAGTGGAGGCACAAGAAAACCGGTATAAAGACCCTGCTGTTGCTCCAACCGACTGGCATAACACCGATCGGCTCCAAGTGCGTCGGCGACAGGTGCGATCAGAAAGTCGAGCGACCCGGTCACGAAAACGATGGTATGGCCGGCACGACGATGTTCGTCGAGCTTCCGCATGGCGACAGCTGAGACGCGGGGACAGAGTTCTTCTCGACAAAATTCTTCGCCCAAGGGTTCAATCACCTGCGACGGCTTCCCGGCCAAGTACAGCTTTCGTTGGCGAAGAGGATGGAGTGAGAGAGGAGGAACGTTCTGCAAGAGCCATGCGGCGCTCTCTCTTGCTTCAGGCCAACCAATGATCCCGCGACGCCACAGCCAACGGAAAAATCTCAACTCACTGGCTTCGCCGGGCAAGATCGTATTGTCGACATCGAAAAATGCGGCAACCGTCGAAGCAAGCCCTCGTTGATCAGCCTGTATCATGCACGCGCAATGGAGAGGTGAATCGAGAGGCCAATTCTACCGGACGATTCGTTCATTGACAAGAATTTTGGGCTACTTCTATAATACACCTCCCTCACTGGTGATTTGCGGGCCTTTGCGCAGGATACGTCACAACGAGCCCGCGGGAAGGCCAGGGTGAGCGAAAACCTCGGACGGATGGCTGAGAACGTCGCGGTGTTGAGCAACCCAAGAACACGATAGCGGGCTATCCCTGCAGATCCTGCTGAGTGCCGAAGTGGTGGAATGGCAGACACGCACGTTTGAGGGGCGTGTGGCGCAAGCCGTGCGGGTTCAAGTCCCGCCTTCGGCACCATAGGATTCATCGTCGTAAGCTTCAGGGTTCCGGTGCTTACCGGGCCGTCAACCCTGAACTCTCGTTAGGCTTCATCTTCCCAACAGAACGTGTGGTCTGCCGGTTCGGGCGTACCGCCTCACCAGAATATTCTTTTACTCAAGGTTCCTTGTTATCTGGTTTTCGCTCAAGGACGTCTGACGACGTCGCATTCTCCCACCACGGTTAACCCAACTCTTGTTCGAGCATATAGACCGGAAGATTAGCTGATATCAGGACCTGATCTCACCCCTGCCTTAAGCTGCGATGCTGCTCGAGATCAGCTCATCGCCGGATAAGTCAGGCCGCAAGAGACCGTTCAGCCCTAGACTTTCATATCTAGATAATAGGACACTACGGGCCATTTGGGCCTAGCCATGGCATGTGTGCGCGGTATGCCATGAGGGTGTGCCGTCAACCTCCCTCTTCCGCCACCTCGTCTAGAATTCGGCGACTCCCATCATATATTTAGGGCTAAGGAGCGTCATATGACCGGTACCCTTCTTCTTGTCGATGTCCTCCGTCAGCAACTCGCTCATCTCTCTCGGGAACTGGCTGAACGGGACACGGTACTCCATGAGCGAACTCGGCATCTTCGTGTAGCCCAGGCTCTCACCCATTTGGGTAGCTGGGAGTGGGAGATCGAGGGGGGAGCCGTTCGATGTTCGTCTGAGTTGTACCGGATCTTCGGGCGTGAGTCAGGGGCAGACCTTCTGACCTTTGATGGGTTTGTCGCGGCAGTTTTTCCTGATGATCGTGATCGGGTCATGGTTTCCATCAATAGTGCCTTGAGTGGACAGTCGCTCTACGATTTGGAGTATCGGATCCTTCGTCCGAATGGCGACGTACGGACCATTCATTCCTGCGCCGAGGTGTTGCGTGACGACAATGGAAAGCCCTGCCGCATGTCCGGGTCTGTCTTGGACATCACCGCTCGCAAACGCATGGAGCAAGCAGTACGAGAGAGTGAAGACCGGTATCGAACGTTGGTCGACCTGTCACCATCAGGAGTCTTTGTCTTCTGTGAAGGGCGAACCGTGTATGTCAATCACAGAGGGGCCGTGCTCATGGGGGCGACGGATTCCCAGGAGCTTCTTGGTCGTCCAATGTTCGACCTCCTCCACCCAGACTATCACCAAGATGTCTGTGAAAATGCCCAACGGGTGCTTGCGGGGAACGTGTCGGTCCATAGTGCGGAACGAATCTATTTGAGACAGGATGGAACACCGATGCCCGTGCAAATGGAGGCCGCCCGGATTGTATGGAATGGCAGCCCTGCCCTGATCGTCCTGGTTTCTGATGTCACTGAGCGCAAGCAGGCGGAAGAAGCCTTGCGGGCGAGTGAGGAGCGCTTTGCCAAGGCGTTCAAGGCCAGCCCTCATCCCATTCTCATCAGTGAGTTCGAAACCGGTCAGCTGGTGGAGGTGAATGATGTCGCCAGCCGGCTGTTGGGCTATGCCAAGGGAGAGGTCGAAGGCCAAATCATATGGGAGATCGAGGTTTGGGGATCAGCCGAGGAGCAAACCCATTTTCGCGAGTGCTTGAGACACGTGGGTTCGGTCCGCAACCTGGACGTGAATCTCCGGACCAGTAATGGCGATGTACGCCATGTTCTTCTGTCGTCGGAATTGATTGAGTTGAACGGGAAATTGTGCAGAGTGACGGTTGGGGATGATGTGACAGATCGCAAACGGGCCGAGAATGAGTTGCGCCAATCACATGCCTTGTTGCGGCAGGTCCTCGACGGTTCGCCGAATTTTATCTTTGCCAAGGATCGCGAAGGGCGCTTTACGATGGCCAACAAAGCGGTTGCCGATTGTTACGGGACAACGGTGGACGATCTGATCGGGCAGACAGACGCTGATTTTAATCCCCATTGGGATGAGGTGGAGTTTTCCCGCGAAAAGGATCTCCAAGTCATGACGTCTCTGCAGGAATGCTTCATTGCTGAGGAAAAGTTCACGGATTGGTCTGGAAAGACGCGCTGGTTGCAGACCACCAAGCGTCCGATTGTTGATGAACAAGGGCGCTTCAAGATGGTGCTTGGAGCGGCGACAGACATCACGGAGCGGAAGCGAATGGAAGAAACGCTGCTCCTACACGAACGAGATCTGAATACCGCACTGCAAGACCGAGAACGAATCAGCCAGGATCTGCACGACGATATTCTTCAGTCAATCTACGCGGCCGGGCTCGGGTTGGAGGCGTGTAAGTCGATGGTGAGACAGCAGGATGAGTTGGCCGCAGATCACCTCGTGGCGACATTGGACCAGTCCATTGGGCAACTTAACCACGTCATCGCGAAGATCCGTAATTTCATCTCAGGGCTTGAGTTACATGTCCCACACGGCGTTGATTGTGTGCTAGACCTTCGAACCATGGTCCAGACGATGTGTGCTGGGTCTTCCATCCAGTGTCGAGTACGGATCGATAACAAGGTCGGACAGTATCTCTCGCCTGAACCAGCCCTCCATCTCATCAATATCGTGCGGGAAGCGTTAAGTAATGCCCTCCGTCATAGCCATGCGACACGTATTACGCTGTCAGTACGACAGCTCATTGGATCCGTCCGTCTCACGGTGACGGACAATGGTGTGGGGTTCAATCCAAAGTCGGTTCAGGGGGTTGGTCACGGTCTAGAAAATATGGCGGCACGAGCTCGCAAGGCCGGCGGGGTGCTTGCTGTACGATCGGAGCCTCACCGCGGGACAAGAATTCTTCTCGACCTTCCTAAAGATTCCTCGCGAGATATCAATTAAAACAAATGGTTGCCTGATCATACTGTGGAGACCATACCGATTTACAGCCTACCTCCGACTCTCGTGATCCGTAAGATTTCTGCCAGGTTCCACTAAGTTTTGGGCCATTTGGATCTAGACATTCACCCATTGTCATAGGAGACTAACGCCCGCTTGGTGCCTTGTAATAGGAACCAATAGCCTGGGCGTACGGCAAACCGCTTCTCCTAGCGAGTATCACAATCAATCAGCCGGTCGCGATGTGAAGTGGTTACCTGAGCCGGCTGGCTCTCCAGGGATTCTCGATGTCGCGTCGCAAGGAGCCCTACCATGAGTTCGACCAGTCACCTTGCTGAATTGGAGCTACTGAAGAAGCAGGTTTCTGACCTCGTCCGTGAACGAACAGAGCGAGATCAGACCTTCCTCGAGCACCAGCGACAGCTCGACAGCGAGTTGCAGGACCTGCGTGAACGATCTGACATGCTCCGTGCGATCCTCACCGGAACTGCGGCGGACACGGGTGATGATTTCTTTCCGACCCTCGTATGCCAGTTGAGCGCAGTCTTGAATGTGCAGTACGCAATTGTCGGGGAAGTTCAACAGGGTCCCATTAAGAAGATCCGCACCATCGCCGTCTCGGCCGGCGGTAGCCTCGTAGAGAACTTCGAATATCCGCTCGTGAATACCCCTTGTGAAACAGCGCTGAATCAGTCTTTTGCCTGTTTTGAACGGGACATCCGAACGATATTTCCCCTCTTTGAGCGTTTATCCCAATTGGGTGTCGAAGGATATTGCGGAGTTCCTCTCAGGGCGAAAGGCGGCGCGGTCATTGGGCTGCTTGTGGTCATGGATACGAAACCGCTACGCAATACAGACCGCCTGAATTCGCTGATGGCCGTCTTCGCCTCGCGGGCTGGGGCCGAACTCCAACGGCGGCAGGCTGAGACAAGGCTGAATCAACAACAGCGCCATCTCGTAGAGGCACAGGCTCTTGCGCATTTGGGGAGCTGGGATTGGGACATTGAGAGCGGAAATGTACAGTGGTCAGCGGAGCTCTTTCGAATCTTCGGCCGCAAACCGGGAGCCGACCCGGTCACGCATGAGACATTTTTGACTTCAGTATACCCGGATGATCGAGGCCGCGTGCAACGAGTGATCGACGATGCACTGGCAAGACGGACGATCTACGATGTGGAATGTCGGATTGTCCGTGCAGATGGAGACATTCGAACAATCCACTGTCGTGGTGAAGTCCTGCAAGATGATAACGGTCGTCCGGCTTTCATGTCCGGCAGCGCGCTCGATATCACAGATCGCAAGAAAGTTGAAGAAGCGTTACACACGTCACGAGAAAATCTTCGCCAAGCCTTGCAGGCATCAGGGACTGGATTATGGGATTGGAATACCAAAACAAATGACGTGGCCTTTTCTGGAGAATGGAAGCGGCAGCTCGGTTATGGAGAAACCGAGTTGTCGGACTCGTTTGAGACGTGGGAACGATTGCTCCATCCGGACGACCATGATCGTGCCATCGCCTATGTACGGGACTACCTTCAGACTCCTGGTGGAGATTACCGACAGGAGTTTCGTTTGCGGCATCAGGATGGGACCTACCGGTGGGTTGAAGCTCGGGCCGCCCTTGTGACGGAGGCTGATGGCCGCCAGCTCCGCCTCCTCGGCTCACACACGGATGTGACCGATCGTAAACAGATGGAGGAGTTGGTTCGGGAAAGCGAAGAGCGGTATCGCACACTGGTCGAACTGTCTCCGTCTGGTGTCTTTGTCTTCTGTGAAGGACGAACGGTCTACGTCAATCGAACCGGTGCCCTCTTGATGGGTGCACAGGATCCTCAGGACATCCTCGACCGACCGACGTTTGAGTTCATCCATCCTGATTATCATCAAGAGGTTCGTGAGAATGTCAAACGACTGTTCGAGGGGGGTGTCTCCGTCCATAGCGCGGAGCGAGTGTACGTGAGGCTGGATGGTACAACGATCCCGGTTCAGGTCGAAGCCGGACGGATCACCTGGGACGGCAAGCCCGCGATCCTCGGGATCTTTTCTGACATCACCGAGCGCAAGCGTGCAGAAGAAGCGTTGGCCAAACTGAACGCAACGCTGGAACAGCAGGTAAGCGACCGGACGGAAGAGTTGAGGCTGTATAAGAAGATCTTCACGCACTCGATCGATGGAATTGCGATCATTGATCCTCAAGGCCGGTACCTTCAGCAGAACGGTGCGCACGAACGGATTCTCGGCTACTCGATGGAGGACCTCGCAGGAAATACCCCCGCCATCCATTTAGGCGAGGAACGGTTCGCTCACATTGGGCACGTCCTAGCCACCGATGGTAGCTATCGGGGTGAGATGGTGAGCCAGACTAAGAGTGGGGTAGGGCTCACTTTGGACCTCACGGCCTTTGCCGTGAAAGATGCCGATGGTCAACCGGTCTGTTATGTCGACATCAAGCGCGATGTCACCGAGCGCAATCGGGCGCAAGAAGCGCTGCGGGAGAGCGAAGCACGGTGGCAGCAGTTCGCTGAGTCGGTTGGTTCGGCATTCTGGATTGCGGATGTGGCGCCGGATGAACGCAGAGTCCTCTATGTCAACTCGGCCTTCACCTTTATTTGGGGTATTGAACGCGAGGAAATCTATCGAAATTGGTCCCTGTGGCTTGAGTCCATCCATCCGGATGACCATCTGCGGGTGAAGGCGAGCCATGATCGGTTTCTTAGCGGAGGGGCGACTGCCCTATTCCATTGTGAGTACCGGATCGTGGGACGGGACGGCCATATCCGATGGATCTCAGATCGCCGAGCGAGGATGGCTGGATGGGAGCATCGCATTGCGGGGATTGCAGAGGACATCACACATCACAAGCAACAGTTGGCGCTGATGACCCAAACGGAATCGATTGGGAAAATCGGGGGATGGCAGCTCGATCTCCTGACGGATCGCCTGTGGTGGAGCGACGAAATCTATCGGCTGCACGAGACGACTCCTGAATTGTACAGTCCGACAGTGGAAACAGCATTGAATTTTTATGCGCCAGAAAGCCGCCCTATCATCGCTGGAGCCCTAGAGAAAGGAATGAAGTGCGGGGAACCGTGGGATCTCGAATTGGAGTTGATGACCGCAAAGGGATGTCGGATCACGGTGCGTGTCGTCGGCAAGGTTGATGTTGTGAACGAGCGAGCGGTGCGGGCTTTTGGGACGTTCCAAGACATCACGGAGCGCAAGCGAGTAGCTAAGGCCCTTCAGAGCGCCCATGATGAGTTGGAGCGTAAGGTTATTGAGCGGACCACAGAGTTGCGAACCAGCGAAGAACGCTACCGAACCCTTTATGATGAAACGCCTTCCATGTATTTCACAGTCGACCAAACAGGAATCATCAAATCCGTCAATCTCTACGGCGCGCAGTACTTAGGCTATCGCGTAGACGAGCTAGTCGGCAAAGGGGTAGCGTCTCTTTTCCTCGAAGAGGATCGAGCGAGCATCCATGCCAAGATGGAAGGGTTCTTTCGTCATTCTGAAGGAGTTGCGCAGTGGGAGTGCCGCAAGGTGCGACGTGATGGCACGGTGTTGTGGGTTCATGAGCTTGTACGTGTGCTGCAAAGCCAGGCTGGAGAACTAGTGGCAATGATCGTGTGCGACGACATCACCGAGCGGAGAAAGGCAGAGCAAGCACTGCGAGACAGCGAAGAACGATTTGCCAAGGCCTTTCGCTCAAGCTCTCATCCGATTGGGATCACGGAGATGGCAACGGGTCGTTGTATCGAGGTCAATGAGGCCTGTTTGCAGTTATTTGGTTTTAGCCGCGAGGAAGTTATTGGAAATACCACGCTGTTGCTTGGGATCTGGCCAAGTCCAGAAGATAGAGCTCGGCTCATCGACCAAGTGAAAATCGGGAAACCGGTCTGCAATCTTGAGATGAGGGTCAAGACGAAATCGGGAGAGTCGCGCGATGTCTTGGTCTCGTCTGATGTGGCCGAACTCAACGGGACACTCTGCTTGATTACGGTCGGGAACGATATTACCGAACGCAAACGGGTGGAAGTTGCACTGCGGGAGAGCGAAGAACGCTATGGGCGAGCCACCGCCATCGGCAAAGTGGGCGTGTGGGAAATGGATATCGAAAGGAATCGCTATTACTACGGGGATGCAAACCTGAAGGCCATCTTTGGTTATGCGCCCGAGGAGCTGTCCCCTGAGCCTTATGCGTGGCTAGACCTTGTCTTTCCCGACGACCGAGCCATCGCGATGGAGAATTGGGAAAGGATGCGAGACGGAACAGCGAACATGTGTCGCTGTGAGCTTCGCATGCTTAAGAAAGATGGTTCTCTCGTGTGGACTGATGTGCGGTGTCATAGCGTTCGAGATCAGAACGGATCGCTGACTCGGTTGATCGGGGCCATGGTCGATATTACCGAGCGCAAGCAGACCGAGGAAGCCCTGCGCATCAGCGAGGAACGGTTTGCTAAGGCGTTCCAAGCTAGCCCCCATCCGGTCGTGATCAGTGAACTGGATTCCGGCCGAGTGGTCGATGCTAATGAGGCAGCGTGGCAGTTATTCGGATATCGTAAAGAAGAAGTAGTGGGGCACACGACGGTACAGATAGGACTTTGGCACTCTATAGAAGAACGGACTCGATACCGTGAACTGTTGCAGCAGGGATTGGCCCGTAACGTAGAAGTGAAGTTGTACAGCAGAAGCGGGGAGGTTCGTCACTGTCTCTTATCGTCGGAACTCATTGAATTGGGTGGCAAGCGATGTATGGTGACGGTGGGGGATGATGTCACTGAAAGTAAGCAACTGGAGCGGGCGCTCCAGTTGACCCAGTTCTCGGTGGATCAGGCCGTGGAGGCGATCTTGTGGGTTGATCCAACTGGTCGAATCTTTACCGTCAATGATACGGCCTGTCTGATGTTGGGATACTCGCGACAGATTCTGACAACCATGACGATCCACGACATCGATCCAAATTTTCCAGTGGATCGATGGGCGGAGCATTGGAGTCATCTCAAGAATCAGGGCGCGTTGGCTTTTGAAGCGAAGTATTGGTCTCAGAATGGAGAGGTCTTGGAGGCAGAAGTCACATTGAACTATCTGCAGTATGATGGGCAAGAGTATGGCTGTGCGATCCTGCGAGATATTGGAGAACGCAAACGGGCTGAAGCAGAGCTTCGGCATTCCCATATGTTTTTACGGCAGGTGATCGATACTGACCCAAACTTAGTCTTTGCGAAGGATCGGGATGGGCGTTTTACGATGGCGAACAAAGCGGTTGCCGATTCGTACGGCACCACGGTGGAAGAGTTGATCGGTAAATCAGATACGGATTTCAACTCTAACTCAGCAGAGATCGCCTTCTTTCGTCAGCGGGATCTTGAAGTGATGGATTCCATGGAAGAATGTTTTATTCCTGAGGAGCGGATCACGGATGCAGAGGGGAGGACGCGCTGGTTGCAGACGGTGAAACGCCCGATTCTCGACGAGGACGGAATACCTCACATGGTGTTGGGTGCGGCGACCGACATCACGGAACGCAAGCGGATGGAAGAGATGTTGATCCAGCGGGAGCGTGATTTGAGTGCGGCGCTTCAAGAACGAGAACGGATCAGCCAGGACCTCCACGACGGAATTCTCCAATCGTTGTATGCAGTAGGGCTTGGGTTAGAGGCTTGTAAACCCATGATCAAGCAACAGCCTCAACGCGTGTCGGTCAAGTTTACGGCCACTCTCAATCAGGCGATTGGCCAGCTCAATCACGTGATGGGCGAGGTAAGAAACTTTATCGCCGGCCTGGAATCTCGCGTGATACAGGGCGGTGATTTTCCGACCGTGCTTCGAAACCTAGTCAGAACGATGTCCAGTTCTACATCGGCCAAATGCACGGTACGCATCGAGAAGGCAGCTGTACGTCAACTCTCGACGGAACAGGCCCTGCACATTATCAATATTGTCCGTGAGGGGCTGAGTAACGCACTGCGGCACAGTGACGCCAAGCGAATCACCGTGTCGCTCCGTTCTCTCCTTCGGTCAGTTCGGTTGGCCATTACTGATGATGGCATCGGTTTTGATACTAGCTCGACTCAGGGCGTTGGCCATGGGTTGGGTAATATGGCGGCGCGTGCTCAGAAAGTCCGCGGGGCTTTCTGCCTTCAATCGACACCTCGTAGTGGGACGAAGATCTCTCTCGATTTGCCAAAGGAGACGACCCATGCTCACAACTAAAACCCCAACTCAAACCATTCGTGTGTTGCTTGTCGACGATCATGAAGTAATTCGTGTGGGGCTCCGGACGGTATTGGGCCAGAACCAAGGCGTCAGCGTCATCGGAGAAGCCGGGACTATGGGAGATGCGATTCACCAGTCTCAGAAGTTGAAACCCGACATCATTTTGATGGACGTCCGTCTCCCCGATGGGTCTGGTGTCGATGCGTGTCGCGAGATTCTTGGGATGCTTCCGAGTACTCGAGTCATTTTCCTGACCTCGTACGCCGACGATGATTCTGTGCTTGCGGCCGTCCTGGCTGGTGCGCAGGGCTACGTGCTCAAGGAAATCGATTCAGCGGCTTTACTCGAAGCCATCCGCTCGGTCGCCAGGGGCCAATCCATTCTGGACTCCACCGTAACCGAACGGGCGCTGCGATGGCTGAGAGGATTGCACGACTTACCCGCGACGCCGGGGACGGATCAGTTGTCATCGCAAGAGGAGCGAGTGGTGGCACTTGTCGCTGAGGGCAAGACCAATAAGGAAATTGCCGTTGCTCTCGGACTCAGTGACAAAACGGTCAAAAACTACTTGGCCAACGTCTTTCAGAAGCTTCGCATCACGCGCCGCGCACAGGCAGCTGCCTTTTTTGTGAAACGACAAGGTTAGGCTGCTCACATTCGGCTCTAGCCAGGTAGAGGCAAAATTTGTCTCCCGCAACCCCATCATCCTGTGTTGTTCTTCTATCGATTCCTGTAAGGTTAGGCTGAACTATTCGTGTTCAGAACTAAATAGGACGGTGAGACCCAATCCCATCAGGAGAAGGTGTCTCATTGCTGCGACGGTCATTTCTCTTTTCAACGTTTGCGGGCAGCGATAGCGAGATACGTGAGACCGTTGTGTGTTGTCCGGGTATGTCGGGAGGTTGTCTCTCATGGCAGCCGGTCTTTTCCTAGGAATGTTGCTCCTCTTGAGCCTCTCGCTCTGGCATGCACTTCGAGTGCAGCGGGAGAGCATTCTGAAGTCGCAGGTGATCGAAGCAACTAAATGTGGTGTGCTCATCACTGATGCCACGCTCTCGCACCATCCTATCCGCCAAGTGAACAGAGCCTTCCTCTCGATGACCGGCTACGCCGAGCATGAAATTCTCGGACAACTCTACACGATTCTTAGTGGTCCCGATACTGATCGCGCGTCGATGGAAACGCTTGGACTGGCCCTTCAGGATGGTTGGGCTTGTCGAGTGTGTGCACGCCATTATCGAAAGGATGGCACCTCGTTTTGGAATGAGGTGATGCTTTCTCCGGTCAAGAACCGGCTGGGGCAACTCAGCGCAGTCATCTGGGTCATGCGCGATGTCTCCCATGTCCGAGAGTTGGAAGTTGAGTTCCGCAATCTGCCGCCTCCAACCCTTTTATGCGATCACGTTTCAGAAGGCCTCTTAGTGGTGATAGGCACAGAGGTGGTGTATGTGAACAAGACCGGCTCCGATATCCTCGGAGTCGCATCCGGTGATCAGGTGATTGGGCATGATTTTTTAGACATGGTGCATCCGGACTTGCGAGAGGGTGTTCGACAACAGTTCGCACAGAGACCGCTCGTACCGGATTCCAACCGCTACATTCAAACGAGGGTCCTGCGTTTTGATGGGCCAGCTGTTGCTGTTGCGATGTCGATGCGTTCCATTCTCTGGGGAGAGCAAGAATCGGTTCTCATTTGTTTTTCCGACGCCCCGCATGGGAAGCCCACAGAGGCATCAGAATCTTATGATTATCAACCGTTCCCGCCCGGGGATACGATCGCAGATATGAATAGTTGGACCTGGGATGGGGATCGTGGCACAGGTCTATGGTCGGCCGAGCAGTACCGGATCTTGGGGTACGAGCCTGGGTCAGTGCCGCCGACCTATGACACCTTTAAAAAATCGCTGCATCCAGAGGATCGTGATCGTGTTCTCGCATTGTTCGAAGAGACGTTTACCTCTGATCGCCCTTACGATATCGAGTGCCGAATCATTCAACCCTCCGGCGTGGTGCGATTTGTCCGTTGCCGAGGTGTCCTCATGCACGGATTGCCGGATCAGCCGATCAGGATGTCGGGAACCATCGAAGACATTAGCGACTACAAGCTCATGGCGACGCTGGCAGAGGAACGCGTGCTTCAGCTTAAGGTTGCTTTGGAAGCGTCTTCGAGTGGCATGGTCTTGGTGAGCCGAGAAGGAACGATTTCTCTTGCCAATGGGAAGATTGAGCAGATGTTGGGGTATGGGTACGGAGAACTGGTCGGCCGTCCTGTCGACTCTCTATTTCAGTCCTCTGATCGTGCACGGTATGTTTGCGAAGCTCGCGATGCCTTGTCGGCCTCGGCCGACGATCGTTCAAGAATTGATGTGGAACTGCAGAGCTTGCGGAGGGATGGTTCGGGATTCCCTGCTGAGATTGGCTTGTACCCGATTGTTCTATCCTCAGGGATATCGCTCTTGGTGACCATTGTCGACATCACGACTCGTCGTCATGCTGAACGAACACGCCGGGATGATCACGTGCGCTTGGATCTGGCTGTGCAGGTTGGGCAGATCGGGATCTTCGAGTATGACCACAAGACGGATACGGGCTGGTGGTCCCCGGTTCTACGAGCCATCCATGGTCTCGGGATGGAGGAATCCGTTTCGCTGGAGCGGTATGTGCAACTGGTCCATCCCTCTGATCGAGACATGATGAGTGTGATCACTCGATCACTTAAGAATCCCCAGGAGGATCGGACTTTTGAGGTGACCTACCGTATTCTTCGGACCGATGGCGCCATTCGCACGATCAATCTCTGCTACGTGACGTGGTTTGATCGAAAGGACAGCTTAGCTCAGCCACGCCAGACTGTCGGGATGCTCGTTGATATCACGGATCGGACCTCCTCCGTGAGTCTTACGCCGCCTCTTTCTAACGTGGGATCTCCCCAGGCCATTCCTCGCAGTATCTTCCATGAGTTCAACAACAGTCTGACCGCGGTTCTTGGTTTCAGCGAGTTGGCCCTTTCGCTCATCCCCATCGATAATAAGGCCCATCGCCATCTCCAGCAAGTGATCACTGCTGGGAGAAACGCTCGAGAGTTGGCTCAAACTATTCGTCGTGCTTCGGATCAAACGACTCCCTATCGGGGATCCGTTCCGCCGCAACAGCCTGGATCTGATCCATCGCCATCACAGCCTGAGGTGCCAGATGTTGTCGGTCCTTATCGTTGATGATCAAGCCGAAATCCGCCAACTGATCCGGGATGCTTTGGAGGGAGCGGGTTACCATGTCGAGGAGGCTCGGGATGGAAAAGAGGGAGTTGAGCGCTATCGCGCGACGCCGGCCGATCTCGTCCTGATGGATATCGTGATGCCGGATCAGGATGGATTAGAGGCCATTATGGCGCTCCGGCGAGAATTCCCTGAATCTCGCATCATTGCGATGACAGGAGCGAGCGACACGATCGGTATTCTCAATTTCTTAGACGTGGCAAAAATGTTTGGAGCCAAGCGGACCCTTCAAAAGCCGTTTGAGCTCCAAGCACTTCTTGAAGTTGTTGCATCCGAGGTCACGACCTAGCCGGCCCTCCTGTGCGCTCGTTCCCCTTACATTGACTTGGTCCTACAATCCCGTCAGACTTGGGCCCTTCTCGGTGTGCGTAGCCTGTAACTATGAGACTGCTGAATTGTTTTCTGGGGATCCTCGTCGTCAGTATCGGATTCTGGCTGATCTGGGGAACGGTTGCTCCGGTCGTGGTGCTCGGATGGGCGGTTGTCGTGGGGGCCTTTCTCTGGCTGAAAGCCACGTCGATCACAGAAATCTGGGCGTGGGCGACCCTGTTGCTTGGGCTGGAAAGCTTTGCCTGGCCAGTGGTGTTGATGATTCAACTCAAGGGCCAATCCGAGTCCCTCCCCGAAGCCGAGATGGGTACCATCCTCTCCGCGGTTGTACTGGGTCTGTTCTCTTCCGTATTTTGGATTTCATTTTCCTATGGCCTGTTCAAACGAGCCTGGCGAACAGATCAACCGTCGTCTGAGGAGGAGTACGAGCCAACCCGGACGTCGTTATCTCGATCGAGAAAAAAGAAAGTCGTGTAACGTTACCCACTGTCTACCGGGTCCATATCGACGACGAATTGGACTTGCTTGTGTCGATATTGTCGTTCCATCCGCTCAACCGAATCCCGGAGCCGATGCGCGAGGATGTCAGGATCAGTTCCCTTCACGAGGAGTCGACGATGGGACTGGCCGCGTGGTTGTCTCCCCTGTGTCGGTATCGGTCCTAGAACTACAAGGTGTTCCTCGACAGAAGTCTGTTGTTGAAGGTCGGTCCCCCACCGGGTGGCGGCTTCTTCAACGAGAGTTGTCGTGTGCCCGGTGACGGTAAGATCGGCGATGTGGCACACGGGTGGATAGTTGAGAAGCCGACGTGCAGCGAGTTCTTCGTCATAGAATTGATGAGGGTTCTCAGATAAGAGTGCTTGGACGGTGTGATGGGAGGGGAGGCGGGTCTGCACGATGACTCGCCCTCCAACGGACGCTGGGTACGCCAAACTTACTGCATCAACAAGGAGATGGTACGTCCGTTCTGCGGCTCGAAAATCCGAGATGTGCAAGCCAGAATCCGCTTGAAGGATTCCGACCACATGGTGCTGTGGGAGTGGCTCACGGGTGAAGAGTGCTTGCGTCCCTATCAGGATATCGCAGGATCCCGATCGGGCACGTTCCCACAGGGAACGGGCGGTGGCTGGACGGCGGAGGGTGTCACTGTCGAGACGTACAATCGTAGCATGAGGGAACAGGCGATGAGTTTCAGCTTCGACTTTTTCGGTACCTTCGCCAATAGGACTCACGTGAGCTGCGTGACAGAGGGGACAGACATCCGGCAACTGTTCCACAACTCCGCAATAGCGACAAGTAAGGCTGCCAGCATCTCGGTAGTATGGGAGTGCGGTCGTGCAGGAAGGACAACGAGGTACCCAGCCACAATCTCGACAGATCAGCGTGCTGGCATATCCTCTCTTATTCAGGAACAGCAGAATCCTTTTCTTGCCTGCTAATGCTTCATGCATGGCAGAACGGAGGCCTTGGCTTAAGAGAGTGCCTCCTGACTCCTGGCCGAGATCAACCAGATCAATCGTGGGTCGAAGGGTCATGTCCTGCTGAACGCGATGTACCTCTGCGTCGGTATCGAATTGCGATTCCAGCGAGGGATGTTCCGATGCAAGTACCACCACCGCGTGCCCCTCCTTCGCCCGTAGGCAGGCCACATCTCTGGCATGGTACCGAGGCTCTCTGGGTTCTTTGAGGGCTGAGTCCTCTTCTCCTTCAACCCAGATGAGTCCAAGTGAATCAAGCTGAGCAAAGATGGCTGAACGGGTTCCTACGATGACCGACGGAGTCGGGCCTTGATGATCCCCTCGGCGAGGCGTGTTAGCTGGCTGGCCCACGTCAATCTGAAGTCCACTTAATGATGAGAGCATGTGTGTCAACCATCGCGCTTTTGCTGTCTCTCCACACACCACGATTGTTGATTTGTTGCGTAAATGTGCCTGGCGAATAGCGTCAGCCAGTCTTGCTATTCGGTGTTTCCATGGAGCGTGGAGCACGATTTTCTTCATATGGCCGGCCTGAAAGCACTCATGGAGAAGAGTGCGCCAGGTTGGGTCTACCTCGGGGAGTTGGTCTCTGTCGATTGCGGCGTGAGGCAATGCTTGCTGTTTCGCTGGCTCAGTCAGGGGAGGGAGCTGTCGCTTGCGAGTCTGGGTGGCTGACCGTACACGATCGACCCACGAGCGCTCGATCAGGGCATCAACCGCTCGCAAGGCATCGATCCGTGGAGTCGGTTGGAGTGTGGACGACAAGATTCCGAAGGCTCGGCGGCTGATTCGCTGCAGCATCGGCCGTAGTGAATCGGGGCAGTTCCCTGTTTCCAGGGCCTCGCGGCCGAGTTGTGTGGCGATATAGCGGGTGGGGGAGACGGGCATCGGGGCGCAAAGTAACCGAAGGCATTGGCCCCAGGGTGCCACATAGTACTCTGCAATCTTCCGAGAGAGATCGAGCAGAGTGGGAGAGATCGTCGAAGTGTGCCGATCTTCGACCAGGGAAAGGATCGCTTTGAGGGATGCAGGTGTCATTTCTGGGGCGAGGTGGGAGCTGACAGAAACGACGACTCCTTCAAGGACGGATCGACCGAAAGGCACCTTTACCAGACGGCCGGTCTGAATACGCTGAGTTAAGGAGCAGGGAACGAGATAGGTGAAGGTTTTTGCGATATGGCGTGGAATAAGTACATCAGCATACAGAGCCTCTGTGTGCTGGTGCGCAGCCGACGTATCCTGGCGAGCCATGCCGCATTCTAACAGTATGGAATTGTGAAGGACACCGAGTGTGTCACCTGTCCTGAGTAGGATGAGTAGGCGGTAGGAAGATTATGGGATGGACTGAGGATGGATCCACCCTTCGTGAGTGATCCTATTCCGTTGGTGTTCCGCTTACTGGCTGTTGCTGAGCAGTCTCTGGTCGATTCGGCTCCATTGTCACGGAAGGACTACTGGCGTCAGGCGTACCGGTACTGCTCTGGGAAGAATCGCCGAGGGACAACGTTCCACGGGTGGCGGAGCCTCCGGTATCCGAAGCAGGCGTAGAGGGGCTCGGTAGATTGTTGCTTCCGTTAGCGGTTAAATGGGGAGAATCTGTGCTCAACGTCCGTGTTTGTGAGGGCTCTTCAGGAGCATCGGCCTCGGCGATATACAGAACGATCTCCACACGGCGATTCTTCGTGCGACCCTCTTCCATCTCATTCGACGCTGTTGGCTTGCTATCTCCAAGAGGCATGGCGGTAATCCTGGACGAGTCGATACCACCTTTCTCGATAAGATAGCGGAGCACACCGTTTGCGCGGACTTTAGACAATTCCCAATTACTCGGGTAACGGGCCTTGAGGGACGGGCCGATTTCGACATTATCAGTATGGCCTTCAATTCGAATCAGTCGGGTATCGCCGCTCATGCGCAGATATTCAATGAGCTGATCAAGCAGGGTGTAGTTCTCTGGCTTGAGAGCAGCATCCCCTGATTCATAGTGTAGGAACTTCGCGAACTCGCCCAGGTTGAGGCGACTTTGTCCAGCGGCATCCTGTACTTTCATCTTGCTGGAGACTAGATCGACCGGGGGTGCATGAGGTGTTGGATTGGTCTGTTCCGTTGGGACATGCGCGAGTGCTACGACAGGGGAAGAAGAGGGATCAGGAGTTCCGACGAATCTGAAGCGGTCTCCCTTAATGACACGGGTATTTGCCCTCAGGACTTTGGCAACCGCCGTGCGTGGTTCCGTCGATAACACTTTGAGCTGCCCAATCTTCCGGGGGGGCAACCCAGCGCTATACCGGTGAATCTCGAGGAGATCGCTTGTTTTCAGTCCATCCTCCCGTCCGCGATCGATGTACACAACATTGGATTGTGAAACCAAAGTCATAGCGCGATCGGCCTGGAGTTCAACGATCATCCCTTCGAGGTCGGAGGCGTTCGTCGCGGAGCTGTTTGTGGCATCATGCGCTGGCATCGCGGAGGCGGTCGTAACATCTTTCGCTGGATCCTTAAATCGTGTGACCGGGTCGCCGGGGGCCACAGGCCCATAATTCACCAAAATTTCCGCCGTTGTGAGAGCGTGATCTGTAGCGGTCACCCGCACGACTGCCGAACGATTGACCACAAACCCAAGGTACTCTCGAGTGACGGGATGGAATACTTTTCGTACTCGTCGGTATACGGTAAAGAGATCACCGGTGACGACATCGGCTGGGTTATCCAACTTGAGATACAGGGAGTCTCCTTTTCCCAAGAGCATTCGATTCCCCGATGCTTGATTGTCACCGGTGACCAAATTCACGGTCCCATCCATCGGCGATGTCTTCTCAATCATTCCGCTGGAGAAGGCGAGCGCTCCGTCCAGAATCCGAACCGACTCGAGATTTGAGGCCTGAGCGAGCGCCCAATCAAGGCAGAGACTCATTCCTGAATACAATACCAAGAGGAGGGAGATCGTGATTTTCATAAAAGGAATCCTTATTTGAGGCGAAGGTCGCTTCAAAACCATAGCAAACGACGCTGTCTTGTCAAGAATTTGAGGTGAACGTGCATAGGGTTTGACCTGAGTTTCTTTCAGGTGGTAACGTGCGAGCTGTGGAGGTTTTCTATCAATTCCTCGAGATGTATACTGAGGCGCGATATGGATGTTGAGAACGTAGCCAATGGGTATCTTGCTGGTTTTAGGGGATTCCCTAAAAAGGCCCGAATCGAAACCCAGATTCATCGGAGACGGGCGGCCAAGCCGCTGTCCGCGCTGGTGTTAGAATGGGAGCAGGCGAAGCCTACGACATCCGACGAGCGTGCAGACCAAGAACAGTTGTTAAGTGACCAATCCATCCCGTGATGGTTGTTCTCGTCAGATTCTAACTCCTTGTATAATCAATCATTTTATTTCTATTCCCCACCTGCCTGGATGTAGGGCTTTCGGGTGAGCAAGGCTTAGGTCCTTTGTTCGCTTGCTATCCCAAAGGATAGGGCACTAAGATTTCACCCCTTGCGCCTGGAATAGTCTTTCAGGTCAATGCCTTGTAAGAGAAAACCATATGAGCGGATCAGAGATTCTTCTTGAATATCTGACGAAGTATTTCCCAATTTTTCTCTTTATCTTCGTAGGGTTAATTTTGGGAATGCTGACGTTGTTGGTCAGCTACTTTGTGCAACCCAGATATCCTGAGCCCGAGAAACTATCAACCTATGAGTGCGGATCCGAGCCATTTTCAGACGCGCGAATGCCGTTCCCTGTCAGGTATTATATTTTTGCGATGTTGTTCGTCATCTTCGACATCGAGGTCATTTTTCTCTATCCCTGGGCGGTTGTGTTCACCAAAATCGGGGTTGTCGGATTGATTGAGATGTTGATCTTTATTGGGCTGTTTGTCGTGGCCTATGTGTATGCCTGGCGCAAAGGCGCTCTGGAGTGGGATTGAGGGCTTATGGGACTGATCCAGTTAGGACGTCATGAGAAGGATGGGGTTCCGGACGTGATTACGGGCTCCCTTGAAAAGGCCGTCAACTGGGCCAGAAAAGGCTCGCTTTGGCCAATGACCTTCGGACTCGCCTGTTGTGCCATCGAAATGATGGCCGCTGTCTCGTCACGGTACGATCTGGATCGCTTTGGGGCCGGAGTGTTTCGTGGGTCGCCACGGCAATCGGATTTGATGATTGTGGCAGGAACAGTGTGTCGTCGAATGGCGCCGGTCATTCGGAAAATTTACGATCAAATGCCTGAGCCGAAATACGTGATTGCTATGGGTTCTTGTGCAACGTCTGGGAATATCTACGATAGTTATCCGGTCGTACAGGGCGTGGACCGGTTCATTCCGGTTGATATTTATGTGCCCGGTTGTCCACCAACCCCGGAGGCCCTCCTGGACGGGATCCTCAAGCTGCAAGAGCGCATCATGCAAAAACGTGTGTTTGTCACGCAACCTGATCAGGTGAAGGCGAATTTGAAGGCCTGACGAAACGGACATGCACCCTCTCTTACTGCGGGTTCAACATACGTTCTCGGTTGGTGTGACCAACATGAGCGAATGGCGTGGCGATGTGGCCGTGACGGTCACTCGTGACAAGCTCCGCGAGGTTGCCCTATTTCTACGTGATGATCCAGGGATGGATTTTGATTATATCGTCCATGTGAGCTCCGTGGATTGGCCTGATGATGAAGAACGGTTTGAGGTAGTCTGGGAGTTCTACTCGATTCGAAAACGCCACCGAATTCGACTCAAGACTCGGGTGCCCGAATCAGATTGTGTGGTGGATTCTTTGACGGATCTGTGGAAAGGGGCGGACTTCATGGAGCGTGAAGTCTACGACATGATGGGGATCCGTTTCCGAAACCATCCGGATCTCCGTCGTATTCTCATGCCTGATGACTACACTGAGGGGTATCCCTTGCGGAAAGATTTTCCGTTGCGTGGTAAGGGATGGCGAGATACGTTTGAGTTTTTGGACGAAGTGCAGCGGTAGGGGTTAAACGTCGCATGGCCTTTGAAGATCAAAGAACCACCGTTTACAAGGTTGATCCGGAGCATCCGGAAAGCGAAACGCTTCCGACGCTGCGCACGGAGGAGCTCCTACTCAACATGGGGCCCCAACACCCGAGCACGCATGGTGTGCTCAAGGTCATCTTAGAGTTGGAGGGGGAACGGCTCGTGAAGTCCACCCCGGTCATGGGTTTCCTCCATCGAGGAGTCGAAAAACTCGCAGAGGAGGGGACCTATCATCAGTTCATTCCTCATACGGATCGGCTGGACTACGTCTGTGCGATGTATAACAACTTTGCATACTGTCGAGCTGTTGAAAAGCTCCTGAACTTACAAGTGCCGGAGCGCGCAGAATACTTACGGACGATTGTCGCTGAAGTGCAACGCATCATCGGCCATCAATTTTGGCTGAGCGCTCAGGCTCTCGATATCGGTGCGATGACGGTGTTCTTCTATTGTTTCCGAGATCGAGAAATTCTGCTGGACTGGTTTGATGAACTGTGCGGGGCGCGTTTGACGACCAGTTGGTATCGAATCGGCGGAGTGGAGCGCGATCTGACTCCCTCGTTGATCGATAAATTAAAGCAGTTCCTCGATTATTTCCCGCCAAAAATCGATGAATATCAGGTGTTTCTAGAGAAGAATCGTATTTGGCTCGGACGTACTAAAGGGGTCGCCGTCATTTCTGCAGAAGACGCCGTTAGTTTTGGGCTGAGCGGGCCGGTCCTGCGCGGATCCGGTGTTGACTATGACCTGCGTAAGTATGAGCCCTATAGCGCCTATCCAAAGTGTGAGTTTAGTGTGCCGGTGGGAAAAAACGGCGACACCTATGATCGGTATTGGATTCGGATGATGGAGCTATATGAGAGCGTCAAGATTATCCGGCAATGTCTGGAGCAGATGCAGGAAGGTCCGATCATGGCGGATGCTCCGAGCATCACGCTGCCGCCGAAGGAACGAGTTTTCACGAACCTGGAAGCGATGATCCAGCAATTCAAACTGTTCTCGCAGGGGTTTGATGCTCCTCCGGGAGAAATCTATTGCGGCACAGAAGCACACAAAGGGGAACTCGGTTTTCATATTGTCAGTACAGGTGGGGGAAAGCCGTATCGACTGAAAATTCGTGCCCCATCTTTTATCCATATGGGTGCCTTCGATCATATGGCCAGAGGATACATGATTTCTGATGCCTGCACGATTTTCGGGACCTACGATATTGTGATGGGTGAATGTGATCGATAGTGAGTATGGAATTTCGATTCAACGTGAAGAAGTAACGACCTAAAACCGGATCAAGTTATGGGACTGAAGCCAGCAACAAATCCCGACGTTGAAGCCACAAGCATCGAATTGAGCATTGACGGAAAAACCGTTACAGCAAAGGACGGGGTGTCACTCTACGACGTCATCTCCGTGACAGGAAAGATCATTCCGGCGATGTGTTACCACTACACATTCGACCCGTTTGGTTCCTGTGGCATGTGCCTTGTCATGCAGGAAGGCAAAAAGGCGCCTGTTCGATCGTGCACCGCGAAAGCAACAGCGGGGATGGTGATTCGTACCGAAGGGGAAGATCTCTTCCTTGCCCGTAAGAAAGCGGTTGAGAAACACCTGTCGGTGCATCCCCTTGATTGTCCGGTCTGCGATGCGGACGGCCATTGCGAATTACAAGACATGGCGTTCCAGCATGGCGTGACCAACTTGGCCAATGCGAAGCAGAAATTTATTCCGGAAGATACCCGCAGTCCCGTGCTTGATTTCAACATGAATCGCTGTATCGCCTGCGCGGAGTGCATCAATGTCTGCAAAGACGTTCTGATGATCGACGCGCTGCAGTTCATGAAAAAGGGCGGATTCAACCAAGTGGTGGCGAAAGGCGACTTGGCCCTGAATTGTGAATTCTGCGGAGACTGTCTTGCGGTCTGTCCGGTCGGTGCGATTACGAACAAATTTTCCAAGTATCTCTACAAACCCTGGCAGATGAAAAAGACGACAACCACCTGCAATTATTGCGGAGATGGGTGCCAGATGTACTTGGAAACGAAAGATGAAGAAGTCGTCCGGGTCACCTCGCCGCTGTCGTGGAAAAATAAATGGGGTGATCGATCTGATACAGCCAAAGGGCATGGCGGGCTGTGTGTGCGGGGACGTTTTGGATTTGAATCGCTCGATAGTCAGAGTCGGCTCGTTCAACCCTTGGTTCGTGAAAGCGGACGCTTGGTTGAAAAGCCATGGTTGGAGACTATGCACGCCCTCGTCGACCGATTCGTTGAAATCAAACGTCAGCATGGTCCCGATGCCATCGCCGGGCTCGTGACGGCTCGGTGTACCAATGAAGAGCTATATCTGTTTCAGAAACTCATGCGCACGGCGTTCGGAACCAACCAGCTGGATAGTAGCGCGCGCTACGGCCATATGAACTTTGTGCTGGCGTCCAAGCATGCCATCGGCCTGGGCAGGACATCAAATGATTGGGAGGATCTCACAAAGGCGAAAGCAATTCTCGTGATCGGTTCCAATATTACGGAGACGAACCCGCTTACGGCCGTACGCATTAAGGAGGCGGTACGCGTGTACAGGGCTCAGGTGGTCACACTCGACAGTGCCATTACGAATATGAGTAAGCTGGCCTCGCATCCGTTTCTAATCAAGCCCGGGACAGAAGGCGCGGTGATCGATGGACTTGTCAAGACAGCCATTGATTTGGATGTCGTGGACGAAACGGTTGTCGGAAAGCATCCTCAGGCATTTGAGGCGATCAAGAAAGCCGTGGCCAACCTGTCAATGGAACACGTGACTGCGCAGACGGGATTGGACGGCGAGGTCTTCCAGGACATTGTCAGAATTTTTGCCGAATCACCGAGATCAATCATCCTGTGTGCGGAAGGAATTGTCCGGAGGACGAACGGCTATCAGAATGTCCTCAAGCTGATGGATCTGGCCTGGATTACCGGAAAGCTCGGTCGGCCGGGATGTGGGGTGAGTACGGTGACTGAGGAGCCCAATGAGCAGGGCGCGGTCGATATGGGCACGGTGTCTGAATTCCTTCCAGGACAGGGACGATATGATGATCCAGGAGTGCGTGATCGTTTTGCCAAGGCCTGGGACACCGCGCTACCTCCTCTGGGGTCTGGAGCGCACCTGGTTGAAATTTTGAAGCGGTGTCGGACTGGCCAGATCAAGGCCTTGTATATCCTGGGCGAAAATCCGTTGGCTACGCTTCCGGCCTCCATGGAGGTACGGGCTGGACTCGAACGGCTTGAATTATTGGTTGTCCAGGATCCGTTTTTGACTGATACGGCAAAGCTAGCGCATTTTGTGCTCCCGGCCTGTACCTATGCAGAAAAGGACGGCACCTTTACGAATTTCGAGGGACGGGTCCTTCGTGTTCGACAAGCGATGGATCTGCGTGGAGAAAGTCTGCCGGATTGGCACATCATGACCGCTCTAGCCAATGCGCTGGGATGCCAATGGGACTATGAATCCGCAAATGATATCCAAAGCGAGATCATGAAGCTGCTGCCCGGGTACTACAATCTCGGTCAGCTCCGCAAGACCACGCCGGGGCCAGACACGTACTTATCCAAGGGGTATGCGACAGAAGTCATGGAGCGATATCGGGCAACTCCTGAAGTCAAAGCACCGACTCGCCCGTTTGCACTGTTGATGGGACAGCTGCTGATGCATTCGGGGAAACTATCGACTCAGGCGGCCGGTCTAATCACGATCGCTCCGAACACGGCGAAGCTGCGGATGAATGTGCGAGATCTGGAAGGCCTAGGTCTGCAGGAGGGAGCGAAGGTGCGCCTGACGTCGGACCGTGGTTCTCTCCAGATCGCCGTACAGGCGGATCAGTCGGTTGCCCCAGGCACCTGCTTTTTCCCTGAACATTTTAATGAGCCTCCGGTAAAAGATTTGATGACAGTGACCGTCGACGCCACGACCGGCGTCCCGTCATTCAAGCAGATGTGGGTCAATGTTGAACCAGTATGATTCCAGGATGATGTTCGGTTGCTCATGACCAGGAGCCTATGATGAGCGTCTCGGCTTTGACCAAAAAGATTCTCCATGCGGCCCTCTTTTATGAAATCTGGGACGCAATGAAAGTGACGTTTCGGCATATGCTCCATCGACCGATGACGTTTCAATATCCACGGGAGCACCGCACGATTCCGGACGCGCATCGAGGTGCCTTGGGATTGTTACGATACGATGATGGCCAGGAACGATGTGTCGGTTGCGATTTGTGCGAAGCCGCCTGCCCATCGCATTGCATTAAAGTGATCAGTGCCGAAGATACCACGCGACCGCTTCAACGGTATGCCAGTGAATTTTACATTGATATTACGAAATGCGTGTTCTGTGGGTACTGTGTCGAAGCCTGTCCCGTCAATGCGTTAGCCATGACTAAGATGTATGAGTACTCCACTCATGATAAGCGGAGTCTCTTGTTCGACAAAAACCGTCTGTACGATATTGGCGAGCGGCATCTCGAGGATGGGAAGAAGTACTTGTATGCGCACAATCAAGAAAAGAACGTCGAAGAGAGCCGAGCGTATCGATACTACTTCCCGCAGTCAGTCGCTCAATCGACACAATCGCCTCCAAAGCATCTGAGTTGAGCCGACAACATGATCTTGGTATTTTTCTCGTACTTTGCATTGGTCAGTATTGCCGCCGGAGTCTTCACGGTCGCCCTGCGCAACCCTGTCCACTGCGCCTTATCATTGCTCGTCTTGCTCATGCATGTCTCCGGTTTGTTCATTCTGTTGAACGCCGAATTTCTGTGGGCGGTGCAGGTTATTGTCTATGTCGGGGCGATTTTGGTGCTCTATCTCTTTGTGCTGATGTTGATGAATCTGAAAACGGACGAGCGCTACTTCCACTCCTCGGCGCCGTATTTTGCCGGGTTGTCGGCGTTAGGGGCTCTGTACGTACTCTTTCTCCTCCTCCAATCTCCGTTTGATGGGGCCAAGGGAGGGGTGTCTGCTGGTGCGGTGTTGCAAGAGGGCAATACCTATGCAGTTGGTATCAAGATGTTTAGTGATCATCTCTTACAGTTTGAAATAGTGGGAATCTTTCTGCTCGGGGCGATCATCGGTGCCATTGTGTTGGCAAAAACGCCGAAAACCTTAGAGGCTGGGCAGGACCGTCGATGATCCCGCTGTCCGCTTATGTCGCTGTGAGTGCCGTTCTGTTTATGACGGGATTACTGGGCGTCCTGATTCGGCGGAACTTTATCATCGTGCTCATGTCCGTCGAGGTGATGTTGAATGCAGCGAACATCAATCTGGTCGCTTTCTCACACTATCTCGAATCGATGGCCGGGCAGCTTGTGGCGTTGTTTATCATCGCAATTGCCGCTGGGGAAGCGGCTATTGGGTTGGCCATTATCATTGTGGTCTTTCGGAGTAAGATTTCGACGAATGTAGACGAAATGAACCTTTTGAAGTGGTAGCAGGATGTTGAGAGCGGCATCGTGTTCTGTCTTCGGTGCTCCATGCCCTCAAAATTGCCCCCAGCGGATGCAGTAGGACCTGGTTTCACCAGCCTTCTCGCTTAGCTGAGCATCCTGAGAAAAACGTAGGACGTTGTGTCTGATGTAACAGATCTCCTGATCAAATTGATTCCCGTGTTTCCACTGCTTGCGGTCATCGCGAACGGTGTCTTTGGCAATCGGTACTCGCATGAACTGGCCCATCGGTTAGCCTGGGGGTCTGTCGGCCTATCCTTTTTGTGTACGATCGGGGTGTTTGCGGATGTCTTGCGGACAGGTGTGTCGCATGAAGTCGTTGTGTATCGATGGATTTTCGGCGGAGATTTGACGATCAATCTTGCCTACCTGGTTGATCCGTTGACGTGTGCCTGGCTGCTGGTCGTGACCGGCGTGGGTTTTCTGATTCACGTCTATTCTGTCGGGTATATGCATGGGGAGGTCGGGTTTACCCGCTTCTTCACGTACATGAATCTGTTCATGGTCTCCATGTTGCTCCTGGTCATGGGGAACAACTATCTGGTGTTGTTTATCGGCTGGGAGGGTGTGGGGCTCTGTTCCTATCTCTTGATCGGGTACTACTATGACAAGGTCTCTGCAGCGAAAGCCGCGTCCAAAGCCTTCGTTGTGAATCGGATCGGGGACGCCGGTTTTCTCCTTGCCATCTTCCTGGTGTTTGTCAATTTCAAGACGCTGGACTATACAAAGGTCTTCGCTCAGCTTGGACAGCTGTCTCCCGAGATGGCCACAGCCATAGCGCTGTGTCTGCTCGTCGGTGCGGTTGGGAAATCTGCTCAACTGCCGCTCCATACTTGGTTACCTGATGCCATGGAGGGGCCGACCCCGGTCAGCGCACTCATTCACGCGGCGACAATGGTGACCGCCGGCGTCTACATGATCGTCCGCAATCACGCCATCTTTGATCTCTCTCCGTTTGCGATGTCCGTTGTGGCATTCGTGGGTGGTGGGACGGCTCTGTTCGCGGCAACGATCGGGTTGGTGCAGACCGACATCAAGCGTGTCTTGGCCTATTCGACGGTCAGCCAACTTGGGTACATGTTTCTGGGCTGCGGGATCGGTGCCTACACGGCCTCGGTGTTTCATGTCATGACCCACGCCTTCTTCAAAGCGCTCTTGTTCCTGTCCGCCGGGTCGGTCATTCATGCTCTCGCGGGGGAGCAAGATATTCAAAAAATGGGTGGATTGAGTAAGCGCATACCGTGGACCCATCGTCTCTTTCTGATCGGCACCATTGCAATTGCGGGCCTTCCTCCTCTAGCAGGATTCTGGAGCAAGGATGAGATTATGGCCCATGCTTTCAACACGCATCACTATCTGCTCTACACCCTGGCGGCAGCTGGCGCGCTGATGACATCGTTCTATATGTTTCGTCTGACGTATTTGACCTTCTATGGATCCTCCAGGATGGATCATCATACCGAGGAGCACGTGCATGAATCTCCGATGGTGATGATCGCTCCTTTGATGGTCCTCGCGTTTCTTTCAGGGTTTGGTGGATTGGCATTAGGATTTCCACCAGAACAGGGGTGGTTGCACGGGTTTTTGTCTCCGGTTGTTGGAAGTGAGACTGAGCATGAAGCCAGTGGGGGAATGACCATTCTCCTGATGGGTGTGGCGATTGCCATTGCCTTGATGGGGTGGGGACTTGCGCACTTCCTCTATGCCGTGAGCCCCGCGACGGCAGAGGGATGGGCTGAGAAGTTTTCCAGTGTGTATCGATTGCTTTTAAACAAATACTATATCGATGAATTGTACGACCTCCTCTTCGTCGAGCCTCTTAAACGCCTCGGAAGGATCCTGGATTGGTTTGATCGGACGATCATCGATGGTGTGGTGCGAGGAGTGGGTCATCTCGCTGATTGGGGTGCGTCCGGATCAACATGGGTTGAAAAGTACATCGTCTACGCCGGACTGAATGTCATCGGATATGGGAATCACCTCGCTGCCCGAGAGGGGCGAAAAATGCAAAGCGGCATGGTGCATCATTATGCTGCGATTATTGTTGCAGGGATTTTTCTTCTAGCCCTGGTTGTTCAACTTGTCGTTCAGATGTAGGGAATAGCCTAAACCCACGGTCATCATGCTCGAAGAGCTTACTGCGGTCTTTCCCATTCTGTCCTGTATTTTGTTTCTGCCCGTGGCGGGAGCCGTCGTCCTATGGTTGTTTGATGATGAGGACATGGTCCGAAGCTCGACGCTCACCATTGCCCTTGTGGAACTTGCCCTGACGTTGTTTGTCCTTCTCCGGTTTGTCCCTGAATCGGCCGCGATGCAGTTTGCGGAGCGAGTGCAATGGATCCCTGCATTGGGGATCAGCTATCACCTCGCCGTCGATGGGATCAGTGTCTTGTTCGTCGGCCTGACAGCCTTCCTGACCGTTCTGGTTGTGGTCTATTCATGGGATACGATTCGACACCAAGTCAAACTGTACATGATGTGTCTCCTGGCGCTGGAAACGACGACCATGGGGGTCTTTTTGTCGTTGGACTTGATCCTGTTCTTCGTGTTCTGGGAGCTGATGCTGATTCCCAGCTATTTCCTGATCAAGCTGTGGGGTGCGGGAGCTGACCGCCATTATGCGGCACTGAAGTTCGTCATATATACACTCTTAGGCAGCGTGTTTATGCTCGTGGGGATCGCACTACTGGACATCAATTACCACCAGTGGGCCTCGCTCCATCACAGCGATCATGCCTACTCGTTCGATCTACTTGAGTTGCTCACGGTCCCGATTCCTATCAGCCAACAGATCATCATCTTTTGGCTGATGTTCCTCGGGTTTGCGTTCAAAGCTCCGGTCTTTCCGTTCCACACCTGGTTGCCTGATGCCCTCTTAGAGGGTCCTATTGGGATGGCGGTTGTCTTAGCGGGCCTCAAGCTCGGGACCTTTGGCTTCATCCGTTTCAGCATTCCCCTTCTACCGGATGCTTCGAAGAGTGACACGATCGTGACGGTCGTCGTGGGTTTAGGGCTGTGCGCGATTCTGTATGGCGCGTGGATGGCGTTGGTTCAAGCTGATTTTCGGCGCTTGCTCGCCTACAGTAGCGTCAGCCATCTCGGTTTTGTGGTGGTGGGATTGTTTGCCTTGAATTATCAAGGTTTGCAGGGCAGCCTCCTGACGATGATCAATCTGGGGTTCAGCACGGCCGGACTCTTCTTCATTGCGGGGTTTCTGTATTCCCGCCAACAGACGACGGAATTGTCAGCGTTCGGAGGCATGGCAAAACAAGTACCGCTACTTGCAACTTTCTTTTTGATTATTGGCCTGGCGTCGATTGGACTCCCGGGCACCAACGGGTTTGTCGGTGAGTTTCTCATCCTGGTAGGTGCCTTTAAAGCCAAATGGTGGGTTGGGTCAGTTGCCGTACTTGGGGTGATTTTTGGTGCGGCCTATTTTCTCTGGTATTACGAGCGATCCATGCTGGGGCCACTCGGCAACTCCGTCAAGAGCACGATGAGTGATTTGCAACTGCGAGAGATGGTCATTGCGGCGTCTCTGTCCATCATGATCCTCTGGATCGGACTCTATCCGTCTCCGTTCTTGAAGATCATGAATGGCTCAGTTCAAGCGCTAGTTGATCGGCTGCATCACGAGACGACCGCCGCTCTCGATAACGATTTGACAGAAAGAAGGTAACAGGCTTCGCAATGGGAGAGTACGCACTCCTTTATATTCTCTTCGCTCCGTTTGCGGGAGCGCTCGGGTTGATTTTTGTGTCCAATCGGCAACCGACGCTGGTGCGGGGGATTGCCGCGAGTGCCGCGTTTGTCTCGCTCGTCGCCTCGCTCTACATCTTCTATGGGTATGATCCGGTCCAAGGCGGCTTTCAGTTTGTCCAAAAGTTTGCCTGGTCGAAGGAATTGGGTATTGCGTTGTACCTGGGGGTCGACGGGATCGGGACCCCGTTGGTGTTGGCTTCGTCCATCCTCCTATTCGCCGGGATCTTCGTGTCCTGGCACATCAAGGATCGGGCGAAGGAATTCTATATCTGGTTGCTGATCTTGGCGGCTGCCACCATCGGCGTGTTCATGTCACTGGACCTCTTTTTCCTCTACTTCTTCTACGAAATGTCAGTCATTCCGATGTACCTGCTGTTGGGTATGTGGGGAAGTCATACCAAGAAATATTTGGAGATGACCGACCCTGAAGGGTTGAAGCAGAGAGACTCGGTCGGCTTTATTTTTAATTTCGGGTCGAACAGCAAAGAGTACGCCGCGATGAAGCTGGTCCTGTTCCTCTCCGCCTTTGCCGTGGCCGCGCTCATGGGGATCTTGCTGATCTATAAGTTTTCCGGACTGAACACCTTCGATATCTTGGTGCTTCGAGAGCAAGCCAACCTCATGAATATCCCGGTGCTCGGGACGACGCTCGACAAGATTATCTGGATCCTGGTGTTTTTTGGATTCGCATCGATTGCCCCTATCTGGCCGTTGCACTCGTGGTCGCCGGTCGGCCATGCGGCGGCTCCTGCTGCGACGAGCATGCTGCATGCCGGCGTGTTGATGAAACTCGGACACTTTTCGATTATTCGAGTAGCCTTTGAAATCTTGCCTGAGACCACTAGGGAACTGATGCCGATTGCGGCCGTGTTGTGCATGTTCAGCATTATCTACGGTGGCTTTGTGGCATTTTATGCGAAAGATACGAAGTATGTGATCGGGTATTCGAGCTCAAGCCACATGGGGTACGTGTTCCTCGGGATGGCGGCCTTGAATTACATCAGCCTGAGCGGAGCAGTCATCTATATGTTTGCACATGCGATGGCGACCGGCATGCTGTTCGCGATGGCCGGATGGGTCTATGACCAAACACATACTCGTGACATTCCGTCGTTAGGAGGCCTCTCCAATAAGATGCCGTTTATTTCCGGCTGTTTTATTGTGGGATGTATGGCGTCGATCGGTATGCCTGGCACCGTCAATTTCGTGGCGGAGATCATGATCGTCGTCGGGAGTTGGAACAAGTACCCTCTTCAAGTAATCGTGGCCATGCTTGGTATCGTGTTGACGCTTGCGTACCTCTTTAAAATGATGCGCGGGTTGTTCTATGGGCCGATGAATCAAAAGTACAGCCATGCGCACGACGCTGTCGGCACGGTTGATCGCTTACCGCTTCTGATGATGATCACGATCAGCATCGGATTTGGTATTTTCCCCATGCACCTGTATGACGTGGTCCGGTCCGGTGTGGACCCATTGATTGCACGGATTACGCGCGTGGTTCCAGTTGCGGATGGCGGTGAAGGAGTAGAGGGGGGGAGGGGTGCGGCGGTTGTCACTGAACGTCCTTCTCTCCCAATGGTCTCAAACAAGCCTATCTCTCAGGGGTCTGAAGTGTCTCGAGGAGGACAAGAATGAACTTTGTGCTGAACCTGTCCTTCTCCGATTTGCTCCTCTTGTTGCCCGAGATCTTCCTGACGTGCTGGCTCTGTGTCGTCATCACGGTCGACTTTGTCTCACCCCAAATGCCTAAAGAACGACTGGCCTATTTGAGCGTCGGTGGGCTGTTGGCCACTCTTGGCTGTTTGGCGTGGTTTGACGTGAATCAAGTATCCGGGACGCTGTTCGGGAACATGTTTGTGCTCGACCGGATGGCGATTTTTTTCAAGATATTCATCCTAGGGTCTACGATCCTCGTCATTCTGGCGTCGATCGAGTACGTTGACCGGTTTACGTTGTTCCGTGGCGAATATTATGCGCTGGTCGTCATGTCGGCGCTCGGTATGATGTTCATGGCCTCAGCCAACGATCTGCTGTCGGTGTTCGTCAGTTTGGAGTTCTCCACGCTCGGATTTTATATCTTGGTGTCGTATCTGCGAGATGATTTGGCTTCGAATGAGGCCGGCCTGAAGTTTTTTATCCTTGGCGTGTTTGCTGCGGGTCTCTTTGCCTATGGCATCAGTCTGGTGTACGGGGAAACCGGGAAACTTGTGTTCTCAGATATGGCGTCCGCTCCGGCGACACCTGGTTTGATTATCGGGTTTCTGCTCATCTTTGCGGCACTGGGCTTTAAGATCGGCGCGGTCCCTTTCCATTCCTGGATTCCAGATACGTACCATGGTGCTCCGACGCCGGTCACGGCCTTTTTGTCCATTGCTCCGAAGGGTGCGGCTCTGGCCATCTTACTCCGGATTTTCATCGTGGCATTAGGGACGTTCAAGCCGATCTGGATCTACTTGCTCGTTGCCGTATCCATTGTGTCTATGACCTACGGCAATATCGTGGCCATAGCACAACGAAATATCAAACGGCTCCTAGCCTATTCTGGTATCGCACAGATCGGAAATGTACTCATCGGTCTTGCCGCCGGAACCAAGATGGGAAATGACGCGATTCTCTTCTACCTCCTGGCGTATCTCTTCGCAAACATCGGGGCTTTTGCGGTGGTCATTGCCGTGAGTCAGGCCATTGGAAGGGATGAGATTGAAGACTACCGGGGATTAGGGCGCCGTTCACCTTTCCTCGCCTTTTCGATGTTGCTGTTCCTCCTCTCCCTTGCCGGGGTCCCCCCGCTTGCTGGGTTTATCGGGAAACTCTACATCTTTATTGCCGCGATCAAAGAAGGGCTATACACCTTAATCACTGTTGGGCTGATCAATATCGTCATTTCGATGTACTACTACCTGATCGTGGTCAAACAAATGTATATCAATGAGCCCGTTGATCCTTCTCCTATTTCGATTTCAGGGTCCATGAAGGCGGTGATTTATGTTGGTCTCGCCGGGACCCTGGTCATCGGAATCTATCCTCAACCGTTTACGGAATGGGTGGTTGCCGCCACACTCATGTTTGCGAATTTTATGACGCCTGCAGCCACGGTCAGCCCCGCGAGTCTTTTGGTCGGCAGTTAGTTTTCTGCTTTGCCATCTGCGCAGTTCTGCTACAATTCTGTTAGACAAACGAATAGTCTGGTCTCCCTGTTAGGTGACTCTAGAGCGATCGGTGTGTCTGGTGCATGTCGTCCAGATTTATGGAATCAGCCACCAACCATCAGGCCAATCCCCCTTTTTTACGTGGTGAAGCGGGCACGGTTCCGAGTGGTTTGACTCCAGAAACTCTTACTCCCTTCCAGCGTCTTTTCAAGTGGTTTCAGACCCTGACAATCGAGCAACGAGTTCTCGCCGGGTTTAGCCTTGTGTTTGTTGGAATCCTCATCATTAGTGCAATTTCGTATCACAATACTAACGGTCTTCTCCGGAACAGTGGGCTTGATAGTCGGAGTCATGAGTTGATCCAACTGCTCGGCACCATTGAGACTGCAATGAGTGAGGCGGAGGGTATGCATCGGCGGTATCTCGTGACGGGTGAGCGAGCCTATCTCGAGGCCTATAAGCGGGTGATAGATCAGAAACCGACATTGACGGCCTATCTCGACGAATTGACCCAGGATGTTCCTGATCAACGGCAGCGTGCGGACGTGCTCCATCGGTTAATCGAACGTCAGCTGGGTGTGGAGTCAAAGGCGATTATGCAGATACAGGAGCGTGGCATCCAATCTGTGAGAACAATGGCGTTGGATGGAGCTGGAAGACGTGAACTCGAGGGGATTCACCAGATCATCAATGAGATGGATGTATCTGAACGACAAGCCGTGGCTCAACGGGTGATCGCATCCGCGGCAAGTACACGCCATACGATCATGCTCTTAGCGATCGGTGGCGGCTTACAACTGATGCTGCTGGCGTCAGTCTACTATCTGATTCGCCATGACATTACCGAGCGACGCCGTGTAGCCGGTGAGCTACAGCGTCGAGGAGAACTACTTGAAGAGGCCAATAAAGAACTAGAAGCGTTCAGTTACTCGGTGTCGCATGATCTTCGAGCGCCGTTGCGACATATTGATGGCTATGCTGCCCTCTTGCGAAAGACGGTCGATCACTCGTTGAATGAGAAAGCCGCGCGTTATCTCCAGACGATTTCAGGTGCTGCAAAACAGATGGGACAACTGATCGATGATCTGCTGGTATTCTCTCGAATGGGCCGTCAAGAAATGCTGCAGATGACCGTGAACATGGATCAGCTGATTAAGAGCATTCTCTCCGACCTGCGCCTTGATTTGCATGGACGTCAGATATCATGGACACTTGCCTCACTACCTGAGGTAAAGGGCGATCCGTCCATGCTGCGACAGGTCTTTATGAATTTACTCACCAATGCACTGAAGTTTACGAGTACCAGGGCTACGGCCTCCATTGAGATCGGTGTAGAACCTGCTAGTTCAGACGAGATCGTCCTCTATGTTCGTGACAATGGAGTGGGGTTCGATATGCAGTACGCTCCGAAACTGTTTGGCGTGTTCCAGAGGTTACACCGCGCTGACGAGTTTGAGGGAACAGGGATCGGACTTGCTAATGTTCGTCGGATCATTCATCGTCATGGAGGTCGGACATGGGCCGAGGGGGCACTTGGCAAGGGAGCAACCTTCTATGTCGCATTATCCAGAGAGGGGACCCAGCGATGACACAAGCGAAGCCGATTGTACTTGCTGAAGATAACCCCCGAGATGCAGAACTTGCGATGGCTGCGATGGAGGAAGAGCATATATCCGATAAAGTTGTTCTGTGTCACGACGGAGCAGAAGTGCTGGATTATTTATACTGCCGCGGACAATTCGGGGCTCGGTTGAAGGGGAATCCCGCGGTCGTGTTTCTTGACCTCAAGATGCCGAAGGTCAATGGGCTCGAAGTCTTGCGCACCATCAAGGCAGACGCCAATTTACGTGCGATCCCCGTCGTGATGTTGACGTCATCTCGAGAAGAACGAGATTTGGCTGAAAGTTACACGCTTGGCGCCAACGCCTATGTCGTAAAGCCGGTGGAGTTTCAGCAATTCTTATCGGCAGTCAAGGAGCTCGGGGTGTTTTGGGGAGTGATCAACGAACCGCCTCCAGAAAGAGCCTGTTCCCATCAATAACCTCTCTATGAAGACTCCGCTACGCATAGTCCATCTCGAATCCAATAGCGAGGACAGTGAACGTCTCGGTAGAATATTGACCGATGGTGGGATGGCCTGTGTCATCAACCGGGTCGAGACCCAATCTTCTTTTACCGCATATCTGACTAAAGATCGGACGGATCTCATTCTCGCTGAGTTCAATACGCCTGGATGTGACGGGAACCAGGCCTTGGCATTAGCGCAGAAGGTGGCTTCTCATGTACCATTCATTTTTGTGTCCCACGCTATCAACGAACCAGTGATCACGGAGCTCTTGTCGCGCGGGGTGACCGATGTCATCCCAAAGGAGGCTGTGGGACGGTTAATTCCTGCCGTCCAACGGATCTTGAACGAGCGGCGAGAGCGGGAGGCACGAAGAGAAGCGGAAGATGCGCTAGTCCAGAACCATTTACAATTGTGTCACATCCAGAAGTTTGAATCAGTCGGTCGTCTCGCGGGAGGACTCGCCCATGATTTCAATAATTTGCTGACTGTGATTCTGGGGCACAGTCAGGCGGTGCTGAACGAATTGGATGTCGCTCATCCTTTGCGACTGCCAATCCAAGAAATCCAACAGGCTGGCGAGCGTGCGAAGGGGCTTATTCGCCAATTATTGATGTTTAGCCGAAAGCGACCGTCTGAGGCAAAAGTCGTTAGCCTGAACACCCTGCTCGCTGATTTTCAATCCATGCTTCGTCGAGTGATCGGCGAAGATATTCAACTGACAGTAAGACTGTGTCCGGATGATCTTCGTATCAAGTCGGATCCGGCGTTCGTCGAGCAGATCGTCATGAATCTTGTTGTGAACGCAAGGGATGCCATGCCAGAGGGGGGCAAGCTGACGGTTGAGCTGCACTCGAGGCATCTTGATCGAGCTCCGATGTATCGTACGATGGACCTATCACCAGGCGAGTATGTGGTGTTGTCTGTATCCGATACGGGTTGTGGAATGCCTCCCGAGGTGCAGGCACAGATGTTCGAGCCGTTCTTTACGACCAAGGATGAGGAGAAGGGAACAGGATTGGGGTTGTCGACCGTCTTCGACATTGTGACGCAGAGCGGTGGTGGATTGGATGTGACGACGCAGCTCGGTGCAGGCACACGCGTCGATGTGTACTTTCCACGTATCATCACCGATATCGACGTATCAACGGGAGAGGCTTCAGTCGAGAAACGACAGAGAGGACAAGAAACCATTCTGTTGGTTGAGGATGATGAAGCGGTACGACTCTTGATTCGGGAGGAGTTGCGCAAGCTAGGGTATCGAATTCTTGAGGCAAGAAATGGTATCGAAGCCTGCCTGGTCGCCACTCCGTACATGGGAAAGCTCCAACTGTTGTTGACCGATGTCGTCATGCCAGGCATGAGTGGGACGGAGCTGGCTCGACATCTTCGTGTCATCAAACCGGAACTGAAACTGCTCTTTATTTCAGGATATGAGGATGATATCGGAATCGGGGGCGGCGATGAGGCGATGGCCTATCTGCAGAAACCCTTCACGACGGAGGCCTTGGCAGGGACGGTTCGAGATCTTTTGGATCAGACCTCGAAGAATCACATCAGCCACGGTCCACCGCCAGAGGTTCTGGAGCACCCCCAGACGTTCAGTCCATGATGATGCATGCGTGGTACGCCCGCTTCCGATCGCAAATGTGGTGGGCCGATGAACAGAAGGTGTCAGTGGCGATGTAGTATTGTGCAATGCGTTGGCATGGCTGTCGCAGCAGTGATGCTGATGCCTGGGCCTGGTCTTGGCCAGCAGATTGCTTGGGAACGCCTTTCCGATGGTCTCATGGTGTCCGTCTGGAAACCTAACCATTCCTGTCCCACTCTGCCAACTATGCTGGTGGTTGATGTCGATCCTGAGCGCACAAGGTTCTCTGTTCACCATTATGCTCAGGAAGGATTGACGCAACCGCCTAAGATCGGGGAATGGCTCCATCGAACAGGCCATCAGCTCGTATTCAATGCGGGGCTGTTCCGTGAAAATTTCACGTACCTTGGTCTTCTCTACCAAGCGGGTCGTTCGGTGGGAGGTCATCGGCATAACTTGTGGAAAGGGTTGTTCGTGGCGGAACCGACTGTGAAGGGTATAAAAAATGCGCGGATACTCGACTTGGCCTCTGACCTGTTCGATGAAGGTCGGCCCGTCTATGGTGAAGCGGCACAGGCCCTCATGCTACTCGACCAATCCGGTAAGATCCGTGTCAGGGATTCAGGAAAGTACGCCTACCAAACGATCGTGGCCGAGACCGAAAGAGGACACATCCTGGTCTTTAAAAGTTTGGGCGTGGTTCCGCTTTTCGACATTGGCCGCTGTTTCAAGGAGGCGCTTCCCACTGTGCGTCGTGCCATGGCGATGGATGGCGGATCATCATCGGATTTGCGCATAGTGGACTCACTGTGGGAGAAGGATTTGCAGAGTCAGGAAGGAGATTCATGGAAGAGTTTGTTCAACGGCAGCACCAGTTTTCATATCCCGCTTCCCACCGTTATCGGGGTGAGTCCTCGGTGATCAAGTCTTGCCTGTTTCCTCTCGCCACCGTGATCTGTCTCGGGCTTGTCGGTTGTGCGGATGGAGCCAAGATTGTGCAGGAGCATGAGCGTGGGGGGGTCGCCATCTATCCATTTAAAGATGGACAAGGACCGATGCTCTCATCCTTTCGAAAAGAAGGGCTCGATCTCATGAAAGAAAAGTGTAAGGGGGGGACCTACTCAATCCTGCGTGAGGGAGAGGCGAAAGGGCGTACCCGCGTGGTGAGCCCGCTTGATGGAGCACAGGAGGCTATTGAGGAGCGGCGATGGGGGATTCAGTTTGAGTGCAATTGAATGCGCGGGGGTACACGTATGAGCGGGGTTTAGGAGTGCTGCTTCATTACGCCCATGAGATCCTGAATCGTTAACAGACTCCTCAGGTGAACTTTTGCCTGTTCTACACGCGCCTTTCCGTCCTGCTCTTGGCGATCGACAATTACCAATGCATGCTCTACCTGAAGTTCAGCATCTCGCGCGGCCCCTACGGCTTTCAACAACGACCCACCACTGGTGAGAACATCGTCCACGATTAATACCCGGTCGCCTGGGTGAATGCTGCCCTCGATCAACTTTCCTAATCCATGGTCTTTGGCTTGTTTGCGGACGACGAACGTCCGCCAAAGTTTTGGTGGGGAGGCTGCACAAGCGAAATCAGAAATGGTCACGGCGATGGGGATCGCTCCGATCTCAAGGCCACCTAAACAGTCAAAGTCGACTTCGATGAGGGCGTCATAAGCCAATTGGGCAACAAGCCGACGAGCCTCCGGATGCGCCATGAGCGCGCGACAATCAACGTAGAATGGGCTGATTTCACCCGACGCCAACTTGAACCCATTGGTGCGATCGCACTTAAAGGATCCTGTGTCGTGGAACGCTTTAGCCAGTTGTTCTCGAAGAGTCACAAGCAGGTTTCCCCATCAAAAATGTGATTGGCGGTGGCATTGTACACGGACTGACCAACAGCATATAGACATTTTATGCAGTCCATGGGACAGGGGAGAACGGTCGTGGCTAGTTGATCACAGACTTGGCGATGAGCTGTACACCTTTTCTGTCCATTTCTGATTAAGAGGTCGGCGATGTGAGTGGACCGCGAACGCACCAGACCGGGTAGGTATAGACCTGAAAAAAACTGAGTACGTTTCCGAGGAAAGCATCAACATATTTCGCATAGGATGGCTGGTTCGCTTCGGAAACCACCGTCCAATAGGATGTTGGCTGGATGTTCAGGAATGGATGGCCTGGAGGGATATGAGGGATCGGAGAGTCCACAGCGGGTCCCACCAAGCTACGCATCTCGGTTGGTGCTGGCAAGCGCCAGCCTCGTTGGCCTCCAGTCGCTCTCTTACCACAGGTGATGCGAGCTTCATTCCAGGTGACAGTCGTTGCTTGCGGTGCAATTTCCCAGATGAGAGCAGTATCGTTGTCCAACACCGCTTCATTGTGGAAATCGGACAAGATCAGAAAGCGCTGTGCTGATGGATGCGCTTCCTGCCAGTTCTTTATGATATCTGCGATCAACGCTTCCTTCTGGACGGTTGGCCCGGCAAGGAACTGGGATCCCACAATGACAAGTCCGACGACGAAGATTGCCAATAAGAATCTTGCCGCTGGCTTTGGTAGCCTCGTATTCGACTGGGGAGGGAGAGAATGTCCTAACGCCATGGCCACATGTTACGGTATGGCGTGTGTGGGATCAACGAGGACTCTTCGTGTGGTGATTATCATGTATAGACGAAGATCGCCGGTTATCTGATTGCCAGCCGATATCGACAGACTCCTCCTTTGGTTATGTGACGATGAAATGCGTCCGGCAAAATAACGGAGCCATAACTATGGCGAGAGATTGCTTCCGGCCGGCCGTGATATCTTCCGTGGCGCAGGGCAAGACCAGACCAGAGTAGCCGTATAACCATTTGATAGTATTAAGATAATGCGATAGCGGCGATGTAGACGATAGTATTGAAATGCTGTGATCTATGAGTGTAAACTTGCAGCTAAGTGAAAAGGGATCTTAAAAAGTAAGGGCTGTCTTCTGTACAGAGGAGTGTCGGATTATTCAGTGTTAGAGAGCGAATTTATTTCTGCAGAAGGAGGGACATATTATGGCAGCATCAAGTGAGCGAGGATACGATGTCTCGCAGTGGTACGATTCGA